>JAFRQL010000014.1 GCA_017428655.1 Bacillota bacterium | reverse complement strand
TATATCCCCTGCCTTCTCATCGTTGCGGTATGCGCCGTCCTCTGCGCCGCGGTCTGCTATGCGGCGGGAAGACAGGAGAAAGCATGAGAAGGCCGGCTTTTCCATCGTTAAATAAGAAGGGCGAAGGCCCTGATATCAAATAAAAACGGAGGTCTTATGACTGAACTCAGCAAAATACAGATGAGCATACTCATCAAGTGCTGCATCCTCGTAGGCTGCAGCATCGGTCTTATCAGCAACTGCATCGGCATCTTCTATACTCCAATAGCGGAGAGCCTGGGCACCGGAAGAGGGCAGGTCGCCGTCATCTCGACCATAATCAGCCTGTCGTCGGCCTTCGCGGGCCAGGGAGTCGCAAGGCTCATAAAAAAGAAGCCGATCAATATCGTGATGTGCATCGGAGTCATCATGACGTCCGCAGGGGTACTTCTCCTTTCCTACGTCAGGAAGCTGCCGTATTTCTACATCCTCGCGGCGGTCATCGGCATCGGAGACATATGCTTTAAGAATCTCACCGTATCCATCGTGCTGCGCAGCTGGTTCGGCGGAAGGAGCGCTTCCAAGCTGGGCATCGCCATGGCGTTCACCGGCATCGCGGCCGCGGTCATGAACCCTATACTGGGGAAGATAATCTCCTCCGCCGGCTATCAGACCGCCTTCAGGCTCCTTGCGGTCATGATCGCGGCGCTCTCCCTTCCCGCGGCCTACACGACCCATCTCAACGAAAACGAAGAGGACGCTCCGGTCAAGGGGAAGGACGGCCAGACCGTCCGGAAGGGCAGGACCCAGATCCCCGTCTTCGTCATGGCCATGCTCTGCATGATGCCCCTCTGCATCGCGGGCGCCACCGGCATGAACACCCATTTTTCGTCCTATGCGGTGACCCTGGGCTACAGCCTGAGCTTCGGCGCAACGGTGGTGTCCTTTCAGAGCATCTTCAATTCGATCTGGAAGATCGTATACGGTATCCTGGCTGACAGGGTGGGGGCGGTCAAGTCCTGCCTGATCTACCTGGGGATCACCATCGCGGCCTGCCTGATGCTGATGACCCTGACTAAGATCCCCGCCGGTATCATCGCGGCGGTCTGCCTTTATCCCGCCGCTTTCTCGGTCTCTACCGTCGGTATGCCGACCATAGTCCAGAACGTGGCCAAGGAGCGTTACGGTGAGGTGTTCGCCACGGTCAACATGCTCCAGACCATAGGCTACGCGACCTTCACCTCCCTTTACGGGGTGATCAGCGACAGGGCGGGCGCCTATCTTCCCTGCCTTATGATCGTCATCGTCTGCGCGGTCCTCTGCGGGTTCACCTGCATCTTCTCCGAAAAGGGAAGGACTGCTGAGAAGAATTGATATATGCGGGCAGTCTCCACGTTTTATTTCCGCGCCAGCGCAATTAACGCCGTTAAAAAGATCAAAAGACCGGTCCCCGAAGGGACCGGTCCCGTTTTGTTTTTGATATCTTTGGATCAGCAGAGCTCCACGGAAAGCTCGGCCTGGCCGGCCTTCTGGGAGGCCGCTTTCACGGTGAGCTTTGTGCCTGCAGGAGCCTTTACGACCCATTCCAGCTTCTTCTTCGCCGGGGCGCTGGCTCTAGTGCCGACGTTGCCGTAGAAGTAGGCGCCGGTCTGGGTGCGGCTGTAGCCGGACAGGTGCCCGATCTTCATGTCTTCCTTGCCGCTGATGACCTGAACGCCCTCGCCTTCAAGGCAGACCTGGACCTCCTTGGCCTTTCCGATGTTCAGAGCCTCGTCGGAGATGTTGGTGGGAAGGTATCCGGTGTTGCCGATCACCGCGGTGACCTTGTAGATGCCTTCGCTCTCCTTCTCGGCGGTGACGCTGTCGACCACCAGGCAGGGCATAGCCTTGGCGAACCTG
>JAFRQL010000176.1 GCA_017428655.1 Bacillota bacterium | reverse complement strand
TGAGGCTATGGGGTCCTGGAAGACCATGGCGATGTTCTCGGTGATATACTTGCGCTTCTCCTTGTCCATCTTGCCGCCGATGGAGCGGCCCTTGTAGATGATGTCGCCGCCGGTGGGGTCGTAGAGGCGTATTATGGTGCGCCCGCAGGTGGTCTTTCCGCAGCCGGATTCGCCCACCATTCCGAAGGTCTCGCCGGGATAAATGTTGAAGGAGACGTGGTCAACGGCCTTGACCCTGTTGACTCTGCCGCGCTTCTTGGTGACGAAGTGCATGCTCAGGTCTTTGACCTCAAGCAGGGGCTCACGGTTATTGTCTGCCATCGCGTGCTGCCTCCTTTTCTATCATTCTCGCTATGCGGTTCTTTAGTATCTCGGGCATCTCGACCTTGGGAGCGTCGGGATGGAGCAGCCATGTGGCCGCGTAATGGGTGTCGGAGAGCTTGAAATACGGAGGCTCCTCTTCGAAATCCAGCTCCAGGGCGTATTTGTTCCTCGCAGCGAAGGCGTCGCCCTTGGGGGGGACCAGCATGTTGGGGGGAGCTCCGGGGATGGCGAAGAGCTTTTCCTTGGTGTCAAGATCGGGCATGGCGGAAAGCAGGGCCCAGGTATAGGGATGGGCAGGCTCGTAGAAGATCTCGTTGGCCGTGCCGAATTCCACGATCTTTCCTGCGTACATGACGCAGATCCTGTCCGCCATGTTGGCTACGACGCCCATGTCGTGGGTGATGAATATGATCGAGAGGTCCTGCCTGCGCTTGATCTCGTTGATCAGATCCAGTATCTTCGCCTGGATGGTGACGTCCAGGGCGGTGGTCGGTTCGTCGCAGATCAGCAGCTCCGGGTTGGAGGCCAAAGCTATGGCGATGACGATCCTCTGGCGCATTCCGCCGGAGAACTGGAAGGGATACTGATCGTATCTGATCTCGGGGTCGGGGATGCCGACGGCCTCCATCAGTTCGATGGCCCTTTCCTTAGCCTTGCTCTTTTCGATGGACTTGCTGAGGATCAGCGCCTCGGTGATCTGCTTTCCGATCTTCATGATCGGGTTGAGGGCGGAGAGGGGATCCTGGAAGACCAGAGAGATCTTCTTTCCCCTGATCTTGTAGAAGTCGGACTCGCTGTACTTGGCCATGTCCTCGCCCTGATACCAGATCTCTCCGTTGACGATCCTGCCGTTCTTGGGGAGGATCCCCAGGATGGCCTTGATGGTCACGCTCTTTCCCGAGCCCGATTCTCCGACGATGGCCAGAGTCTCATGGGGATTGAGGTCGAAGGACACTCCGCGGACCGCCTGGACGGTGCCGGCGTAGGCGTTGAAGGAGACTGTGAGGTCTTTTACCTGTAAGATGGGTTCCATAGTCTTCCTCCTTTCTTACGCGCCGCGCTGTGTCGGGTCGAACGCATCTCTGAGACCGTTTCCGAACATGTTGAACGAAATGCACAGTACGGAGATGAGGATCGCCGGGAACAGCACCTGGGTGGGGTAGTAGAGCAGAACCTTCTGTCCCTCGGAGAGCAGGATGCCTATGGAGGGTTCAGGCGGTTTGAGGCCGAGGCCTATGTAGGCGAGGAACGACTCCGAGAAGATCGCTCCGGGGACCGCCAGTGCGGTACGGGTGATGATGGGGCCTATGGAGTTGGGCAGGATGTGCCTGAAGATCAGGGTCCTGTCGGGGACTCCCAGGGTCCTGGCCGCGAGGACGTATTCGTTCTCCTTGAAGCGGTAGAACTGGGCTCTGATGAGCCTTGCGGTACCGATCCAGTCGCGGACCACGAGGGCCAGGATTATGGACATGATCCCCGTTCCGAATATCATGATGAACAGGGTCATGACGACTATGTTGGGGAAGGCGTTGATGACCTCCGTGATCCTCATCATGACCATGTCGATCTTGCCGCCGTAGTAGCCCGCGATGCTTCCGTAGGTGACGCCGATGACGACGTTGACTACGACCGAGACCAGGGCTATCACCAGAGATACTCTGGCGCCTCTCCACAGACGCGTCCACAGGTCGCGGCCCAGGTAATCGGTGCCGAACCAGTAGACATCGTCCACGTGGTTGTAGAGGTAGTAGTCGACCTCCAGGTCGCACATCTCGATGCCGTTGATGAAGCGGCGGTTATACACGTCGAGGATCGATCCTTCGGGATACTGCTCGGTGTCTGCAAGGTTGGCGACCCTGCGGTTCACCATGCTCATACCTCCGTCGAAGAGGTCGACTCCCATATTGGCCAGAGCGTTGATCTTCGGGGGAGCGTTGACCCTGTTCAGATCCTGGTCGTTGAAGCCGTGATCGTTCATCATGGGGCCGAAGATGGCGAATACGATGATGATAGCGATCAGTATGGATGCCACTACCGAGCTCTTGTTCTTGCGGAAACGCAGCATGGCGTCCTTGAAGAAGCCTACGGGCTTGGTCTCGAACTTGGCATCATGGATCGATTCCTCCATCTGCACCAGGCGGAGCTTCGAGGTATCGAGGTTTTCGTAATCTTTCTTGTCAAATATCTTCATTCTGCTTTCTTCCCTCCGATCCTGATGCGCGGGTCAACGATGCCGTAGGAAAGGTCGACCAGAAGAATTGTGATGATGGAGATGAAGGAGTAGAACATCAGCGTGGCCAGGGTGACCTGGTGGTCGCTGGTATTGATGGCGTTGATCATGAGACCGCCCATGCCGGGGATCGCGAAGATCCTCTCGACTACCAGGCTTCCGCCCATGATGGTGGTGAACATGGGGATGATGATGTTCATCAGGGGGACCAGCGAGTTGCGGATGCCGTGGCGCAGGGTCGCCTGGGTGTAGGTAAGGCCCTTGGTGCGTGCGAGCAGCATGTACTCGGAATTGATGGTCTCCGCCAGCTCGGCTCTCAGATATCTTGCGACCCTTGCGATGGGGCTGAAGGCGAGGGCAAGGATGGGCAGGACCAGCGAGTGGAGCTTGGCCGAGCCCACGGCGTTGACGTCGTAGATTATCGGGAACCATCCGAATTTATATGCCAGGAAGTATTGCATCCCCGTGGCGAATACGAAGGAGGGCACCGATATGAATATGACTACCAGGAAGGAGATCCCGTAGTCGATCCCGCTGTTCTTTTTGAGGGCCATCGCGATGCCCGCGATCATGCCCAAAGGCAGGGAGATCATAAGGGAATAGAGGTTGACGTACAGTGTTACGGGGATCTTCTGTCTTACGATGGTCCAGACCGGAACGTTGGGGTTCATCTTAAGGGAGATGCCCCAGTCCCAGTGGACCAGGATGTTGCGCATGTAGATGAAATACTGAACGATCACCGGCTTGTCAAAATTGTATTTGGCGTTCAGCTGGGCCATCATTTCGGGGGTCATCTCATCGTAACCCTCGAAGATGCTGCCCGGCATCAGCCTTATGACGATGAATCCGATGGTCAGTATGACGAACAATGTGATCACCGTAGCAAGCAGACGCTGAAGGATATACTTCGTCATAAACGTGTCCTTTCTGTGTTGGCAGAATAAGGAAATCGGCGGGCTGCGGACGATACCGCAGCCCGTCGGTCAGTTTCGCGTCAGAGTTTTTTCTGCCTGACCTGCTGTTTTGATGCTAGTCAGCAACGCGGGCGTACTTCCAGCCGAAGCCGACGTTTACAACGTAGCTGTTGTCGGGAGTGGGCAGGATGACGCGGTCAGACTTGAGGTATCTGTTGGGGTTCTCCATGACGGGGATGATGGGCAGGTCTCTGAGCATGATCTGCTCCATCTCGAAGGCCATCTCGAGCTGCTTTTCCTTGTCGAAGCGCTCTTCGGTCTGGTTGGCTTTTACCCAGAGCTCGTCCAGCTCGGGCTGGAAATAGGGCTCGTTCTTCTGAGCGTAGCTGGAACGCCATACGTTGTAGCCGTTCCAGGGAGCGATCTTGGAGGTGGACCAGCCGCCCCAGCCGAGGTCGTAGACGGACGGGTTGTCCTTCCAGGACTTCTTGGTAGCGGTCATCTGGGAGTTGGGCATGCCCTGGATCTCCAGAGTGAAGCGGTCGGCGCCGAAGATCTCGGCCAGGGATTTCTGCAGGAACTCGGAGCAGGCCTTATATTTGGAGTTGTCGCTGCTGTACAGCAGTTCGACGGAGACCTTGCTGATACCGGTCTCTTCGAGAGCCTTGTCGAAGCATTCCTTGGCAAGGGCGGGATCGTAGGCCCAGTTCTCGGGGGTGTACTCGGGATGCTTCTTCTGCTGCAGCTCTCTGAAGCTCTCGCCGGTGGAGAGGTCGCCTATGACCATCAGGGGCTGGATGTACCAGGCGGGGATGGCGCTTCCGATGTTGGCGACGGCCACGCGGTCGATGCCGTGATAGAGGGCCTTGCGGAAGTTCAGGTTGTCAAGGATGGGGTTGTCGGGGTTCTTCATGTTCACGGTGATGTGATACATGGAGGTCGCGTTGGATTCGATCAGACGGGGATCTTCCTTGTACTGAAGGTACTCTTCGGCACCCAGGGATACGTAGTCGATCTCGCCGTTGAGGAACATCTGAAGGGTGGTGGAGTTGTCGGTGACGACACGCTCAGTGACTTCATGAGCCCAGATCTTGTCGGCGAATACCCAGTTGGGGTTCTTCTCGTAGGTGACGGAAGCGCCGGGGATCCATTCCTTAAGGATGTAGGAACCGGCGGACATGAAGGTGTCCTTGCTGGTGCCGTACATGGTCTGGGTGCGGTCGGCGTTCATGGCTGCCTCGTAGGTCGGCTCGTGGACCATGGCCATGGCGCAGTTGAAGCTGAGGTGGGTCACGATCTCGTCTGCGGTAACGGGGCCGACAGTGGTGAGCTCGACGGTGTAGTCATCGATCTTCTTCAGACCGACGTCCTCCCACTCGCACTCGCCCTTGGTGTACTCGGCGCCGTTCTTGATGGTGATGGTGTTGCTGTTGAAGTAGGATGCTCTGGTGTTGAGGAGCTTCGGATCGATCAGCATCTTATAGCTGTACATTACAGTATCAGCATTGAGGGGATCTCCGTTCTCCCAGGTCAGGCCCTGACGGAGGGGGATCTGCCAGACGGTACGGGTGTCGTCCATCTGCTGGGGAAAATCAGCGGCGAATTCAGGCAGACGCTGGAACTTGTAGTCCGGTCCGATGTAGGAACGATAGAGGTAGATGTCTACCATGTCCGCGGCGTCGCCGTCACGGCTCATCGAATACATATGACCGTTAAGAGTCGAGATGTCGGCGTTGACCGCAAAACGGAGGGTGCCCTCGCCTTCAGGCTTGGGTTTCTCGGGTTCAGCCGGCTTGGCGGGCTCTGAGGGCGCTGCAGGTGTAGTCGCTGCAGGCTGGGTGGTCTCTGCGGGCTTTGCAGTCTCCGCAGGAGGTGCGCTCGGAGTGATGTCGACTTCCTTCTTGCCGCAGCCGGCGAAGAGGGAGATCACCATCAGCGATACGAGCAGGATGGCTAACACTTTCTTCATATTTTTCTCCTTTTCTAAACAGGTCATACCGCGCGGGCGGCATGACTAAGAAAACAGATCTGAAACGGGCTGTGCCGTTCATGAAATATATTATAGCTAAATGATATGATAAGTAAAGCAATATTTTTTTTTTTAGTGTCCGCGCATTATCGGATAATATAATTGTCGTTAAAGATAACATTTACTATCTGTTTTTCGCCCTATACGCGCAAAGAATCGATCGTGTCTATTCCATGGCCTGTGAGTATCTGATATAATCAAACAGGATATTGCCTGCAGGGAATAAGGTCCTTTTCTCTGCCGGAGGTGGAAAGTGGATAAGATCAGACTTCTTAAGGCAGCTGCTCTCGGCGCCGTCATCGGCACCGGCGCGGCGGCTTTCATACATAAAGGCCAGGGCGCGGCAGCCTTCATAAGCAACGCTCTGTTCTTCGGGGGCATAGTCCTGCTGGTCTACGCTCTGTTTCAGTACGCTCTGCACCTGGGATTCTTCAGCGGTGTGATCTACAGCGTCAAAAAGATCATCGAATCCTTCACCATGAAGGACTACGGCCCTGGAAAGTCCGAGCTGGGCAGCCGTCCCGAGTACGAGATGGAGAACCGCCGGGGCAGGGTCTGCAGGGAGGAATTCGCCATCGCGGCGGTCTTCCTCGTCCTGTCTCTCATCGCAGCTTTTCTGTGATAAAGGCCGGCATTGCGCCGGCTGATGTTTTTTTACAAAGAAAAACTCCGGCGGTCATTCCGGTCTTACCGTATGCAGGTGCCGCGGACAGCATTTCCGGCTCATCCCGAAGATGACAGCCTCCGATGAAAAAAATTGTATTCTCGGCATCATTATGGTTGCATTGATCTCCTTCCGCTTATAAAATGTCTGCTGCGGGGCCTTCGCTCCGACGAACAGTCATCGAAAGGAACACCGGAATGGTCTATATCAACCAGCACGACTATCCCCATCTTCTCTATATATGCAATTCGGGCGATCCCGACGAAGAGAAGCACTACAGGACCACCTTCCCCATGAGCGCCTGCGGCATCTGCTCCACGGTGATGCTGGTGGACAGGCTCACCGACGCCTCGGACTTTGGGGTCGTCGAGGCGCTTGAACTCAACTATCAGTGCGGCGCCAACCACGCTCCCGGCACTGATTACAAGGTCTACGCTCCCGCCATCTGCGAGAGGTTCGGCCTGAGATACGTCACCACCAACGACATCGAAGAGGTCAGAAGGTGCCTTCGGACCGGAGGCTGCGTCGTCGCCAACTCCGGCGAGGACCGGGAAGGCTACAAGTCGGTCTTCTCCCAGTGGGGCCATTATTTCGTCGTCATCTCCGAGGAGGAGGACGGCAGGTTCTGCGTCCTGGACCCGGATCTTGAGCCGGGAAAGTTCGACGCTCCCGAGACCTCTGGCAAGGTGGAGGTCAGGGGAAAGTTCTGCCTCTGCTCCGGCGAGGTGCTTATCAGGGACTGCGACAACAGGGACCCGGGCTTCTTCTGCTTCTGGAGAAAGTAAATGATCCGTGCCGGCGGGATGCCGGCATTTTAATGCATAAAAGCGCGATATCCGCGGATAAAGCCCGCAGATCACTTGATTTTTGCATCTCGCAGGATATAAAATGCGCGTATCGCGGACAAAACTCCGCCAGCATCACGAAAGGAACACGAAAATGAAGTATCTCAACCAGCACCGCTATCCCTACATGCTCTACAAGTGCGATACCGATCATCCCGACAATGAGAGGCTCCACAATTCGACCTTCTACATGACGGCCTGCGGCCTTTGCTGCGCGGTCATGGTGGCGGACAGGCTCCTGATCGATCCAAAGTTCGATCTCGTCGACGCCCTGCAGCTTTCCTACGACTGCGGAGCGAACCACGCCCCCGGCACCGATTACAAGCTCTACGCTCCCGCTCTCTGCGAAAAGCTGGGACTGAGATACGAGGGGACCAACGATATGGCAGTGGTCAAAAGATGCCTTGAGACCGGCGGCTGCGTCGTCGCCAATTCCGGCGGAGACAGGGATGGCTACACCGGCGTCTTCACCCACGGAGGCCACTACATCTGCGTCATCTCCGTCCGCGAAGACGGAAAGTTCTGCGTCCTCGATCCCTCCCAGGAGCCGGACAAGTTCGACGAACCGGGAAGAGAAGGCAAGGTCGAAGTCGACGGCAATTTCATCTACTGCGACGGAGCGGTCCTGGCCAAGGACTGCGAGAACAGGGACCCCGGCCTTTGGTGCTTCTGGAGGAAGTAAAGACCCAGGTGGCAGTGATCGCACCTCAATGCGGTCCGGGATCAAACGATGGAGCAATTGCGCAACAACTTGATGCGCAATTGAACGGGACCGGTACGGCACGAAAAAGCAGCACTGCACAAAACCATGATGACAAAAAACGGACCCCTGCGGGTCCGTTTCATTTTATATATCGATCACATCAGCGGCGCCAGGAATTTCAGCAGTGAGCCGGCTGCGCGGTAAAAGAGTTTCTCGTTTTTGATGGTCTGGGGAGTGACCCGGCGGCAGAGCCTGAAGGTCCTGTTGAAGTCCTCGTCGATGTCTGCGATGCACGGGCAGCCGTACAGGTAGGCGGCGCACTCAAAGTGGTGGTAGAGGCTCCTATAATCCAGGTTTATGGTGCCGACCACCGCTCTTTCCCCGTCGCAGGAGAACACCTTGGAGTGGATGAAGCCGGGGGTATACTCGTAGATCTTGACCCCTGAGGATATGAGGTCCTTGTAGTGGGATTTGGCCAGGGCATAGGCCATCTTCTTGTCGGGGATCCCCGGCAGGATGATCCTGATATCGATGCCTCTCTGGGCGGCGAACCTGATGGAGGTCCTGAGCTCGTCGTCCAGTATCAGGTAGGGGGTCATGATCCAGACGTGGTCGTGGGCCCTGTTGATGATGTCCATGTAGACGTTCTCTCCGGCCTTGAATTCGTCCAGAGGGCAGTCGGAGTAGGGCATCACGTAGCCTTTCTCTCTGGTCTTTTCGGCGTCCTTGGGGATATCCTTAAGCGGGCTGAGGTCCGTGGTCTTCTCGTCGATGTTCCACATGTTCAGGAACATGAGTTCAAAGCTCTTGGCGGCTCCGCCCCTGACCATGAGGGCCGCGTCCTTCCAGTGGCCGAACCTGTCTTTTTTGTTTATGTATTCGTCCGCCAGGTTGACGCCTCCGGTGAAGGCGGTCTTTCCGTCGATGACCATGATCTTGCGGTGGTCCCTGTAATTGTAGTGGGAGGACACGACGGGCCTTATGGGCGCGAATTTCTTGGCCTTGATGCCTTTAGCCTGGAGCCTTCTGCAGTAGTCCATGGGAAGGTTGAACATGTCGCACATCCCGTCGTACATGACCCTGACGTCCACCCCTTCTTCGGCCTTGCGGACCAGGATCTTCAGGATCTCGCTCCACATGTAGCCTTCCTCGATGATGAAGAACTCCATGAATATGGTCTTCCTGGCCTTGGCGAGCTCTCTGAGCATGGCGTTGAAGGCGTCCTCTCCGCTGGGAAGATAGTCGGTCCTGGTGTCGCCGTAGATGGGAAAGTCCCCGCTGAGATCGAGAAAATGCTTGAGGTCAGCCGCCGACGGATCTCTCGCTCCCACCTCGTAGAGGATCTTCTCGTCCTGCTCCAGCATCCCCCGGGTCTCTTCGGTGAGCTGGGCGAATCTCATCTTGATCAGCCTGTGGCCCACGCTGGTCTGGGTGAACCAGAGGAGGGCCGCTCCGGGCAGGGGCGCGAGGGCGATGATGAACATCCAGGTAAGTCTGGCCGACGAATCCATGGAACTGTTGAAGAGGTATACGACCATGACCACGGTGAACAGAGCCTGGAAGGCGGAGAGGTAGTTCAGATACTCCTGCAGCCGGTCGTAGAAGCTCAGGACCAGCAGCACCTCGAAGACTATGAAGAGCACGATGAGGAAGAACCTGCTGAATACGAGCCTCAGAAGGCCTCTTTTCATGGGTTTCGCCAGCCTGAGCAGCGTCTCCCTGTCATATATCCTCGCGTCGCTTCTGTTTTCGCTTTTCTTAATGTCCATGTCTCCTCCGGATCTTCTGATCTGATGATACCACATCCGAGCGCTTTTGAGCGATAGCCTGCGCGGTACGAATGGCGCATCATGCACAAAAATGTATAAAAAACAGAACATCAAGACTATTGCATATGTCCCGCGCGAATGGTAAATAATAGATGTAAACGTATCTTTTGCAGTGAGAATGATCAGGAGGGACCCATGGTCGATGTCATAGAACTTACGGTCGAAAAAGCAAGGATGATGCTCGAGGCCGGTGAAACTACGTCCGAGGAGCTGGTGAAGACCTATATGGAGCGTATCGCTCTGATAGATAAGAGCGGTCCGTGTCTCAACAGCGTGCTGGAGCTCAACCCCGACGCGCTGTTCATCGCTCAGGCTATGGACAGGGAGAGGGCCATGGGGAAGGTCAGATCGCCCCTTCACGGCATCCCCGTCATGCTCAAGGACAATATCAATACCGCGGACAAGCTCAGGACCACCGGCGGTTCCCTTGCCCTGGCGGACAATTTCGCTCCCTATGACTCCACCGTCGCAGCGAAGCTCCGCCGCGCCGGCCTGGTCATACTGGGAAAGACCAATATGACCGAATTCGCCAATTTCATGGCGTATCACATGAAGAACGGTTACAGTTCCAGGGGAGGACAGGTGGTCAGCGCCTACGAGCCCTCCTGCGACGTCTCGGGAAGCAGCAGCGGGTCGGCGGTGGCCCTTTCCGCCAATCTCACGGCCCTCGCCGTCGGGACCGAGACCGACGGTTCGATCCTGAGCCCCTCGTTCTCCAACAGCATCTGCGGCATCAAGCCTACCATGGGCCTGGTCAGCAGGTACGGGATACTGCCCATCTGCAGCGCCCAGGATACCGCGGGCCCCATGGGCAGGACCGTTGCTGACTGCGCGGCTCTTCTCAACGTCATGACCGGAGAGGATGACAACGATCCAGCCACCTGGGCCATGGACGCCATGATACCGGACGACTATACCGCGTTCCTCGACAGGGACGGCCTCAAGGGGCTCCGGGTCGGTATCAACAGAGGATACTTCGACCAGCTGACGGAGGGGCGCAAGGCCCTCTGCGAAGAAGCCTTCAGGATCATTAAAGGCTGCGGGGCGGAGGTGGTCGACGGCATCGACCTTCCAAGGCTTAGGATAGACGAGCCCATAATGCGCTACGAGTTCAGAAAGTGCCTGGACCAGTACCTTTCCACCGTAAATACGAAGTGCAGGTCCATGAAGGACATCATCGATTTCTTCGGAGACCACGCCACTGAGGGGCTCAGGTACGGCATGGAGCACTTTATCGATGCCCAGTTCGGGACCTCGGGCAACTGCACCGATCCCGAGTATATCGAGACAAGGCTCAGGGCTCTCAGGCTCTCCCAGCAGGAGGGGCTTGACAAGGTCCTGGATGAGAACGGGCTGGACGTTCTGGTCTGCCCCGGAAGCTTCGACTACGCGCCGGTATCGGGGTATCCCGGCATCGGCGTTCCTGCGGGCTATGACGAGAAGGGCTTCCCCTACGGGATCTGTTTTGTGGGAAGGGCCTTCAGCGAACCGGTGCTCATAAAGGCGGCCTACGCCTACGAGCAGGCAAGCCACAAGCGCAAGGCACCCGGCTGGGGAGATCTCAGATAGCTGGCGGCTCACTGCCCGTATTTGCGCCGGCACTTGATAAAAGTCCGAAAGCCTGTAAAATGTAGTTGGCGGCAAAGTTAGGGGGAGCCGCCGGCACATTCGTGCAGTACAGGGAAATGAGATCAAAAAGGACTTTTGCGATTCTATCTTTCATATTATCGTTACTGATCATGACGGGGACCGCCTCTGCATCGCAGGCCGATCCCCTTTTGAGCATGCAGTGGGATCTTCAAGCCGTTGGAAGCACTGCTCTCTCTGAGGCTGGCCTTGACGGCAGCGGGACCGTCGTCGCCGTGATAGACAGCGGCCTCTGGCCCTATCATGAGGATCTCGCCGGCATAAAGATCTCGCCGCTGAGCAGGAATTTCCTCGGAGACGGCAGCCATCCCGAGAGCTGGGACCGTGACCAGACCGGCCACGGCAGCGCAGTCGCGGGAAGGATAGCCGCGTCATCGGGCAATGGGAAGGGCATAGCCTCCATGGCGCCGGGGGCGGAGATCATGGTGCTCAGGTGCGCCTCGGACGAAAGATCCGGGCTTTTCGCATACGATCCGGCCTATGACAGCGGCGGAGGCTCCATGAGGGCGGTATCCGACGCTATCAGATATGCCGCGGACCACGGAGCGGACGTGATCAACATAAGCATGGGAAGCTCGGACAGGAGCTTTGCCGCCATCAGCGGGGCTGTCGACCACGCCGCGGCCATGGGCTGCATAGTCATCGCGTCGGTGGGCAACGGCAGCGACGACATGAATTCGTTGTATTATCCCGCGGCCTGTCCCGGAGTCATCGGGGTAGGATCCGTCGGCAGCGGCCTTGAGGTCTCGCCGTTCTCCCAGCGCAACGAGAGCGTGGATATAGCCGCTCCGGGGCAGAAGGTCCTGGGGGTGAGCATCTGTCCGGATGGGTTCCAGATGCCGGAAGCCCCCATAGCGGACGGTTATGTCGAAGACGAGGGGACGTCTTTCTCCGCTCCTTTCGTGTCGGCTCTGGCGGCAGCGGCAAAGCAGTCCTGCCCGGACATCGACAATAAGGGCTTTCTTTCACTGCTGGCCGTGACGTCAAAGGATCTCGGGCCTGCCGGTAAGGACGCCGACTGCGGCTACGGCCTCATCGACTGCGGAGCCTTCGTGAAGGCGCTTAAAGGTCCGTTCACCGTGAGCTTCGACTCCCGGGGAGGGGCCAGGGTCCCCGACATGACCTGCAGCCTTTCCAAGGGACTTCCCGGCCTTTCTTCCATCATCCCGGTCCGCAGCGGATACCGGTTCACCGGCTGGTACAAAGATCCCGGGTGCGCGTGGGAGCCCCTGAGCGCCGCCAAAGCCACGGATCTGCTGTCATTTGAAAGAGATCAGAAGAACGGCGGCTTTCGCATCAGCCCCCTGATCCTTTACGCGGGCTGGGAAGCGGACGGTACTCCCGCGCCTGCGTCAGTAAGGGTCAGGGGAGTCCAGGCTGTCCAGAGCGGTAGGACCTTCAGGGCGGTATTCCCAAAGGGGAGCCTCGCCGGAAGGGACCTGAATGCTGAGGATATCGCGGTATCGGCCTCTCTGCCCGGCATGGAGATCGACGTCACTGCCGCAGGCAGGGCAGCCGTAATAAGGGTCTTCGGGAACGGTCAGTCGACGGTCTTCACGGCGGAGGCAGTGGAATCCTCCTTGGGCATGCCGGCAGTAAGACCGGCCATGTCCGGCGTAAGAGGGACAGCGGTCCTCGGTTCATCGGACGGCCTTATTGGCGCTGTTCCATACACCGCGGACCTTTCCCTGGTCTTCAATGAATATACCTCCGACTATCGCATCGATACCTGCAGCGGCAGCGGAGACGCATATATCCGGGACGGGGTACTCAGCTATGTTCCCGGAGGCTTCGACAGGGAAGGGGATACCGTCCTCATCTCGGTAAGAGGCTCCAACAGGGATCTCGCTCCCGCCGAAGCTGCAGCGGCCTTCAGGATCGATCTTTCAAGGGCGCAGAGCAATACCCGGCCCGTCTCCGACCAGGCCTGGTTCGACCTGTACAGGGCGAAGGACCCGGAGATATCCCTGAGGCTTTACGACAACGCCCTTAAGGAGATAAGGCTGGACGGCATCCAAATCCCGGGCAACAACTACCTCTATACTACCAGGGGCGGCGTCTCCGAGCTGGTATTCACCAGGGCCTGGCTCAGGCAGATCCCCGAAGGGGACCACGTCATGACCTTCGTTTCCACCGGCGGGGAGGACTGCGGCATCACCCTTCACGTGACCGACTCCACGCCTCTTTACAGGGCTGATTTTTATATCGACAGCGACGATCCTTACGTTTATACTTCCATAGAGGGGCTCAGGAAGGGGAGCGCCATAGGCAGGCTCCCCGACCCGTCGGAGCTGGGCGAAGGCTTTTCCGGCTGGTACCGCTACGGCGACGGAGGCATGGTCAGGATCGACCAGAAGACCATCGTTACCGGAAACATGAAGATCTGCGCGGTCTGGTACGGCGAGGCCCCAAAGGACTGGTACATCCCCTTTGAGGACGTACCTAAGAGCGTCCCCTTCCGCAGGGCGGTCCTCTGGGCATACAATGCGTCGCCCAGGGTCGCGGAAGGCGTCTCGCCTTCTCTTTTCGGGCCTGAGCTGGAATGCACCAGGGCCCAGGCTGTCACCATGCTGTGGCGGGCCTGCGGCTGTCCCGAGCCCGACGATGAGGAGACAGGGTTCTCAGACGTTGCGGAAGATGACTACTGGTTCAAGGCGGTCACCTGGGCCGTGCAGAGCGGCGTCACCGACGGTCTGTCTCAGGATACCTTCGGTCCCGGAACGGTCTGCACCAGGGCGCAGCTGATAACCTTCGTCCACAGGGCACTGGGCCTTGAAGAGGAGCAGGGCGCTGACTGGCATGAGGAGAGCTGGAGATGGGCCAGGGAAAAGAACTACTCCGCGGTGGACGGGGATCCGGAAGAGCCCTGCACCAGAGCGGACGCGGCGGAGCTCCTCTACCGCTGCTTCAGAAGATAAAAGAGCGCGATGCTTTTTGATAAAGAAAGGATGAACGAGAGATGAAGAGCGCAAGAGATTACTATCTTGACGAAAACTACAACTGCGCCGAAGCTACCATTAGAGGTGCCAACGACAGCCTTGGGCTCGGCCTCGACGACAAGGCCATGAAGCTCCTTTCCGGCTGCGGAGGGGGCATGAGCTGCGGGATGACCTGCGGGGTCCTCTGCTCTTATGTCGCCGCCCTGGGAGAGCTCCTTACCGAAGAGAAGGGCCACCTGAGCCCGGCTCTCAAGCCCGGAGTCAGCGGCTTCGTCAAGCTCTTCTCCGAGACCTTCGGAGGCACCGACTGCAGAGATCTCCAGCCCAAGTACAAGAGGGAAGGGATCCGCTGCGCCGTTCTGGTGGAGGAAGCCCAGGACCTCTTCGCCCGCTACGTCGAAGACCACGGATTTGGGAAATAGGGCGCAGGAAGGCCTCTTAAACAGACCGAGAAAGATCATAAGCATAAAAAGATGTCCCGCTCAGGCGGGACATCTGCATATCTCGTATAAATTGCCGATCGCTTTCGCAAGCTCCTACTCGGTGACCCTCTCGAATCCGGAGGCGTCGTAGACCTTGTCGGCGTTCTCGCTCTCGATGAAGCTCATGAACTTGCCGGCTTCCTTCTCCTGGGCAGTGGTCTTGATGACTGCGGCGGAGAAGGTCATCTCCTCTTCGGCGCCCTCGGGAGTCCCCTTGAAGACGGCGGATCTGGTGCCTTCGGCCAGGCAGTCGTTGCCGTTGGGATTGACCTCTTTGTCCTTGGTGGCGTCGAGCCAGTCCATGCAGGCCTCGTCCTCGCAGATGAAGATGTCGCAGTCATAGCCAGCCTCGATCTTGGCGGCGAGCATGCTGGGCTCGTCGTAGGTGACCCTTACGGCGGCATAGCTGGACATGCTCTTATAGCTGTCGACCAGATTGGCCACGGCGTATACCGAATTGTTGGATGCGAAAACGTTGAGTATGATCTCGTCAGGCTCCTTGGCGGTCTTTGCGCCGCAGGCGGAAGTCATGACGATGATAAGCGCTGCCATGAGCAGCGCGAGGAACTTTCTTGATCTGAGACCTGATGTCATATTTCTGAACTCCGTAAGCTTCACCAAATCTTTATAATTCTTTTTCTACATTTGGCGTCTTTTCCTTTATAATAGACACATTAATATACCATATCTGACGAAAGGTTGACAAGATTAAATGCTAAAAAAACTGGCTGGCTGCATAAGGGAGTATGCATGGCTGACGGCCCTGTCTCCGCTCTTCATGATCGGAGAGGTGGCTCTCGAGGTCCTGATCCCTTATCACATGGCGGATCTGGTGGATCTGGGCATACAGGCCGGGGATATGACCGTCATAAGATCCGTAGGGATGAGGCTCATCCTCCTCGCCTTCGCGAGCATGCTCTGCGGCGTCCTCGGCGCGGTCACTTCGTCCACGGCGTCGTCCGGATTCGCGGCCAATCTGCGCCACGACATGTACTACAACATCCAGAGATTTTCCTTCTCCAACATCGATAAATTCTCTGCCTCGGGTCTGGTGACCAGGATGACCACCGACGTCACCAACGTCCAGATGGCCTTCGCCATGCTCATGAGGATGGCTGTGAGAGCCCCCGCCAGCATAATCCTCGCCATGATCGCGGCGAGAAGGATCAACAGGAGGCTCTCCCTGGTCTTTCTTTACGTGCTGCCGGTCCTGGCAGTGGGTCTTTTCATGATCATGAGGAAGGCCCTGCCGCTGTTCGAGCGCATGTTCAGGATCTACGACAGGCTCAACAACACCGTCCAGGAGAACGTCCGCGGGATAAGGGTCGTCAAGGCCTTCGTCCGCGAGGAAAAGGAGAACGAGAAGTTCGGCGAGGTGGCGGACGACCTTTACAGGACCAGTTTCGGGGCTGAGAGGATCATGGCCCTGAACGGCCCGCTGATGCAGACCTGCTCCTACAGCTGCATGCTTCTGATCGCCTGGCTGGGCGCAAAGCTGATAGTTTCAGGCTCAATGACCACCGGCCAGCTGATCTCCATCAACACCTACGTCATGCAGATCCTCATGAGCCTCATGATGCTCTCCTTCATGCTCAGCATGAGCTCCATCGCCATCGCCGCCGCAAAGCGCATCAGCGAAGTCCTGATGGAGGAGCCCGATATCGAGAGCCCCGAAGAGCCCGTCCCCGGTCCCGCCGACGGTTCCGTCGCCTTTGAGGACGTGGACTTCGGTTACGGAAGTTCTCTGGACTGCATAAACGATATCGATCTTAAGATCGCCTCCGGCGAGACCATAGGCATCCTGGGCGGCACGGGAAGCGGAAAGACCAGTCTGGTCCAGCTGATCCCCAGGCTCTACGACGCGAGGAAGGGCAGGGTCCTGGTCGGAGGCACCGACGTCAGGGAGCTTGACCTGACCGCCTTAAGAAAGAGCGTCTCCATGGTCCTTCAGAAGAACGTGCTCTTCAGCGGCACCGTGGCGGACAATCTGCGCTGGGGCAATGAAGGCGCCACCGACGAGGAACTGCTGCAGGCCCTCGATCATGCCCAGGCCAAGGGCTTCGTCCTCGAGAAGGAGGGCGGCCTCTACGGCAGGGTGGAGCAGGGCGGCTCCAATTTCTCCGGCGGCCAGAGGCAGAGGCTCTGCATCGCCAGAGCTCTGGTATCAAAGCCTAAGATCCTGATCCTGGACGACTCCACCTCCGCGGTGGATACCCACACCGAATCCCTGATCAGAAAGGCCTTCAGAGAAGATCTACCCGACACCACCAAGATCATCATCGCCCAGAGGATCTCTTCCGTGAGGGACGCCGACAGGATCGTGGTCCTGGACAACGGAAGGATCAGCGGGGTAGGCACCCACGACCAGCTCATGGCGTCCAACGCCATCTACAGAGAAGTATACGATTCTCAGACGAAGGGAGGTGACTTCGATGCCGCAGAATAACGGAAAGGCTCAGGAGCCCGTCCAAAGGCAGGTAGGTCCGGGCCCCGGAAGGGGAGGAAGGGCTGCCGCCCAGGGGCGCATCCGCATCCCCAAGGGGACCGGAAAGGCCGTAAAGAGAGTCTTCTCATACATCGGAAAAGGTTATACCGCTTCCTTCGTCATAGCCATGCTCTGCATGGGAACTGCCTCGCTTGTCAGCGTCAGGGCGTCCCTCTTCATGCAGACCCTCATCGACGACTACATCGGGCCTCTGGTCCTGTCGGCTTCCCCCGACCTTTCGGGCCTTCTCAGAGAACTGATGATGCTGGCCGGGATCTATCTCATCGGCATCGCAGCCAGCCTTGCCAACAACCTGCTGATGGCCAGGATGTCCCAGGGAGTCCTGAGAAACATCAGGGGCGAGATGTTCGCCAGGATGCAGACTCTGCCCATCGGGTATTTCGATTCCCATCCCTACGGCGACATCATGTCCCGCTTCACCAACGACACCGACACCATGAGGCAGATGCTCTCCCAGAGCATCCCCAGCGTGATATCTTCGCTGATAACCGTCGTGGCGGTCCTTTACTCGATGATCAGGATCAGCCCGCTGCTCACCCTGATCCAGCTGCTGGGCGTGGTGGTGATGTACATGATAACCATCACCCTGGGCGGCAGATCGGCCATGTTCTACGGAAAAAGGCAGGCTGCCCTCGGCGGGATGAACGCCCACATCGAAGAGATGATCAACGGCCAGAAGGTGGTCAAGGTCTTCTGCTACGAGGAGAGGGCCAAGAAGGCCTTTGACGAAAAGAACGAGGACTTAAGAAAGACCACCACCAAGGCCAACATCCTCGCCAATATACTCATGCCCATCATGGGGAACATGAGCAACGTCATCTACGCGGTCCTCGCCCTTGCCGGCGGCATGTTCGCCATCAGCGGAAGGACGGCCCTGACCCTGGGCGGCATCGCCTCGTTCCTCGCTCTTTCCAAGAGCTTCAACAGGCCGGTCAGCCAGATCTCCCAGCAGATCAATTCAGTGGTCATGGCCCTTGCGGGAGCCCAGAGAGTCTTCGATCTCATCGACGAAAAGCCCGAGATCGACGAGGGAGACATAACACTTGTTTATGTAAATGAGGCTGAAGACGGAACCCTCACCGAGACCGATACCTTCACCGGTGTCTGGGCTTGGAAGGAGCCTCTTGAGGACGGGAGCTTCAGGCTCACAAAGCTTCGCGGCGACGTCCGCATGAAGGACGTGGACTTCAGCTACGTTCCCGAAAGGCAGATACTCTACGATATAAACCTCTACGCCAAGCCCGGCCAGAAGATCGCCTTCGTCGGTTCCACCGGCGCGGGGAAGACCACCATCACCAATCTGATCAACCGGTTCTACGACATCCAGGACGGCAAGATCACATACGACGGCATCGACATCAAGAGGATCAAAAAGAAGAATCTGCGCAAATCCCTGGGCATGGTCCTTCAGGACGTCAACCTCTTCACCGGCAGCATCCGGGACAACATCCGCTACGGCAGGCTCTCCGCCACCGACGAGGAGGTCGTCGAGGCGGCGAAGCTGGCCAACGCCCACAGCTTCATCGAGAAGCTGCCGGAGGGCTACGATACCGTGATCTCCGGGACCGGCAGCCAGCTCTCCCAGGGCCAGTGCCAGCTGATCTCCATCGCCAGGTGCGCGGTGGCCAATCCTCCGGTCATGATACTGGACGAGGCGACCAGCAGCATCGACACCAGGACCGAAGCCCTTATCCAGCAGGGCATGGACAGCCTCATGAACGACAGGACGGTCTTCGTCATCGCCCACAGGCTCTCTACCGTCCAGAACTCCAACGCGATCATGGTCCTTGAGAAGGGCCGGATCATCGAAAGAGGGGACCACGACGACCTGATCGCCCAGAAGGGCAGGTATTACCAGCTTTATACCGGTATGGCCGAGTAGGGCTTGATCCTCCATTGACACTGTGCTAAATAAGAGTTATCCTTGTATCAGATAAAGGATAACTCTTATTTTTATAATAAGATCTGATCTCTTCGAAGATCCCGCCGCAGCACCTGCGCCAAGACCCCGAGCGTCTGAAGGCATAATGCTTCGCGTCATGCCTGCTCATCGGGTACGCTTCCGCTCGCGGGGCCCCGCCGGTCCCTCGTCGCAAGCCTTTTCCGGAGTTCTTCATCTGCTCTTCGCGGTTATCACCTCTCAGTCGCAGTGAAGAACTAATGAAGAGTCTTCTCCTCGCGCTAAGCTCTGTCTGCGCCTACGGCTTGCCAGTCGCTAAGCGCCGGCTCCCCGTAGAGCCCCTCTTCGCAGGCAAGTCCGCTGCGCATAAGCGTTAGTACGAAGCGGTCAGATCACCCTTAAGGAGGACTCAAATGCGCTACGAATACTATGCGGCCAAGCTGGCCGAAGACTATCTCAAGAAAGGCATCGTCGACGGCGACAACTACCCCGATATGGACCTTTACATCGACCAGATGGTCAGCTGCCTCAACAAAGAGCTGGAGCTCTATAAGACCGGAAGCTCCGGTCCCGTGACCAAGGCAATGGTCAGCAACTACACCAAGCACAAGATGATCCCCGGCCCCGACGGCAAAAAGTACAACAAGGACCATCTGCTCTTCATGACCATCGTCTTCTACCTTAAGAACAGCCTGAGCATGGACCAGATCCAGAAGCTCATGGCCCCGCTGCTCTCCAATTACAACTCCGAGTGGGACGACGCCATCGATCTCTCCCTGCTGTATAAGGCCTTCGCGGACTTCACCCGAGAAGAGGAGGCCGGCCTTCCGGACCGGATCTCCCAGAAGATCAGAGATGTGAAGAAGCTCTGCGCCAAGCACGACGCGGAGGACGATACCTCCGAGCTTTTCACCCTGATCATCAGCCTCATCGTCGAGTCCTACGCCGAGAGGTTCATCGCCGAAAAGCTGCTGGACGAGTATTTCGCGGGCTAAAAGCGGCCGAAAGGAAGTGATCCAATGATCGGCATAGATATGAAGGCTCTGACTGGGGAGACTGCCCTCTGGCTGGCGTCCGAGCGGTACGTCGAGCTGGCCCAAAGGGCCCTTGAGATGAGGGAGAGCTCCTACTGTCCGTATTCGGGCTTTGCCGTGGGAGCAGCCCTACTCACCGAAGAGGGCAGGGTCTATACCGGCTGCAACATCGAGAACGCGGCGTACAGCGTCACCGTCTGCGCCGAGAGGACAGCCCTTTTCAAGGCCGTCAGCGAAGGGGAGAGGCGCTTTTCCGCCATCGCCGTAGCCGGAGGAAAGGCGGACGGTCCCGCCGGCGGCCTGTGCACTCCCTGCGGCGTCTGCAGACAGGCCCTGAGGGAGTTCTGCGGTCCCGACTTTGCGGTCGTCTGCCCCATCACCGATGAGAAGGGGACCCTGTCGGAGCTGAGGATCTACGCCCTCGACGAGCTTCTTCCCGACAGCTTCGGTCCGGACGACCTGGGCAGATAAGGCGCTGCGGGGAGATAGTACCCACCGCAGGCTTACGAACAATGACCGCTGATCTCTAACGAAAGGAGAAAAAATGGAAGGTCTTGATCATCAGTTCCACATAAACTGCGATCCCGACGAGATCGGACGCTACGTCATAATGCCCGGCGACCCGGGAAGGGTCCCGGCCATCGCAGCCCTTCTGGACGACGCGCATCCGGTGGTCTTCATAAGGGAGTTCAACGTATACACCGGATATCTTCACGGCGAGAAGGTCACGGTCTGCTCCACCGGCATCGGCGGTCCCTCCGCTTCCATCGCCATGGAGGAGCTGCACAACATGGGCGCCGATACCTTCATACGCTGCGGCACCTGCGGGGGCATCGATACCGACGTCTGCGCCGGCGACGTGGTGGTCGCCAAGGCCGCGGTCAGGTACGAGCATACTTCGAGGGAATACGCTCCCATCGAATATCCCGCGGTGGCCGACTTCGGCGTCACCCTCTGCCTTAAGGAGGCCGCCGAGGAGCTGGGCTTCAGGACCCACGTGGGCGTCGCCCAGTGCAAGGACTCCTTCTACGGCCAGCATGATCCGAAAAAGAGCCCGGTGTCCTTCGAGCTCCTGGCCCTCTGGGACGCCTGGAAGAGGCTCAGGGTCAAGTGCTCGGAGATGGAATCCGCGGCTCTGTTCGTCGCGGCAGACGCCCTTGGAGTCCGCTGCGGGGCCTGTTTTCACGTCATCTGGAATCAGGAGAGG
>JAFRQL010000175.1 GCA_017428655.1 Bacillota bacterium | reverse complement strand
CCGACTATCAGGAGCAGTACGGCGACCTCTACAACCTCGAGGCTACTCCCGCCGAGTCCACCGCCTTCAGGCTCGCCAAGCACGACGTCAAGAGATTCGGAGACATCATCACCGCCAACAGGAACGGGACTCCCTACTACACCAACAGCTCCCACCTGCCCGTCGGCTTCTCCGAGGACGTCTTCTCCGCCCTGGACATCCAGGACAGGCTCCAGACCCTCTACACCAGCGGCACCGTCTTCCACGCCTTCCTGGGCGAGAAGCTGCCCGACTGGAAGGCCGCGGCCAACCTGGTCAGGACCATCGCTGAGAACTACAAGCTGCCCTATTACACCCTGTCCCCGACCTATTCCATCTGCGCTGCCCACGGATACCTGTCCGGCGAGCAGTACACCTGCCCGATCTGCGGCGCCAAGACCGAGGTCTACAGCAGGATCACCGGCTACTACCGTCCGGTCCAGAACTGGAACGACGGAAAGTCCCAGGAGTTCAAGGACAGGAAGGTCTACGACGTGGGCCTCTCCGTGAAGAAGCACTATCCCAAGCTCGACCTGTCGGCCGATCCCGCGGGAAGAGCACCCGCAGCCTTAAGGCAGGGCTCCGCTCCGGTCCAGGCTCCCGAGGCCGAGACCGCCAAGGCTCCCGCCGGCGGCGCGAAGAACATCATGCTCTTTACCACCAAGACCTGTCCCAACTGCGCGGCGGCCAAGAAGGCCCTCGCCGAAGCCGGCATAGACTATCAGCTGGTGCCGGCGGAAGAGAACAGGGATCTGGCCAGGACCTACGGCATAGTCCAGGCTCCCTCCATCGTTATCACCGGTGATGACGGTGTCACCAAATATGCCGGCCTCGGAAGCATAATGGGCTTCCTGAAGAACGCTTAAATGAACATAGCATTCCTGCTTCATCCGAAGGCGACCGTAGATTTTCTCTACGAGGACAACACCTTAAGGCAGGGCGTGGAAAAACTCAGGGTCAACGGTTACTCGGCCATCCCGGTCATAAGCCGGGACGGAAGATACGTTTCGACTATCTCTCAGGGGGACTTCCTCTGGTACATGCTCAACGCCGCAGGTGAAAAGCCGGACCATTCCATAAGCATCTACGATATGGAGAAGATCCTGGTAAAGGATATCGCCCACGCGGACAAGAATCCTCCCTGCCTGATCACGGCAGAACCGGAAGATCTGGTCTTCAGGGCCATGGAGCAGAACTTTATCCCCGTAGTCGACGACTGGGGAAGCTTCATAGGCATCGTGACCAGAAGGGACATCCTGAAATACCTGGCAACGTCCAGCGACAGGGAGATATAACTGAATAACACGACGGCGGGCCCTCGGGCCCGCCGTTTTGATCACTGAAACAAGACGCAGCGTAAGAAAAAGCAAAGGAGGAGACGAGCGGTGGAACGCGTCCTTGTCATCGGCAGCCCCGGCGCGGGCAAGAGCAGCTTTGCCCGCGGGGTGAGAGAAAAGAGCGGGCTCCCGCTCTACTATCTTGATATGATCTGGCATCTGCCCGACAGGACGACGGTCACGAGGGAGGAGTTCGACCGCAGGCTGGAGGAGATCCTGAGGGAAGACCGCTGGATCATCGACGGCAATTACGGCCGGACCCTCGAAAGGCGCCTTATGCGCTGCGACACCGTTTTCCTGCTCGATCTGCCAGTGGAGGTCTGCCTTGAAGGGGCGAAGGAGCGCGTCGGAAAGCAGCGCGAAGACCTGCCCTGGAAGGAGGAAGAGCTGGATCCCGAGTTCCGCAGGTGGATAATCGATTTTCCAAAGGAGCAGCTGCCGCGTATATACGAACTGCTCGAACAGTACAAAGAAGGGCGGCAGATCGTCGTCTTCCGCTCCCGCGAAGAGGAGGACGAGTGGCTGGGCAGAGGGTAGGGCGGTCCTCCGCACGCGGAGGCCGCTTTTTTCTTGCTCAAACGGACAAACGGGCATAAGATATCAGAGGATCATAAATGAATATAAAAGAGTTTGGGAATCATAAACGATTATAAAAGAAAGCGGTGATCTCATGTTCAAAAAGGGCGGGATGCAAAAGTCCCCGGACGGAAAGGAAAAGGCGAGGAAGCTCACGGAGGCCGAAAAGAAGAGGCTGGAGGAGTTCGAGAAGATCTCGGAGCGCATGGAAGGCGAGGGCTACAGGAGGGTCGATCTCACCGTCAGCATCGTCTGGGCGAACGTCTTCGCGATCATACTGCTGGTGCCGGTCCTGGCGGCCGGGCTTTGGGCCTTCATCGCCCGCAACGGGGCATCGGCCCTCATGACGCGCCCGGGAACGGTCTTCATCTCCATCGCGGCCCTGATCGTGATGGTGGTCGTACATGAGCTGATACACGGGCTGAGCTGGGCTCCCTTCACCGGCAGCAGGCTTCAGGGACATCGAGTTCGGCTTCATGAAGCAGTATCTCACGCATTACTGCACCTGCAGGGTCCCGCTGAAAAAGGGACAGTATATTTTCGGCACTCTCACGCCTTTGGTGATCCTGGGGATCGTGCCCATGGTCTGGGGCGTGCTCGCCGGCTCCTTCACGCTGCTCTTTTTAGGCATAATAATGACCACCTCGGCTGCCGGAGACATCCTGGTGGTCTGGAATCTTTTGAGATATAAGAGCGGGGCGAAGACCATCGTCTACATGGACCATCCGACGCAGGCCGGAGGGGTCATATTCGAGAGATAGGGCTCCGCTCTTTCATTACTATACCTGGTCTATGTCCTCGCTGACCTCGGTCTCATACTCTACGCCTTCCTTCATGACGAAGGCGCAGTCGAGAAGGGCCGCGGGATCGCTGAGAAGATCCCTCCTCCAGGCCGAGATATCGGCGAGCTTGCCTTTTTCAAGAGTCCCGACCTTATCGTCTATCTGAAGTATCTTCGCGTTCACGCTCGTCGCGGCCTTGAGGGCTCTGAAGCCTCCCATGCCGCTCCTGGTCCAGGCGGCGAACTCCCAGCCGGAGTCGTAATTGTTGTGGTTCGCGACCAAGTCCGTCCCGTAGCCCAGAGTGATACCGCTGCGCTTTATGGCTTCTCTGCCGGCCCTGAGAGCGTCCTTGTAGAGCTCCAGCTTGGCCCTGAATTCCGGCTGTTTATCCTTGAGCTTTTCCGCGTCGT
>JAFRQL010000174.1 GCA_017428655.1 Bacillota bacterium | reverse complement strand
GGCGGCACCGATTCCCGCTACTACTGCGGCATCTGCCCGACAAACAGCGTCTACCGCTTCACCGGCCTTCTGCAGGACGGCAGGAGCGGCGGAGCCCACCAGGTCAACGAGCACATCTGCCTTGACCATCTGGAGGGCGACGTCAGGATGTACGTCAGCATCCTCAAGAGATACGGAAAGTAAAATGTCCGCGGCCGGGGGAGGGCGATCCTCTTCAGGGCGCAGGCGGAATAATTGAAAATGTAGGCGGCGCGCCGCGGGACGTTTATCCTGCGGGGCGCCGTTTTTTATCCGGACGGGCTGCCCTTTGCCTGACCTGCCCTCTTGACAAATTGCTAAATTATGGTAAAATGATCCCGGAACGACGAAATATCATAAATGAACGATAAAAGCTTTGATCCTGCGGGTCTCGAGGTTCCCGCAGGCATGAATATGCCCTCCGGCGGGCAGGCCGGGGCCTGTTCATCGGAACTTTTCGACCTGAAAAGATCAGTTGAGCGCCTGATCGGATCCCAGAAGGACCTCCTTTCCCGCTGCGAGGCGGTGGCCGCGTCGGTGCCCGGAAGGCTTTCTGAAAGAAAAGCGTCCGAAGGCCCGGGCGGCGGCAGCCCTTTCGCGCCCCAGGCTCAAAAAGGCCGCGGCACGGTCCTCGTCCACGTATTTAAGGATCCCCTGACCGGAAGGTCCCGATCCAGGCAGCTGGGAAGGGGAGACTCCCTCCTCATAAAAAGGCTGGCCGCAGCCGCACTGTGCAGAAAAATGATCCCCATTCTGGTGTATAATATCAGGGAGGCCGAAAGGCTGGCGACGAGGCTGAGGCCTGTCAATATCGATGAGCTTAGCGCTTCTCTTCCTGCGGCCCTCCTCGAAGGGCTCCCCGGTCCCTGCGGCACGGACCAGATCTTTGAGATATTATCGCTTATCTGCGATGAACGGCGCGGAGCATCCCCCGGTCCATCGCAAATAGACGATCAACGGTGATAGAACATGGCAAAAAAGAACGGCAAAACAGTATTCGTATGTCAGGAATGCGGCTATGAGAGCCCCCGCTGGATGGGCCAGTGCATATGCGGCGCCTGGAATTCCTTCGTAGAGGAGAAGGTCTACGACGAGACGGACGACTCCAGGAGCAGGTCGGGCAAGGGAGCGTCCCGCCCCTCCGAGGGCGTGAAGGGAAGGTCCAAGCCCCAGAGGCTCTCCTCCGTCACCTCCGGCCAGAGCACCCGCATCGACACCGGCATCGGCGAGCTCAACCGGGTCCTGGGCGGAGGACTGGTCAAAGGGTCTCTAACCCTGATCTCAGGCGACCCGGGCATAGGCAAGTCGACCATGATAATCCAGGCCGCGTCCCACATCTGCAAGGCCCTGGGCACGGTGCTCTACGTTTCCGGCGAGGAGTCGGAGGAGCAGATCAAGATGCGGGCCGACCGGGTCTGCAAGGAAGGCACAGGCGACCTTTACGTGCTCTCCGAGACCAGCATGGAGGCCGTCATCGCGGCAGTGGACCAGCTGGACCCGAAGTTCCTCATCATCGACTCCATCCAGACCATGTACACCGACGAGTACGATTCCGCCCCGGGCAGCGTGTCCCAGGTCCGCGCCTGCGGAAATCTTCTGATGAACCTGGGCAAGGGCAGGGACATCCCCGTCTTCATCGTCGCCCACGTGACCAAGAGCGGCGAGCTGGCAGGCCCCAAGATCGTGGAGCACATGGTGGACACGGTGCTGCAGTTCTCCGGCGAGAGGAGCCAGGACCTCCGCATCCTCAGGGCCCTGAAGAACCGCTTCGGCACCACCAGCGAGATCGGAGCCTTCGAGATGAGGGAAGAAGGCCTCGTTGAGATCGAGAACCTTTCGGCCAGCTTTCTTGAGGGCCTCGAGGACAGCTCCGCCGGGGCAGTTGCCACCGCGGTCTACGAGGGCACCAGGCCGCTGCTCCTTGAGATCCAGGCCCTCACCGCCCCGACCAACGTGGGCTTTGCCCGCAGGACTGCCATAGGCGTTGAGAACTCAAGGCTGGGCATGATCGTCGCGGTCCTTGAGAGAAAGGCGTCGCTGAGCCTCATAAACCGCGATATCTACGTGAACGTCGTGGGCGGCATGCGTCCCGAGGGGACGTCCATCGATCTTGCGGTAGCCCTCGCCATCTGGTCCGACGAAAAGGCCGCGAAGCTTCCTTCGGGCTTCATCGCCATCGGAGAGATCGGGCTCACCGGAGACCTGAGGCCCGTCCGCAGCGCGGACAAGCTCATAAGAGAGGCAGACCGCATGGGCTTCAAGGCCATGATGCTTCCCCGCCGCAGCGTCGAGAAGCTTCCCGAAAAGCCTAAGAACATGCGTCTCATCGGCGTCACCAGCCTCGCCGAGGCCATAAAGGAGGCCGCGAAGCTGGCGGAGCGTATATAGGACGCCGGTCCGCTCCACTGTTTCGCTCTTTTCATCCTCCCTTCACAATTGCTTCATATCCGGTGCTTATAATCAGACCATAAACACTTATCGGAGGTGTCCCATGGCCAGAATACTTATAGTAGACGACGAAGAAAAGATCAGGACCGTCATAAGAGAATATGCGGTCTTCAACAATTACGAGACCGATGAAGCCGCCGACGGCGTCGAGGCGGTCAATAAATGCCTCTCTCAGGACTACGATCTGGTGATCATGGACATCATGATGCCCAGGCTGGACGGTTACAGCGCCTGCAAGCAGATCAGAAGGGACAAGGACATCCCCATAATCATGCTGTCCGCCAGAGGCGAGGAGTACGACAAGCTCTTCGGCTTTGAGCTGGGCATCGACGACTACGTGGTCAAGCCCTTCAGCCCCAAGGAACTGATGGCCAGAGTCTCCGCGGTCCTCGCGAGAAAGAACAAGGGCGAGGACGAAAAGAAGCAGACCGTCCTCAGATCCGGAGACCTGGAGGTCAACACCGAATCCCGCATCGTCACCGTGGCGGGAGAGAAGATCGACCT
>JAFRQL010000173.1 GCA_017428655.1 Bacillota bacterium | reverse complement strand
TCGACTATCTCGCCGTTCTGGAGCTCGTAGTCGATGGTGACCATCTTGCCGTTGACCTTGGCGCCGACGCATTTATAACCGATGGCCGTGTGTATCTTGAAAGCGAAGTCCAAAGGAGTGGATCCCGCGGGAAGCTCGACCACGTCCCCCTTCGGTGTGAAGACGAATACCTGGTTGGAGAACAGGTCCATCTTCAGAGTGTCGACGAAATCCTTGGAATCGCTGACCTCCTGCTGCCACTCAAGGGTCTGCCTGAGCCAGGCAAGCTTGCTCTCTTCATCTTCCTTTACGATGCCCTCCTTGTACTTCCAGTGGGCAGCGATACCGTACTCAGCGACCCGGTGCATCTCCTGGGTCCTGATCTGGATCTCGAAGGGATTGCCGTTGTCTCCGATGACGGTGGTGTGCAGGGACTGGTAGTTGTTGGGCTTGGGCATCGCGATGTAGTCCTTGAACCTGCCGGGGATGGGCTTCCAGCGGGTGTGGACCGCGCCCAGGACCCCGTAGCAGTCCTTGACGCTGTCGACGATGATGCGGACAGCGGTGAGATCGAAGATCTCGTCCAGGGACTTATGCTGATAGGTCATCTTTTTGTAGATGCTGTAGTAGTGCTTGCTCCTGCCGTAGACCTCGAACTTGATGCCCAGATCCGAGAGGAGCTTCTTGACCTCTTCGACGATGATCTTGATGACCTCGCTGCGCTCCTCGTTCCTGGCGTGCATCTCGGCGTCCAGACGGGCGTAGGCTTCGGGCTCCAGGTTCTTGAAGGCGATGTCCTCCATCTCGAACTTGAAAGCGTACATACCGAGCCTGGCGGCAAGGGGCGCGTAGATGTCCAGGGTCTCCTGGCACTTCTCGCGGATCTTGTGAGGAGGCATGAACTGGATGGTCCTCAGATTGTGCAGGCGGTCGCAGAGCTTGATCACCAGGATCCTGATGTCCTTGGACATGGCCAGGAACATCTTGCGGATGTTCTCCGCCTGACGCTCCTCCTTGCTCTCGAACTCCAGATTGGTCAGCTTGGTGACTCCGTCCACCAGCATGGCGACCTCGGAGCCGAATTCCTTTTCAAGCATATCAAGGGTGCAGGCGGTGTCCTCGACCACGTCGTGAAGTAGGCCGGCGCAGAGCGCCCTTTCGTCCATTCCGATCTCGGCCAGGATCACTCCGACGGCCTTGGGATGGATGATGTAAGGCTCGCCGGATCGTCTCTTCTGGTCCTTGTGATATTCAGTTGCCCAGCTGTAAGCCTTTTCGAGCAGCTCTTCGTCGTAGGAAGGGTTTATATCGAGGAGGCTCTGCACATAATCGCTTGCCACTTAAGCACCTCTGTATCTGTTCTTTTTGGTAAGTCTGTGTATCTCGTAGTAGAATGCCGACGCCAGGCACAGGGACGAGAAGGTCCCGCACAGCACGCCTGCCAGGAGCGGCAGCGCGAAGGCCCTGATGGCGTCTCCGCAGATGATGATCAGGGGGATGATCGCAAGAGCGGTGGTGATGGATGTCATGAATGCCCTTGAGATGGACTGGTTGACGCTCTCGTTGATCACGGTCTCCAGCCTGATCTTCTTCATGAAGCCTCTGTTCTCTCTCACCCTGTCGAAGACGACGATGGTGTCGTTGATCGAATAACCGATGATGATCAGAAGTCCCGCGATGAAGGGGCTGTTCATCTGCACGTGGAAGAGCCCGTAGAAGGCGAAGAGCACGGCGGCGTCATGCAGGAGAGCGATGATGGCCGCGACTCCGAACCTCCACTCGAATCTTACGGCGATGTAGATCAGCATGGCAAGGCACGCGAGGAGTATGGACTTAAAGGTGTTGGCCTTGAGCTGGTCTCCTACGGAGGGCCCGATGAGGCCTGCCTGCTCTATGGTCTCTCTCCCGTTGGAGATGCCGGCCTTTTCGGCGATCTCGTCGACCAGAGCCTGCCTCTGTTCGTTGTCGATGACGGTGGTGGTCTTGATGATGACCTTTTCGCCGTTCTCCCCTGCGGGCTGGATATCGGCCTTGATACCGTGAGAGGTAAGGACCTCTTCCACGGTCTGCACCTGACCAGCCTTCTCCATATTGAGCTGGAGCATGGTGCCGCCGGTGAAGTCGATGCCCAGGTTGTAGCCTCTTATAAGCCCGATACCGATCCCGAGAACGATCACGGTGCAGGAGATCATGTAGAACTTTTTGCGGTTGCCGAGGAAATCGTACTTCTTCGGGAGCCTCTTCTCCCCTTCGGTCTCCTGGGCGATGGTCTTAACGCCGAAGTTCTTCATGGTCGCGATGGATTTATGCTCCGAGACTACTGTGAGCAGCAGCTTGGAGACGGTGACCGCGGTGAAGAGCGAGGCGATGATACCGATGAGCAGGGTCAGAGCGAAGCCCCTGACGGAGCCGGTGCCGAACTCGTAGAGGATGACGGCGGCGATTATAGTTGTCAGCTGGGAGTCGATGATGGTCCCCATGCCGCGCCTGAAGCCGGATTCCACGGCGACCCGGACGGTCTTGCCCTCTTTGATATCCTCCTGGATGCGGGTGAATATGATGACGTTGCTGTCGACGGCCATGCCCACGGAGAGGATGAGTCCCGCGATGCCGGGCAGGGTCAGGACAGCCTTAAGGCCGACGAAGACCCAGAGGACGATGAGCACATAGAGAGCGAGGGCAAAGTCCGCGACTACGCCCATGACCTTGTAACCCATGATCATCACGATGAAGATGAGGACGATGCCGATGATGCCTGCGACGACGCTCTTCTGCGCCGCGTTGATGCCCAGGGTCGGCCCTACGATCTCGGTCTGGACCTCGTTGAGGGTAACGGGAAGGGATCCGCCCCTGATCAGGGCTGCCAGGTTCATGGCCTCGGTCCTGGTGAAACGGCCGGTGATCTGGGCGTTGGCGGAGCTTATGACGGTGGTGACCATGGGAGCGGAGATCACTTCGTCGTCCAGATAGATGGGTATCTGGGACGCGTCGAAGGTACCGCTGCTCTTGATCTTTCCGGCTACGATGTCTCTCGTCGCCTGTTCAAAAAGGCTTGAACCTTCCGCATCGAACTCAAGAGAGATGATGTAGGTGTTGAGCAGGCTGGTGTCATAGCCCTGATATACCGCCGCCTGGGCGTCCTTGATGTGGGAGCCGTCGATGATTACGTTACCGTCAGCCGTCCTGAAGGTCAGCATGGCGGTCTTTCCGATGGATTCGATGGCTTCGGTGGCGTTCTGGGCGCCGGGGAGCTCGATCCTGATGCGGTTCTCGTTCTCTATGGTAATGACTGGCTCGGAAAGGCCCATCTCGTTGACACGGTTCTCCATGACCGCCTTGGTCTGGTCCATGATGCCCTTAAGCTCGGACCCGGTCGCCTCGGTGTCAGCCTCAAGAACGACGGAGACTCCGCCTATCATGTCGAGACCGAGCTTCATCTGCTCGGGCAGACTGCCGATGGAATCAAGGCCGGTGACGCTGAAGACCCAGCCGATGACGGTCAGTATTACTATTGCGACGGCTAATGCTTTTTTCATTGATCAAATGCTTCCTTTAACAAAAATAAAGGCATGTGCAGGCTGCACATGCCCAGGATCATAAGTGCTTTACTCTGTCTTCTCAGCGGGATCCCCTGACTTGTCGAGCCTCTTGATGGACTTCGGTGTCGGTCTGGACGGAAGCTCCTCTTCTTCTGCCGGAGCCTCTGCCTTGGTCTCGGATCCTGCCTTGTTGACTACTGCCGAGACTGCCCACCGGGCGATCTCGAGCCGGGTCCTGTCAGCTCCGCACTGGATGACGAGCCTGTCGTTCTTGACCCTGACGATCTTCCCGAAGAAGCCGCCGATGGTCACGATCTCGTCTCCAACGCCGAGGCTGTTTCTCATGGCCTCAGTCTCTTTCTCCTTCTTTCTCTGCGGGCGGATGATCATGAGATACATGACCGCGAACATCGCCGCAAGAAGGATAAGTGATGAATATGAGCCGATACCTGTAGCTGCAGTGCTGGTGGTGTTCATTAAATCGAACCTCCTAAATCTAATAGAAATATTATACCTGACATCGGTATAAAATCAATAGAAAAAATGGATGTGCAGGTCAGCAGTACCTTGATTTGGGGAGGCCGTCATGCTAATATAGAAAAGCTTGAGTGCACGCGGATATGCACCGCCGCTCATGGTCATACATATGCCGGCGTGATGGAATTGGCAGACGTCCCGGACTCAAAATCCGGTGGTAGCAATACCGTGCGGGTTCGAGCCCCGCCGCCGGCACCAGCAAACGGAAAAGGCCCTTCAGGGCCTTTTTTGTTTACCTCTTTCGAAATTATTGCGGATCAGATACAGATCCCTTCTGCAAGTCTGCCTGGTTGATCGCCGGCGTCTCTACACGCTTTGCCAAATACAGGCAGTATGCCGCGGATACGACGACGATCCCGATATGCAGGATCAAATTCACAAGCTGAGAGCCTTCGTCGGATGCGAATACAGAGGACACGTCGATAAAGCTGTGCGCCAGGATCCCGGGCAGAAGGCTTCCGCTCTTGTAAAAAACAAACGTAAAGACAAAGCCGAGGGCAACCGCGAAGACCACCTGGGCGAGCGTCTCAACCAGATCATGTCCGGTAAACAGATTCACAATATGCCCGAGTCCGAAGGTGACGGAAGAGACAACGACAGCCGCTTTGACGCTGCCGTCCTTCAGCATGGCCTTGAACAGGAAGCCACGGAAAATCAGTTCCTCCGCAAATCCGACCAAAGCCATGGATACGGCGGCATAGATCAGTCCCGGTATCGGGTGATCCGGCGAAAAACCGCCGAAAAGATTTATGCAGGAAAGAAGCCACAGCGGGATGAACCACAGCATTGCCTTGCTGTTCTTCGCCCATCCGGCCAGGCCGTACTTTCCCATGAGCCCGTTCTTTTTCACAAACAGGAAAATCGCTACGGATATCACGATCAGGCCCAGCATGTGCCACAGCGAATCGAGGCCGAAATTGTTTTGCAGCGTCCCCATGCCCACCGTGTAGATCACGATCCATAGGATCGCAAAGGTGATCTCGCTTTTTTCATACAGTTTCTTCATGTTCCTTCTCCTCCTGCATAGCCGCGAGAAAAGCGCCGTTCCAAGCCCGTTCCAGGTGCTCCGCGACCAGTTTTTCATCATATTCCAGACCGTTGTTTGCAATGATGCTGGCATAGCCGTGTGCAAACAGCGCAACGGTCAGAAATATCTGCTTGGTTTTTTCC
>JAFRQL010000172.1 GCA_017428655.1 Bacillota bacterium | reverse complement strand
CAGCCTCGGTCATCGCGGGTGCAGTTATCATCGGATCCCTGGTCTTTCTTGGCTACGCTCTTTCACGCATGAGGGTGATCTCTGATCAAAACGAGTCCTTAAGCCGGGAGTACGAGCTGGCGCAGGAGGCTGCCCTGCGGGCGGAGGAGCAGAGAGACGCCGCACGGGAGGAGTTCGCCGCGACCACCGCCATCAGGGCTCGGGAGGCCCTTGACAGCGGAGACAGCGAGCTTGCCATGCTACTGTGCCTTGAGTTTCTTCCGGACAGCGGTCTTTCCACCGATCTTCCCGCGGTCTTTAAGGACGCCCTGGAGGGCCTCTGCGCCGAAGGCTACGTTCCGGTCACCATCCCTCAGGAATACTTCAAGACCAGGGCGCCTGAGGACGGTCCGGAAGAGAGCGCCGAAGGTGAAAGCGCTTCATCCTTTCCGAAGACCATCACCATGCCGGTACCGGAAGACTATGACAACGGCAAGGAGACCTTTGAACTGAGCCTTGAGGTCTCGTCGGAGGAGCAGGGCTTCGCGGTCTACCGGGGAAGCTTCGATATCAGCAGGGAGTATTCCAGCCAGGTCTACAGGTCCCGGATCTGCTTTAAGGATGATCCCGGCAGGGACTATTACATGCCCTTCTGGACCGAGTATCCCGCCGGAAAGTGGCTGACCGGCTGCGGGATACTGCCTGACGGCAGCATCATAGGCTACATCTATTCATATCCCACAAGAACAATCTATCGCTTTGATCCTTTTAAGGGCGAATTTATCGAGTTTTATGACGAGGCTTCGGAAGGTGCCCCCGGCGAGCCTGCTGCAGATCATGTCCTGTCCCCGCTGATCCTCAGCTCCGATATCAATACCATCGACTATTTTCCTGAGGTCCCCGGCCTCATATTCGGACGCACGCGGGATAATACCTCTACTGACTACAACCTCAGGAATGAAGACGTGAAGACCTACGTCTTTTCGGCGGATCCGGTCAGGTATCTTACGACTCTTGAGGGCGCAGTCAAGGTATGGCCGCTTCCCGGTTCGGACTATCTTCTGGCCACTACCGGAGAAAGGCTTGAGGTCTACAGAGCGGATCCCTTCGAGCTTCTTTACACCTTTGAGGATGCGTGCACTACACATCTGGAACCGTCATATTACTATTCCATGCCTGGGTTTCCCGACGGAAGGCAGTGGATGTACGCGGAGGGAAGAACCAAGGCGGTCTACGATCTCGCCGCAGGAAGGCGCCTCTGTCTTATAGACGAGCCGGGCCAGGACAGCGACATGCAGATATCCTCGGAAGGTCTGATACTTACCTCGGTCAACGACGTCCCGACCCTTTACAGACCGGAGGACGGGTCCGTCTTTGCCAGGATCGAGACCGCGGAGGATTTCGATCCGACCCTTTTCGGAGCATGGGATGAAGAGACCCAAAGAAGGGGCAGCGAGGTGATCAGGGCCGACGCTACCATGTATATTTACAGGGAAAAGGCAGTTCCGGTCCCTGAGGATCTTCCGGGGCAGATCGCCCTTGCGCGGGAGCTTCTCGGGGGAAGGGAGCTTACCCGAAAGGAGCGGAAGGCCTATGACCTGGAACTGGAATAGAGGAGGGCGTCCATGGACAAGTATCTTGCTTTTATAAGCTACAGACACCGGGAAGACGATCAGGACGCGGCTCTCAAGCTTCGAAAGCTGCTGGAGGGCCTTCATCTGCCCAAGGACTGTCCCATCCCCTTGAAAAGAAAGGTCTTCAGAGACACCGACGAGCTTCCTACCAGCGCGGATCTGGGTACCGACATCGAGAACGCCCTTACGGACAGCGGATATCTCATCGCCCTCTGTTCAGAAGGGTACGTAACTTCCCGCTGGTGCAGAAGGGAAGTGGAGCTTTTCATAGAGAGCGGAAGAAAGGACAGGATCCTTCCTGTATTGATATCGGGAAGCCCGGAGGCTTCGGTACCCGAGGAGATCAGGGATCTTCCCGTAGTATTCGACCTAAGGGATGAAGGCGAAAAATACGACAAGGGCAGAGCAAGGCCCGCGGCCGCGGCGCTGCTTTCCGCAATGTCCGGCGTCACGCCCCAGAGATTCATGCGTTCCGACAGGCTCTTCAGGACCGGAGCAGCGTCCGCGGCCGTCCTCTGCGTCGCAGCTGGGATCCTGGGCTTCGCCGCCTACGCCAGCGATACCGCGGACAGGATCGAGAAGAACAACGGCCTCATCGCCGCCGCGACCGAAGAGACCGAAGCCGCCGAGAGGCAGGCGGTGGAAGAGAGGGACGCCAACCTCTTAAGACAGGCCGAGTATATCTCCAGCAAGGCCTGGGGGCTGCTCTCAAACGACGACGCCGACGGCGCCATAGAGCTCGCACTATCGGCCCTTCCCGATGACCTTCACGGAGACCTCCCCGTATCCCAGGAGGCTGTGGCCGTCCTTCGCACCGCCCTGAGCATGGAGACCGTTCCTTCATACCATCTTTTCGCTTCGGTGGAGACCGATTATGACATAGACAGTTACTACATCTATGAAAATCTCAGCGACCGGATCTTTCTGACTGAGGATCATATCAACGTAGCGGAGCATTACATAGACTATAAAGGAAATACCGGCGATCTTGAGACCGATATGTCCCAGCAGCGGCAGAACGCCATCGATCTGGGGTATACAAAGCTCTGTTACCTTGCAGGCGACGTCAATGCCAGGAGGCTGATATTCTGCGGAGGCGGATGTCCCCTGTACAGCGAGGGAAGCTTGGGGTATTACCGGACCGACTATACTCTTAAAGGCGAGCCCTTCCCGTCGGACGGCATGGCCTGCGGAGACGCCAGGATCGCAGCCTGGAACAGCAGGGCGGACGGATCGGGCTCCTGCACCGCATTATTTAAGATCGGAGAGCCCGAGGCTCTGGCTGTTCTCGATATCAAAGGCGTCCCGGTCTCAGTCAGCTTTTCCGGCAACGGTTCCAGCATGCTCATCATCGACGATACCGGGACCCTGTATGCCTTCGGTATGGACGGGACGCTGAAAAAGTGCTTCGGAGACGGTTTTTCATGCGCACTATACCTCTACAACAGCGAGGCTTTTGTCTATGCGGGAAGGGAGGACGGGACCCTGACCTGCTATTCCCTTGACCGGATGGAGGAGGTATATACCATCGACTGCGGTCATCCCGTAAAGGAGATCAGGGCCAACAGGGACAGAAAGCTGCTGCTGGTGAACTGCGGCGGCGGAGTCAGCCTTTATCACCTTGTTACTGGCAGGCCTCTTTCCAGGATCACCGATGACTCTCCGGACCATGTCCTCTTTCAGAACGACCGTGGGAACAGCGGCTCTGACACCCGCATGATCCTCATGATATACGGCCGCAGGATCGATCTGTACGGCATCGATACCGACATAGAACGGAGCGTCTCGGACTACAAGCCTCTCATCGCGGAAGGGATCCCCGCGGGCAAGTATCTTTACTATTCCCAGGACGGAAAGAGGGTATTCCAATACGAGACCCAGGGGATCAATTTTGAAAATGAGGCGATGCTCTACTGCTGGGACGCGGAGACCGGGACCATTCTCTGGCAGCGCGGGAATGAGCGCAGGAACTACGGTTCCTACATCGTATGGGGAGATGACGGCAGAACGTCATGGATCCTCTCCGACGGATCCGGTGAGATATGGATCGAGAGATTCGATGAGGTCACGGGAGAGACCGTTCTGTCCTCAGTTTGGAAGGGCGTGGAGTATCAGCCGGTGGCGGACAGCTTCACCCTGAGCCCCGACGGGTCAAAAGGCTTCTGTTTTCAGCAGCTCAGCAGCACCAGCACGCTCAACTGTACGGAATCCCTTGTTGTTTTTGACGCATCAAGCGGCGGGATGCTCTGGCAGATGGTCCTTGAGAGAAGGACTGAGGAATGGAGGGCCGCCCATGGCGGGGAATACGATATCACCTGGGCGGAGCCGGAGCCAGGGGTCAGGGCGGCCGCACCTTCGGACCGGTCGGGATTCGCTCAGGCCATGTTCTCAAAGGACGGCAGGGAGCTCTTTCTGATCCAGAGGGCTGTGAGGAGCGATGACGGCGCTTCCGGCTATGCCGTGGACAGGATAGACGTCCTGAGCGGAAGGATCCGGGAGGAGGTATTCCTTGAGATGTCCGAACAGGAGGTCTTCATCTGGGAGGAGGAAGGCCTCATCGTCCTGATAGACGAGCAGCCGGACGAGGTCAACAAGCCCGGCCGAAGCATAATGAGGGCGGGAGTCTGGTATTATCCCACCTACACCGGAGAATACGAAGAGGTCACCGTCGCCCACACGGTCAGCCTCTACGATCCGGAGAAGGCCGAGTTCAGGGCCCGTGTCCCGTTCTCCTACAGAAGGTCTCCCGAGGCATACAATCAGGCGCTCACCGCCTGCAGACCATCCGAGGGGGGCATGGCCCTTTACTGGGAGGCAAGGAACGATGATGACGACGGTGAGAGATACTGCTGCAGGCTCTATTCGTACGGAAGCCTCGGACCTGTCACCGAAGCGGACAGCGAAGAGGGTCGAAGGCTGTGGATCCCGGCGGAGAACTGCCTGGTCTTCCAGGGGGAGGAGGTCTACATCGATGATCAGATCCTCCGCAGGATCTCCGACGGTTCCACAGTACTGGCGGGGCTTTGGACCTCGACGGTCCATGTGATCTCGGACGCGGGAACGGCGGTGGGACCGGATTCCTTTACGGACAGGAGCCTTGCCGCAGCTCCCGACGGCAGCAGCATCTGCGTCTACAGCAGATACGGGGGAAATACCAGATATCCCTTCCTGGTCTTCCCGTCGGACCTGGATACCCTGGTGGAGAAGGGCAAGAAACGCCTGAATAACAAGTGACGATGGATCCTGCCGGATGAAGGCGGGGCAGCATAAAGGAGGACGACATGTACGATCTGCTTATCAAAAACGGAAGAGTGATCGATCCGGTCAACGGGGTGGAGGGGATAAAGGACATAGCGATAGAGGACCGCCGCATCGTGCGGGTCGAAGAGGATATCCCCTCTTTCAGCGCCTCCGAGGTCCTTGACGTCTGCGGAAAGACGGTGATACCTGGTCTAGTGGACATTCATACCCATTTGTCTCCGTCGACCAGTCGGTATTCCCACCGGATGCTCGCACTGGCAGGCGTCACCGCAGCTCTAGATATGTCGGGCCCGATAGACGGTGTGCTCAGGCTGGCGCGTGAAGAAGGCGCGGGGCTGACTGTTGCCAGCATCGAAGCCCTCGTTCCCGGAGCCAATATCCCGGGACTGGCTCCGGATTCTAAAGATATCGAAAAGGCCCTTGACGAGGCCCTCGATAAGGGGAGCCTCGGGATCAAACTCCTGGCCGCCGCTTATCTTCTGGAGCCGGATTCCATAGGGAACGCCTTCCGCATCGCCAACAAGCGCCGTGCATATGTCGCCGCCCACTGCGGATCCTCAAAGACAAATTCCGATATCAGAGGCTTCCTCGAGGCCGTGGAACTGGCTGGCAGCAACAGGGTCCACATGGCTCACGTGAACAGCTACTGCCGCGGGCTCATACGGCCGGACGCTGAAGAGACAGAAGAGGCGGTCCGGGCTCTGATCGACCATCCGTGGCTGCGCTCCGAGTCGTACATGTCGCAGATGAACGGCAATTCCGCAGGCTGCGAGAATGGCATACCAAAGACTCCGGTGACCAAGAACTGCCTGCGCCTGGGAGGCTACCCCGAGACACAGGAGGGCTTAAGGCAGGCCATCCTGGACGGCTGGGCGAATATCAATATAGCCGCGGGAGGGCAGAACATGCTGATAAACGGTCCGGAGGCGGTGGAGCGCTGGCTTGCTGCCGGAACTGACACCGGGGTGAGCTTTCCTGTCAATCCGCCTCTTCCCCGCTACAGGCTGGCGACGGCGAAACGACCGGACGGAAGCTTCGTCTGCGACGCTCTTTCCACTGACGGGGGAGGGATCCCGAGGAATGTGCTCGTCTCTCACGGACTTTCCCTTATAAGATTTGGAGCACTCAGCTGGAATGAATACGTGTACAAGACCAGCACAGCGCCCGCGAAGATACTTGGGCTTCCCGATCACGGCTCACTTACGGCAGGGCTTCTGGCCAATATCACCGTCGTCGACCCGGAAAAACAGATCCCGGTGCTGGCGGTCTCCAACGGAAGGCTCATAATGATAGGAGGGCACGTCTGCGGCGCCGGCAGCCGCTTCGTCACGACCGAAAGAGGGGAAAGAAACGTCCTGGAAAACGGTCTTGAGCCTCTCGTCATCCATCTTGAGGAGACAGGGTTCTATAAGGGACTTTGATGAGATAGCTCCGGGATCTCCCGAGGACTTCGCTCATCATCCGGCAGCCGCTGAACTGCCGGTTTTTTGTGTATAAATAAAGCTGCTCGAAAACGCAAATCAGACATTGACAAATACCCCCTGGGGGTATATAACATTGCTGAAGATACCCCCTGGGGGTATACGCCATCCGAAGATGACTGATAAAGGAGGACCGCGATGAGCGACCAATGCGATAGATGCGAAGGCTGCAGAACTAAGAAGCGCAGCGAAGAAGAAGTAAAGGTCCTGCTGGGCGGCCAGGCTTCCAAAGAAGAAGTCTCCCGTGCGTGGCAGGAAATCGAGCACCACCGCCCGGCTGATGGCCTGGAAGCGGTGGATGACAGCGAGCT
>JAFRQL010000171.1 GCA_017428655.1 Bacillota bacterium | reverse complement strand
CTTGTCGAAGCTCTCCTTGAACCTGGCCTTGATCAGGGCGTCGGTGTCGTCGATGACGGTGTTGAGCTCGTCGATGGCCTTGAGGATGTCGGCCTTCTGGGAGGAGAGGAAGTCGTATCTCTCCTTGACCTCTCTGTACTCGTCGATGGCCTTTATGCTGACCTCGCCCAGCTGCCTTATCCTGTCTCTGAATTCCCTGGACTCCTTGACCCCTCTGCTCATGACGAACTCCGGGTCTGAAAGCTCGAAGGCCTGGGCGTACGAAAGCCCGAACTCCTCGTAGAGCTTGTCCTTGAAGGCGTCGGTCTGGGACTCGAACCGGGCGAGCCTCAGGTCCGCGTCGTGCTTTTCCATCTGCCGGTCGTAGAGCTGGCTGTCCAACTTTCTGCGATCGTCCTCGGATCTGTCGCTCTTTTCTGTGAGAGCCCTGCGCTTTTCCTCGCAGGCCCTGAGCTTTTCCTCGAGAGCGTCCTTTTCCTTCTGCTTTTCGGCCAGGGCTTCCTCAGAGCCTTCGAAGAAGGCGCCGGTCTGCCCCAGCAGGAGCTTCTGCCTTTCGAGCTCGCCGTTCTTCGCGGCCTTTTCGGATATGAGCTCGCTCTCGCTGTCCTTAAGGGACGCCAGCCTTTCCTCAGTGCTGGTATACCGCAGGGCTGCCTCGCTCTCGCCGAGCCTTGCCGCGGTCAGGGCGTCCCTTGCGTCCGCCGCCGCCTTTTCAAGGCCCGTCAGCACCGAAGCCAGACTGTCCAGCTTCGCCCTGACGTCATTTTCCTCTTCTTCTGCCTGCTGCTGCTTCGCGAGGCTCTGATCCCTCGCTCCGGCAGCCCTGGCGGACTCGACCTCAAGCTCCGAGATCTCTCTGCGCCTTGAAGCGTCCGAGCTCTCCGCGTCGGAGAGCTGCTGCCTGAGGCCGTCCAGCTCCCTCTTCTGAAGGGCAGTATCGGTCTGCCTTTCGGAAAGCTCCGCAGCGAGGGCGTCTCTTTCCGACATGAGGGCGGTCATGGACTCGTCGGCGTCGGCCAGATCGTCCTCCGCCTTCTTTATGCCGGCGGCGTTCTGGGAGATCTGCTTTCTCAGGCTCTCCTTCTCCGCTCTTCTGGTCAATATGTTGGCGGTGTTGTTCTTGAAGCTTCCTCCGGTCATCGCACCCGCGGCGTTTATGATCTCGCCGTCCAGGGTGACGAACCTGAGCCCGCTGTCGTTTCTTCTGGACATTGCCATGGCGTGATCCAGATCGTCGCAGATCACCACCCTGCCAAGCATGTAATCTATTATGTTCTGATAGCCTCCCCTGCAGCGGACCTTGTCGCTGGCAAGGCCGAGGAAGCCTCTCATGTTCTCGACGGAGGACGTATCCGCAGGCCTTTGGACCCTCAGGTCGTTGACCGGAAGGAAGGTGAGCCTGCCCGCCTGGTTCCTCTTGAGAAGATCGATGGCCCTCTTGGCGTCGCTGTCCCTTTCGCAGACGATGTCCTGCATCTTGGCGCCCAGGACCGTCTCGATGGCCAGCTCCCACCCCTGGGGGACCTTTATAAGTTCGCCCAGGACGCCGATGATCCCGGGGAGCTTTCTTTCCATGAGGAAGCGGACGCCCCCTCCGTAGCCCTCGTAGGATCTTTCCAGCTCGTCCAGGAGCTTTTCCCTTGCCGTGAGCCTTCCCGCGGCGACCCTGAGCTCTCCCGCCCTGGCGGACGCTTCCTTTCTGGCTTTGGAGGCCTCGTCTATGAGATCCGCCTGAAACAGCAGCTTCTTCTTGAGATCGTTCTCGAGCTCCTGCTTTTCGGAGAGGATCTTCTCCGCATCCGCGATGGAGGATCTGAGCTCTTCCGCTGCCCCGCTCCTCGCTCCCGCGTCCTCGCTGAGCCTTTCGATCCTTCTTACCAGGCTCTGGCGCAGGTTCTCGCTGCTGGCGGCCTCCGCCTTGAAGCCGGCGATCCTGGTGGAGAGGGAAAATGCCCTGTCCTTGAGGGCGCTGTTCTCCTGCTGGCGCTCTCTGAGAGCTTCGGACGCGGCTGCTTCAGCCTCTTCCTTCTCTTTGAGGCTTCCCAGCGCCTGCTCCCTGTCCTTTGACGCGGACCGGAGCCTGTCCGACACTATGGTCATCAGCTGGTCCTGCTTTGCCAGCTTCTCGTCTATCCCTGAGATCTCAAGCTCTATGCGGCTTATGTCTCTTTCGATGGAGGCGGTCCTCTCCTTGTTCAGCTCCCTGCTGCTGGTGATGGACCGGATCTCGTCGCTGACCCTGGTGAGCTCGTCTCTTACGGACGCGGTCTCGTTTTCCACCGTTCTGACGTCGTCCCTCATCCCGCGGAGGCTCTCGTCCAGGCTGTCCCTCTTTTCGTGGAGCTCCTCGATCAGACCTTCGATCTCGGACAGCTGGGTCTTGACCGCCTCGATCCTGCTGTCGGAGGTCTCGATGCTCTTGAGAAGGACGTTGATCTCGACGTTCCTGTATTTCTCCCTGAGCTCCAGATATTCGGCGGCCTTTTTGCTCTCTTCGGCAAGGCCGTCGATGCGGCCCTCGATCTCGAGGACGATGTCGTTGACCCTGTCCAGATTGAGTTTGGCGTTCTCCAGGCTCTTTTCGGTGTCGGCCTTCTTGCTGCGGTACTTGACGATGCCCGCGGCCTCCTCGAAGATCTCGCGCCTGCTGTCCATGCGGTTGCTGACGATATCCGCGATCTTTCCCTGGCCGATGATGGAATAGCCCTCGACGCCGATGCCGGTGTCCATGATCAGTTCCCTGATGTCCCTGAGCCTGCAGGGCACCCGGTTGATCATGTATTCGCTGGCGCCGGACCGGTACATGCGCCTGGTGATCCCGACCTCGGCAAAGTCGATGGGAAGGATCCTCTCGCTGTTGTCAATAACGAGGGTGACCTCCGCCATGCCCTTTGCCCTGCGGTTCTGGGTGCCGGCGAAGATGACGTCCTCCATCTTGCCTCCGCGCAGGGATTTGGGGCTCTGTTCGCCCAGTACCCAGCGAATGGCGTCGGAGATGTTGCTCTTCCCGCTGCCGTTGGGGCCCACTATGCAGGTGATCCCCTCGGTAAATTCAATTGTCACGGGGTCCGCGAAGGATTTGAACCCGTTGAGCTCCATTCGCTTGAAATACATCTGCTACCTCTGCGCAGGACTGCCCAGCTTCTCCAGGGCAGCCGAAGCCGCGGCCGCCTGGGCCGCCTGCTTGCTCTTGCCGCATCCTCTTCCCAGCTCTTTTCCGCCGGCGGAGACCGCCGCCTCGAAGAGCTTGTTGTGATCGGGACCGGATTCTCCGGTGATCACATATTCTATATCGCAGGCGCTGACGCCATCCCTTTGCAGGAGCTCCTGAAGCTCCGTCTTGGCGTCCTTTGCCAGCCTGCCTTCCATTCCCTTCCTGACGGTGTCGGAAAGGACCCTGTCTATCACCATCCCGGCAGCCTCGGAGCCTCCGTCCAGAAAGACGGCGCCGAAGATCGCCTCAAGGCAGTCCGAGACTATGGAATCCCGGTATCTGCCTCCGGTCAGCTCTTCGCCGTGGCCGAGCCTGAGGAACTGGTTTATCTCCATCGCCTTTGCCGCCATGGACAAAGACCTTTCGCATACGATGGAAGCTCTCAGCTTGGAGAGCCTGCCCTCGCTGTCGCCGGGAAGGCTGTGATAGAGCCTGGTGCTCATGATCTCCTCGAGCACCGCGTCGCCCAGAAACTCCAGTCTTTCGTTGCCGTCCTGGGGCCTTCCGGTGAGCTCGTTGGCCCTGGAGCTGTGGGTCACCGCCCTTTCCAGCAGGGCCGGATCCCTGAACTGGTAGCCCAGGATCTTCTCCAGCTGCCTGATATCGCTATTCAACTGCCTCACCCTTCATGGCCTCTTCTATGGCCTCCATGAAACCTGCTGACGTCGCCACCGATGCTCTGACCACCGCGTTCTCGACGGCAGAGGCAGTGGAGGAACCGTGCATCTTGAACACTGCTCCCTTAAGGCCCAGAATTGGCGCTCCGCCGTAGACCGAATAGTCCAGCTTGTTTTTGAGGCCGCCCAGCTTCTTCTTGAGAAGGAGTCCGGCCACCTTGGAGACCGTATCCTCGGTGATGGTCTGCTTGATGGTCTTCATGATGTCCCAGGCGACGCCTTCCGCCAGCTTGAGCACTATGTTGCCGGTGAAGCCGTCGCATACCAGCACGTCGGCCGCTCCCGAGGAGATGTCCCTGGCTTCCACGTTGCCCACGAAGTTGAGGCCGGAGTCCTTGAGGAGCTTGTGGGCTTCCTTGAGCATCTCGGTGCCCTTGGTCTCTTCCGTGCCGATGTTTATGAGGCCTACGGTGGGCTCTTCCCTGCCGAAGGCGTCCTTCATGTAAATGCTTCCCATCCTGGCAAAGCCCAGAAGGTTGGTCGCCTTGCACTCGGCGTTGGCTCCCGCGTCGACGATGATGGAGAAGCCGCTGCCTCCGATGTTGGGAAGGGGCGACACGATGGCCGGTCTTTCGACTCCGGGGATCCTACCCAGGTGCATGAGGCCAGCCACCATCAGGGCTCCGGTGTTTCCTGCCGACAGGATCGCGTCGGCTTTGCCGTTCCTGACCATGTCGATGGCGACCACCATGGAGGAGCCGGGCTTTCTTCTGACCGCCTGGACCGGACTGTCGTCGCCGTGGATCACGTCGTCCGCATTGACGACGGTTATATGTCCGGGCTCGTACAGGCCTTCGTATTTTTCAAGCTCCGCCCTTACCAGAGCCTCTTTTCCTACCAGAATGATCTGATCGTCCACCCTTTCGCAGGCCTGGACGCATCCTTTTACTATCTCAAACGGGGCGTTGTCGCCGCCCATTGCATCTACTGCGATCCTCATTTTTCGTTCTCCTTGTCTGTTCACCGTCTGTTCATTGCAACGCAAACACAGACACAAAAAATGTATCACGGTATTCTATCATAAGACCGTTCAAAAAACAAGGAAACCGCCCCTTTTGCGGGGGCGGCTGTGTGAGCATCCGGTGAAGGTCCTGTGAAGCGGGCCCTAGATATGGGTAAAATCGGTGTCCGCATACTTCAGTATGGCGTCCGCGTATTCCTTGCCGAACTCTTTGGAGAGGTCGGAGAGCACCGCGCAGGCCAGTTCGTTTCCTTCTTCGCCGAATATGGCGGCGCAGGTCTTCGCGTAAGACCAGTAGGAGTGGGCGCAGTGATACTCGAAGGGCATCAGGTTCTTGGGATCCTTCTTGGGCATGTTGCTTGGGTCGAGGCCGCAGTCCTTCACGATCTGGATGCAGTAGTCATGATCGTGGAGGGTCTGGGTGGTCCTGTAGGAGAGCTCCGGGTTGAACCCCCTGCAGATGGACGCGTCGAGATCCCTGCAGTAGAGGAGCCCCGCCTCGGGCAAGCCCATCTTTTTGAACTGATGGTGCCAGGGGCAGACGAAGATGTGCATCTCGTGATCCGGGTCCACGGAGACCGCCTCGGACCGGTTCGCGGCTCCGCAGGCCCTGGCCTCTTCGGTGTTGACCCATTCGCTGTAGCGGCAGTAGGTGTCGTAGGTCAGGGGCTGACCGTCTCTGATCGCCCTCTGGGCCATGCGGCGCCCTCTCTGCTCTGCGTAGTGGCGGGTGGCGTGAAGGAAGGCTGCCTCGCCTCTTTCGCCGAACCCTTCCTTAAGACGGACGTAGAATCTGGCCGCGATGAACGCGTGCATCATTTCGCTGAAGCCCATGATATCCTCCTATCTTCCCAGCTTGGCCTCGATGATCGGAAGCCTTGCCATGACCTTTTCGAGCATGTCCTTGTAATTGGCCAGCTTTTCCCTTTCGTTGTTTATGACCTTCTCGGGAGCCTTGGAGACGAAGTTCTCGTTGGCCAGCTTGGCCTCCTGCCTTGCGACGTCGCCGGAGAGCTTGTCCCTCTCCTTGGTGAGCCTTGCGTATTCGGCCTCGTAATCGAGAAGATCGTCAAGAGGAACGTAGATCTCGACTCCGGGGATGGCGGCGGACATGGTCTCTTCGGGTACCTCGTCCTTGGACGCCGCGAAGGTCACGGTGCTGACGTTGGCAAGCTTTACGAAATAGGGCTCCGCTGCCTCGAGCCTCTTCTTCTCGGCTCCGCCGGCGAGGATGACCACGCCCAGCTTCTTCGAGGGAGCGGCCTCGGCCTCGGCCCTGATGTTTCTGACTGCCTTGATGGCGTCCATGGCCAGCTCAAGAGTCGCAACGTCCTCAGAGTAGTCCATGGCAGGATCATAGACGGGCCAGCCTTCGTGCATCAGGAAGGCGGGAGCTCCCTCTTCCCTGGGCAGGAAGCTCCAGATCTCTTCGGTGATGAAGGGCATGAAGGGATGGAGCAGCTTGAGAAGATCCTTGAGAGCCTTGACCAGGACGAACCTTGCCGCGGCCTTCTGGTCCTCGTCTTCTCCGTAGAGACGTGCCTTGCAGAGCTCGATGTACCAGTCGCAGAACTGGTTCCAGATCAGTTCGTAGATCTTGGCCGCCGCCAGGGCGAACTCGTACTTTTCCATGTTGGCGGTGATGTCAGCGAGGGAATCGTTGATCACCGAGAGCATCCAGCGGTCTTCCGGGCTGAGCTTTGCGGTCTTTTCGTCAGCGATGGGCTTGAAGCTGCCGTCCTCGTTCTTCAGGTTCATGATGACGAAGCGGGAAGCGTTCCAGAGCTTGTTGGCGAAGTTCCTTGCGGCCTCCACCTTCTCCTGGCTGTAGCGGATGTCGCTGCCGGGGGCGACGCCGGAAAGGAGCATGAACCTGAGAGCGTCGGCTCCGTACTGGTCGATGACCTCCAGAGGATCGATGCCGTTGCCAAGAGACTTGGACATCTTTCTTCCCTGGGAATCCCTGACAAGGCCGTGGATCAGCACGTCCTTAAAGGGCGAGCAGTCCATCTCGTCGACGGTGGCGAAGGCCATCCTGGCTACCCAGAAGAAGATGATGTCGTAGCCGGTGACCAGGGTGCTGGTCGGGAAGAAGTAGTCGAGATCCTCGGTCTTCTCGGGCCAGCCCAGGGTCGAGAACGGCCAGAGCTGGGAGCTGAACCAGGTATCGAGGACGTCCTCCTCCTGATGGAACTTATGGCCTCCGCACTTGGGACAGGTATGGGGCTCCTGCCTTGCGACGACCATCTCGCCGCAGTCCTCGCAGTAGTATGCGGGGATCCTGTGGCCCCACCAAAGCTGCCTGGAAATGCACCAGTCCTTGATGTCCTCCAGCCAGTGATCGTAGATCTTCTTGAACCTTTCGGGGACGAAATTGAGCTCGCCGGTCTGGGCGATCTTGAGAGCGGGCTCTGCGATGGGCTTCATGGAGACGAACCACTGCTCGCTGATGCGGGGCTCGACCACGGTGTGGCAGCGGTAGCACTCGCCGGTGGGGATGACCATATCCTCGGTCTTGACCAGATAGCCCGCGGCGTCAAGGTCGGCGACCCAGGCCTTGCGGCACTCGTAGCGGTCCATGCCGGCGTATTTTCCGGCGGTCTCCATCATGTGGGCGGACTCGTCGATGCACTCGATGATGGGCAGCTTATGGCGCATGCCGACCTCAAAGTCGTTGGGGTCAGCAGACGGGGTGATCTTCACCGCGCCGGTGCCCTTTTCGGGATCGGGATAGGGGTCCGCGATAATGGGGATCTCCCTGCCTGCCAGTGGCAGGATGACCATCTTGCCGACCATGTCTTTATATCTTTCGTCCTCGGGATTGACCGCGATGGCCACGTCGGAGAACATGGTCTCGGGCCTTGAGGTGGCCACGGTGATGCCTTCGCTGCCGTCGGCGCCGGGATACCTGAAGTACCAGTACTTGCCCTTCTTGTCAACGTGCTCGACCTCAATATCGGACAGAGCGCTGCCGCAGACCGGGCACCAGTTGATCAGGCGGCTCCCCTTGTAGATGAGTCCCTTCTCATAGAGCCTGCAGAAGTGCTCGACGACAGCCTTGTTGCAGCCCTCGTCCATGGTGAAGCGCTCGCGGCTCCAGTCGCAGGAGCTGCCCAGCTTTCTGATCTGGGTGTTGATGCGGCCGCCGTACTGCTTTTTCCAGTCCCAGGCCCTTCTGAGGAATTCCTCGCGGCCCAGGTCCTCCTTGGTCTTGCCCTCTTCCTCCTTGATCTTCTCCAGGATCTTCACCTCGGTGGCGATGCTGGCGTGATCGGTGCCGGGGAGCCACAGGGTGCAGAAGCCCTGCATCCTCTTGAAGCGGGTCAGGACGTCCTGAAGGCTCTGGTCAAGGGCATGGCCCATGTGGAGCTGCCCGGTGATGTTGGGGGGCGGCATCATGATGGTGAAGGGCTTTTTAGTCTTGTCGATCTTCGGGGTGAAGGCCCCGCTGCTCTCCCAGGCTTCGTAGATGCGCTCTTCGAAATCCTTGGGATCGTAGTTCTTTGGCAGGTTGTTTTCCATGTCTTATGATCCTTTCAAATGTAAAATTCCGTCCCTTGGGAAGACCCAAAGGACGGAATGTATCCGCGGTACCACCTTTGTTCCGGAAGGGACGCCTCCGGCACTCGTTTCTCATGCCTTTTCACGCGGGCGACCTTCATCTGTCAGCGGCTCCCGGAGCTCTCAGCCAAGGCTCCTTCTCTGTAAAAGCGTAACGGACTACTCCTCCCGAAGGCTTTTTAATTACAGTCCTTTATACCCCAAAACCCGCAGAATGTCAAGCAGGATGAGGGGTTGAAATGCAGTTGTGATCTATGCTCCGGCATTTTGAGTACACCAGGCTTCCACCGCTTTTGCCGCGAAGGCAGCGGTGCCCTCGCCCGCCCTGCCGTCGATGTTCTTCGTGAATTCGCCTCCCGCACCGTAGGCCTTTCCCAGCCCTGCGAGGATCTCGTCGGTGCAGGTGTAATAGTTCTCGGTTATGAAGGCCTGAAGCTTTCTTACCAGGGCCTGAGCTTCGCTTCCGGCAGGATCCCCGTCCTTTACCGATGCGAAACCGGCGAAGATATCCATCATCCGGTCCGCTATGGCCTTCTGCTCTTCAGCTGTGCGTCCGCTGCTCTTCTTCTCATACTCAGCGTAAGCCGGGGTGCCGCCCCACTGCTTTTTCGCCTCTCTTGCGTATTCGTCCAGCTTCGTTCTGTCAAATTCGCTGAAACTCATATGTCCGTCCTCCCCTTTTCTCATCTTCTCGGCCAGCTCTATCAGTCCCTCCAGCCGCTCCTTCTCAAGCTTCAGAAGTTCGATCTGCTGACCGATGGCCTTCTGCCTGTCGAAGCCCGGATCCCCGACGATCTCCCCGATCTCTTTGAGCGGGAACCTCAGCTCCCTCAGAAGGAGTATCTCCTGAAGGACCATGAGAGCATTTTCGTCATAAAGGCGGTATCCCGCTTCGGTATGCGCCGAAGGACTGAGCAGACCTATACTGTCGTAGTACTGCAGCGTCCTTGCGCTGACGCCCGTTATCCGGCTCACTTCATGAACTGTCATCATCCGGCAGATCCTCCCGCGGCTTGAATGATAAACTATGACGTTACGTAAGAGTCAAGGGGATAGGATGCATTTTTCTGCAAATGAGAAGACCCTATCGTAAAAGTCGTCAGCCTCTTCGTATAGGCCGTGGCCGAGGCCTTCGTACATAAATAGGCTGCTCTGCGGGATGAGGGAATGGAGCTCATAGGAAGCTTCCCTGCCTGTGATCCGGTCTTCCGAGCCGCCGATGATCAGGACGGGACAGGTGATCCTGTCAAGATACGGCCTGCCGTCGTATTCGAGGATCGCCCGGGCGTTTATCAGGAACCTGTCATAGCTCTTCGGCCTTGAGATCCTGCCTATCACCGGATACAGTTTTCTGTAGGATCTCAGTCTGGCCTCTGAATAGCTTTTTTCAGCGGTATCGACCATAAGGCCTTTATGGTCACCCTTCTCCGCCATGGCCGTCCAGCGTCCTACCGCATCCTTTACAGTCTCGCTTGCATAGGGCGCGGTCACAGCGAGGACCAGACCGCTGACCAGATCAGGATATCCCGCGGCAAGAAGCTGGGCGATCATCCCTCCCTGGGACACTCCGAGCACGCAGGCTCCTGTTATCCCCAGAGCCCGCATCGCTTCCGCCTGATCGCCTGCCATATCCCGGATCGTAAAGCCCTCCGGCAGGTCTTCCCGCCTGCTGAACATATATACCGTATAATCGTCAAGATGCTTTTTATACGGTCCCGCCAGCAGCCTCGCCTTTCCCTTCACCGTCGCGAAGCCGTCGGAAAGCCCGGGGAGAGCGACGAGGGTCTTCTCTCCGCTGCCGAAGGAGACGTAGGACATGGAAAAGCGGTCTGTCTTCACTGTCCCGTTCTCAGTTCTGACGCCCATGGCGTTCCTCCTGCCCAAAGCCCGGCCTTATCAAAACACTATCTGAACAATAACTCCGCGATGTGGAAGGTCCTTCCGGGTCCCAGGCCTGTCTCAAGGCCCTTAAGGCACGAGTTGCAGAAGCAGCAGACCTTCTCAGTCCCGAATCTGGCGCAGTATTCCCGCATCCTCTCGTGCCTTTCTTCCTCGGGCAGAGGGACGATCCTCTCCGCGATCTTTGAGAATCCCGCGGGAGCCAGCTTCAGATTGTCAGGGCTCATGAGGGCGTAGAGGAACTCCCCGTCGAAGGTCCTGACCGCTTCCTCGTCGGCAGGATCTTTGAACGGGACCTCGACGACCTCAAAGCCCATCTTTTTCAGCAGGCTTCGGACCGCCGCCCTTTCTTCCGGCCTTGTCCGGGAGCGGAAGCAGTCCTGGACGGTGATCCTCTCCCCTTCATAGTCAGGAAAGACGAAAGCGTCGTCCTGGTCGATGAACTGGGAAAGGCTCATCATCCCTGCTCCCGGCCGGCCTTCCGAAATGATGATATTGCAGCTCTCGCAGATGGTGACCGCCAGGTCTCCCGGCGAGACCTCTTCGCGGCCGGGCCTGCAGCAGCCCATGACGGCAGCTCCCCTGGACGCCATGTACTCTTTTACCCGCATGGAGACCTCCGGTCTTGCCGCGGTGAACTTGCAGCTTGGAAAATATCTGAGCATCGCTCCTCCTTCGGGATGACCGGCGCGGCCTTAAGATCCGGAACGCGTCCCAAAGGACCCGCCGTATGCTGCGCCGCCACCCTAATAATTGTTTATAATATCATCAAACAATTGTCATGTTCTCATTCCGTCTAATAATATATCATACTAATTTGATAAACACATATAAACAACGAACTATAAGGAAGATATCAATGGGCAGCAAAAATGAACTGAAAAAGGATCTCGGCGTCATGACCGCCATGTCGATAGTCGTCGGCTGCGTCATAGGCGCCGGCGTATTTTTCAAGCCTTACGCCATCTACCAGGCGACCGGCGGAGCCCCCGGCATGGGGATCCTCTCATGGGCGGTCGGAGGGCTTCTGAGCATCTTCGGCGCCCTGACCTTCGCGGAGGTCGCCATAATGATACCCAAGACCGGCGGGATGGTCGCCTACCTCTCCGAGACCTACAGCGAAAAGCTGGGCTTTCTCGCGGGCTGGATGCAGGTCATCATCTTCTACCCGTCGTTTCTTGCGGGCTACGGAGTCAAGGTCGGACAGGAGCTCTCCGCCCTGTGGGGCGGAAATTACGCCCTTCCCATAGGCATCGCCGTCATAATCTGCCTGGTCGCAGTCAACTGCATCGGTTCCGCGGCAGCAGGAAAAATGCAGATAATCTCCACCGTCTGCAAGCTGATCCCCCTGTTTCTCATCATGGCGGTGGGCTTCATCAAGGGCGGCAGCGGAGCGTCCTTCTTTAGCCCGATGACCGGCGAGGGCATAAGTCCGGTGGGAGCTTTGGGCTCCACCCTTCTCGCCGTCCTCTTCGCCTTCGAGGGCTGGACCAACGTCGGCGCCATAGCCGGAGAGATGAAGGATCCCGGCAGGGATCTTCCCAAGGCCATCGTCGGCGGCGTCTCCATCATCATGGCGGTGTACATACTGATCAACCTGGCCTATCTTAAGGTCATCCCGGCAGACGAACTGATGCATCTTGAGTCTCCCGCCGCGGCGGTGGCTGTGAAGCTCTTCGGAAGCTCCGGCGGCATGCTCATCAAGATCGGTATAATAATCTCGGTCATCGGGGCAGGCAACGGTTTTTTGATGGCAGGTTCCAGAGTCGCCTACCAGATGGCGGTCCAGAGGACCCTTCCTGCCTCCGACAAGCTCAGCGCCCTCAACTCGGGCAGCGTCCCCGCGGGATCGATCATCCTGATCGGCCTTCTCGGCTGCCTCTATTCCCTCAGCGGCGAGTTCGATCTTCTCACCGATCTGGGAGTGTTCTCCTGCTGGATCTTCTACACCCTGACCTTCATGTGCGTCATCAGGCTCCGCAGGACCCACCCCGAATGGGAGAGGAAGTACAAAGTCCCCCTCTATCCGGTGGTGCCGGTCCTTGCCATCGCGGGAGGCCTCTTCGTGATCGTGAGCCAGCTGTTCCTCTCGGGGACCAGGGCGATGGTCATGTCGCTTTGCAGCGTCGCGATCACTCTTGCGGGACTTCCCGTATACTCTTACATGAAGAGAAAACAAAAATAGGGATCTAAAGCCAGCAGACTCAAAAACGTGCAGGACGCCGGATACGCTCCGGCGCCCTGTTTCTATATTCTGTCTATGTTCTGCCTGATCTACTTGAGATACCTGGCCATGAAGTCCCAGATCTTCTGGCGGATCTGGCGGCCTACGACGGTATCGATGCGGTCGAAGACGTGGCCTCCGGGGATGTCCTCGAAGATTTCGTACTCGAACTTCTTGTTCTCGGCCTTGAGGGCCTTGATGAGCATCTTGACCTCCAGCACGTTGACGTCCTCGTCGTTGGTGTTGGTGTGGATCCGCAGGGGCATGTTGTCGAAGCTCTCAACGTTCCAGGCCGGAGACCTTCTCATGTACTCCTTGGGATCCTCCCAGGCGAAGACTCCGGTGTGATAGTCGGCGGCCATCATGTCGTTGTAGCCCGCCTTGTGGTAGCCCTGACGGGTGATGAGATCGCTGACGGGAACGCCGGCAAAGGCTGCGGTGTAGACTCCGGGATGCCTGAAGATCGAGAGCAGGGTTATCATGCCGCCGTGGGACCAGCCCATGATGCCGAACCTGCCGGGATCGATGAACGGATAGGTGGCCAGGGCCCATTCCCTGGCGTACATGCAGTCCTCCACCTCTTCCCCGCCGTAGTCGATCAGCTGCCAGGTAAGGGGCCCGTAACCGGTGCTTCCTCTGTAGTCTGGGGCGATGACGGTATAGCCCTGGTCGATCATCTCCTCAACGATATGGGCGTTGGCGGAGCTTCCGAAATTGCTGTGGATGCCGCCGTGGATGAGCATGATGGCGGGCTGCTTTTTGGAGGTGTCCAGATCCCTGGGCACGAAGCTGTAGACGGTGAATTTGACCGGATTGCCCTTCTCAAGAGGAGCCTGGGCGGTGGTATTCGCCGGGGGATTTCCGGTTATGGTGCTGATATCGATCTTCGCCTTGTCGCCGAGCCTCTGATACCAGAGCAGATTGTCGACGTGCTTGTCGAGAGCCTGAAGAGTGAAGGTCTCCATGCTTGGGATCTTGTTCTTGTCGTTTTCGGCCATGATGCCCTCCTTTTGATGACGAGTCAAAAACTGTCTTTCTTATTGCGGCGCTTGCGGTGTATAATTATCTGCCGGATGCATCGGAACGGACGGGATGATCCGCCGGTGATCCTCTGCATCGGAGTATATTTTACCACATTTTCACAGGTTTTTGAACATAAAGAGACGATATGGATATCAACGAAAAGACCATCGCGGCCCTTAAGGGCGCAAAGGAATGCTTCTGGGAGAATCCGGATCTTCTGCCCTTCCGTGAGGCTGAGCCCTCGCTGACCTTCCACAGCGGCGATATCGAAGACGCAAGGGCTAGACTTGAACGCTTCGCTCCCCTGATCAAAAGGCTCTTTCCCGAGACCGGGGAGAACGGCGGCCTGATAGAATCCCCCCTGAAGGAGATCCCCGGGATGCGGAAGGAGCTGGGCCTTGAGGAAGGCAGACTTCTGCTCAAGATGGACAGCCATCTTCCCATCGCGGGCAGCGTAAAGGCAAGAGGCGGGATCTACGAGGTCCTGAAGCACACCGAAGACCTGGCCCTTGAAAGCGGCCTGCTGACCGCAAAGAGCGGCCCCGACGAATACGCGGCCCTTGCGGATAAGAAAGACTTTTTCTCCGGATACAAGATCTAGGTGGGCTCCACCGGAAATCTGGGCATGAGCATCGGGATCATGAGCGCGGCACTGGGCTACAAGGCCATCGTCCACATGTCAGCCGACGCCAAGGACTGGAAGAAGAAGCTCCTCCGCTCCAGGGGAGTCACGGTCGTGGAATACTCCGACGATTACAGCAAGACCGTCGAGGAGGGCCGCAGGCTTTCCGATGAGGACCCCGCCAGCTATTTCGTAGACGACGAATCATCCTCGGCCCTCTATCTGGGCTATTCCGTGGCGGGAAAGAGGCTGGCAGGCCAGCTCAAGGCCATGGACATCGACGTGGACAGAGAGCATCCCCTGGCGGTCTATATCCCCTGCGGAGTGGGCGGAGCCCCTGGAGGGATCTGCTTCGGCCTCAAGGAGGAATTCGGAGACGACGTTCACGTCTATTTCGCGGAGCCCGTCCAGGCGCCCTGCATGCTGGCCTCCCTTGCCACAGGCCTCGGCAGCGGGATCTGCGTCCAGGACCTGGGCCTTTCCGGCAGGACCGACGCTGACGGCCTCGCCGTGGGAAGAGCCTCCGCCCTAGTTTACAGCCAGATAAGGACCCTTCTTTCCGGAGAAGCCACGGTGGACGACAGCAGGCTGTACCGGTATATGGCGATGCTCGAAAGCTCCGAGCACATCGTGATCGAGCCTTCGGCATGCGCATCCTTTAAGGCTTTCGAGGCGGTAAAGGAAAGGCTCGGCCAAAGTTTTGCCTCAGGCAAGGCCGGGAATATGACCCACGTGGTATGGGCGACCGGAGGAAGCCTTATGCCACCCGAGATCGTCAGGGAATACCTCGAGCGGGGAAGGAAATAGAACGCGAAAAGAATATGTACACGAAGAGCCCGGCGAAAAGCCGGGCTCTATCTGTATTCGTAGATGCTCTTTTTTACGATCCTGACCCTTTCGGTCATTGCCCCAGCCCTGATGCCCGGCTCTCCCACGTCCAGGACGCAGACGGCGCAGGGCTTTTCTATCAGGCTGTCGTCCCCGGCGAAGGCTGCGATGAAGCGGGCCGCGGGATCGCCGTACTCGAATCCGAAGGATCCCGCGAATGATCCGTTGGAATAGTGCCTCGCGGTCATCGAATCGTCGAAATAGTACATCTCTACCCTGGCCCTCTCGGAAAAGTAGCCGTTCTGAGGCTCAAAGGAGGCCGTGTACCCCAGGTTGTCCGTCAGCATGCGGAGGGCAAGAGCATTCCCCTCGTCGCACAGAAAAACTACCCTTCCCCTTCCGAACTCAGCGTCGTCGGTAAAAAGGGTGGCTGCGTTGGCCATCCTGTCGGCGGTATATTTGACCCTGTAGGTCTGCCTTTCCAGAAGGTCCGCATCCATCTGAAAGAGCAGCACGGCGGTGCACAGGACCAGCAGAGCCATGGTGATCACGATGTTCTTCACTTTATCCCGCCCTACGGCCTTCCGGTGTATTCGCTGGAAGCGCTTCCCGAGATGGTATTGACGACGGTATTGTCAGCCTCGGCGATCCCAAGGAGCCTGGACGCCCCGACGATCCCCCTCAGAGGATAGGTGACCGAATAGGTGATGACCGAGCCCCTCATGACGGGAGCGGACGTCCCGCTGACGGTGATGTCCTGAGGGCTGCAGCCCAGCCTTTCGGCGAGCTTCTGCCTTAGCTGGGCGATGTTCTGCGGGGTGAGGCAGCCGTCCTGCTTTGCGGTCTCGACGGCGGAGTTCACAGCGGTCTCTGCGAAGAGGATCCTGCTGTGGGCAGCCTGATAGGACGTTATCTGGACGAGGAAGACCGAAAGTATGATGATGCAGGCGATCCCAGTGATCAGGTCTTTCATTCAGTCCACCTGCCTTACTGGGAAAGATAGCGGATCTGGCCGGTGAACAGGTCCTTTGCCGCGCCCATCAGTCCCTCGGAGGACAGTATCAGCCTTGCGATGATGACTCCCAGTATAAGAAGTGCGACGGAAACGAGAAGGTCTTTCATGGATATCAGGGAGTCGTGGTGAAGTCAAGATCCTGGACCGCCTGGATCCCCTCGGTGACCTTGTCGGTCATGACGGTCTGAAGGGTGCCTTCTCCCCTTCCGAGTATCAGAGTGCCGATGATGATGAGAGCGACGATCAGGGTGGCGATACCGATCAACAGGTCTTTCATTTTTATCCTCCTCTGGCTGTATTATCAAATGTTTTCTTGATTCTAACATATATTAATCATTGTGTCATCAATAAATCGCAAGATTTTCCTGATTTTTCTCAAAGAGCCATAAACAAAATGCAGCCCTGAGGCTGCATGATATGTGACCGATATAGTTTTGATCCGCAGGGCCGCGTTCCCGGCCCTTTCCCTATTTTCCCGCCAGGCTCTCCGCCTTGCCGGGGAGCAGGATAAGGACTCCCGCAAGGCTTAAGCCGAGAAGTCCCAGAGCGACGTAATACATGGGAACGTAGGTCCCCACCCTGTCGTAGACCGCGCCGTAGATGAAGGGCCCGATGCAGTAGCCCAGATTGATGAAGGCGTTGAGCTTTCCGACGAAGAACTTCTTGTTCCTCTGGCCTCCCAGTGCCTCGGAAAGGGCCGGCGCTCCGACCACCGCGAGGGAGCTGATGAAGAGCATACCGATGCAGGAAAGGACCGCATACCAGGCCGACTTGAAGG
>JAFRQL010000013.1 GCA_017428655.1 Bacillota bacterium | reverse complement strand
GAGCTGATCACAGGGAAGATTTGCGGAATCCAGGGAGAAACCATCGAGGACCCGCTGATGAAGAAGATCCGGCAGCTGGACAAGCTGGTGGACGAACTTGCAAAAGGAAAACCGATGGAGAAGATTCTCCGCTGATAGAGGCAAAAGAATGCCTAAAACCATCATCATTCTGATCGTCATTGGAGTCTTGCTTGTAATTTTCCTCCATCTCTGCAAAGTATTGTTATTTATTGTTTTCTACTGCATTTGTTGAACCGACCGCATAACGCCTTCCCTAAATTTTATCCCCTTCCGCACCCCTGCCCGGGCAGGTTCCCGCTTCGTTTTTTATCTGCCCAAAATCGGCGCCAGCGTCCGCCATCTTCCACATCACTTCAAAAACTCAAAATCCCTGGAGAGCATGCCCTGAAGGTTGTTCACCACGCCGGGCGCTCCCTGGTCCGGCTTCATCCCGGCGGCTACGGAGCTGGCGATGAACATCTCCGCAATCTTCGCGGTATCTATCATGGCCTGGGAAAGCGACGCCGCGTCCTCCGCGGTGAGATCCTTGGGGATCCCGCTTTCATCCACCGCGGAAAGCTCGTCCATCTTTTTATCAAGCTTCTCGATGGACTCGGTGTAGCGCTTGTAATACTCGTTCGAAGCCACGTTGGGATCCTGCCCCAGATTCTTAAGATCGTCGACGAGTTTTTTGCGTTCTTTTCTGTTCGGGAATCTCAGCTGCTTGTCGTCCGGCATTTCGTGATCTCCTTAAGCATGATCTATGCGCCGCTGCGGCCGTCATCCGAGAGGCTGCGGGCATGTTAAATATATCTTTGGATGATGATCGACATTATTAAAACAACCGGTGTCCAACAAATGTCCAACATCGGGCGCGGGCCGCTGTGAAAAGCGTCTGCGAGCCTGAAGATCCTACAAAAATGCGATGGCCGCCGCCAGCATGGCGAGGGGGACCGTCACTGTGTCCCACTCGCTGGGAGAATAGAGCTCCGCCGCTGTCCCGAGGAACGACATCACAAGAGAGCAGACGGCCGAATGGGCCGCAGCGTATCCGCAGTAAAGATGAAGCAGGGCGAAGCCGGTGAGAGCCGAGACGATGAGCATGGACAGGGAGCCCTCCAGGGATTTCTTCCCGTCCAGACGCCATCCTTTTATCTTGTGCTTTCCGAAGGGGATACCGACCAGAGCGGCGGAAGCGTCCCCGACTCCCCACATGAGGATAGAGGCAGCCGAGGCGTCGGGCTTTCCCAGGATCCCCCACGACAGGGCAATGACCGCGGCGAACATCAAAAACAGCATGAGCAGGCTCCTTTTGATCTCTCCGGGGGATTTCTGAACGAAGAGCCAGGCGTACCAGCTCCTGTTCTCGAAATTTGCCAGCAGGGGGTAGGCGATGGCCGCGATGATCAGGGACGTGAGCGCGGCGGCCTGCCAGGAGGCAGCCGAGAGCATCATCACGGTGAAGCAGGTGAACGCCACGATATGGAGCATCTTGCGAAAGACGAAGGACGGGACCTTCGTGAACAGCCTGACCGGGAGCAGGACCATAACGCAGGGCACGATATAAAGGACCAGCCTGCCGAAGCAGCGGATAGTCTGAAGTCCTGTCGTCGTTATTGCGGTCAATGATCCGTACACCGCCTGTATACCTGTCCTTTCGCGTCGATATTCGATAAAAGAATGGTCACTGATATGATACTCGCAGCGGACAGGTCCTGCAATGGTAAGGTTATACCTGACCAGTGATCTCAGATGTTGCGATAGCAAACGGCGCGGTCACATCAAGCATCCCGAAAGGCTCTGTCAATTACCTCTACAGTTCAAACGGTTGCCTGACAAGGCTGATCAAAACTGACATACTACCCAATAGTGCCTCTGAGCTCCTTGTTCTGGATGCTTCTTTGTCATACAATGAGAACAGAGAGCTTACGGAGCTCACGGAGAAGATAAAGACTGTAGGTGGAGTCAGAACAACCGAGTATACCTATGGCTACGATCACGACGGAAGGCCGGTGTCGACCGGATACGGCGATATTTCAGAGACAAAGACCTATGACTCCTGGGGAAGGCTGACAGATCTGGCATTGACCAAGGGTAATACCCCAGTCATATACGGAACATATACCTACAAGGATCTCAGTACTTCAAGAACGACTCCGCAGGTCCAGTCCCTGTCTTTATCCTTCGGAAATAGTTCTCTGATCCATAGTTACACATATGACGCGAATGGAAGGATAGCGTCTGATACTGCGGCATCTGCGGCTTCCGTATATCTATATGACGGTCTTGGCCAGCTGATCTGGGAGAAGAACGGAGGAAAGGGCAAGGCCTGGAGGTATACCTACGATCTTGGCGGCAATATCCTGAGCAAAACTGAATATAACTACTCAAACGGTACTGTCGGAAGCCAGACCGGCCAAAAACTTTACACCTACGGCGACAGCGAGTGGCATGATCTTCTGACTTCATACAACGGCAGCCCTATCACCTATGATACGATAGGAAACCCGCTCTCCTACCGCGGCTGGACGATGGACTGGCAGGCGGGCAGACAGCTTCGCTCTATGTCGAAGAACTCCACGTCCCTCTCATTCGAGTACGACGAGTCGGGCTTAAGAACTAAGAAGACCGTCGGTACCGATGAGACAAGGTATGTTTGGAACGGGGGCAAGCTGGCAGCCCAGCTCGGACCTTCTGCGTCTTTCTTCTTCCATTATGACGCCTCGGGAGAGATGATAAGCTACACTTATGTTCCTGCTTCCGGTACGGAGAAGGAGTACTTCCTGATCAAGAACCTTCAGGGAGATGTGGAAAGAGTCGTGACCTCGACCGGAAGCATAGTCGCCCAGTACAATTACGACGCGTGGGGGAATGTGGTCTATTCAGCCGGTACCTTTAAGAATACTAATCCGATACGTTACAGGGGCTATTATTTCGACACCGAGTCAGGGCTGTATTACCTCAAGAACAGGTATTACGATCCGCAGGTGGGGAGGTTTATTAATGCGGACGCGCTGGTGTATGCAGGAAGAGGAAGCATAGGACTGAATCCCTTTGCTTATTGCTTGAATGACCCGGTGAATAGCATAGATAATACGGGATTCTACACATTATCATTCGGTGGAGAAGGGGCTGCGGCTAATGATTATCGCGTTGCTTTTGGAGAGCAAATAATAATAGATTCCACTGGTCAGTATGGATTATTAGATTATGGTTCAGTAGGAATAGGGACCCCATCCGCATCTTTTTCTGGAACGGTGACACTTACCACTGCCAAAAGTATGGAAGACCTTTCTGGACCAGGTGAGTCAATAGGGTTTTCTATACTTAATGTTACTATTGAGTATATTTCAGGAAAAGATTGGCGCGGTATAACGGTTTCAGTATCTCCCCAACCGTCATTAGAGATTCATACAGAATATACGAAAACAAAAATTACAAATCTTAAAAGAAATGACTCCTATAAAAGGGACTTGAATCGTAATTATTAGATTTAGGATCGTTTATAACAATAGCACTTTGGGTCTTTATAATGCGGTTGGAGAGTAATTATACTGAATTGTTATTGAAAGTCAAAGGAAAACCTGATGTTCATGATTCTTTAAGGATCGATAAAGACGATCTGAATCTAATACTTATTGCTATCGATGCAGGCAGTTTAGAAGTTTCATCTGAAGTAAGAAGTTGTATCGAATCATTAAAAAGGGTTTATTCCGGAATAATAACGATGATGCTGATTTTTATGCTCAGGTTATTCCTGCATGGAGAATTATAGGCGTTCTGTAATCTGGATCACGCGAACGGCACTGTGGGTAACCATACGCCTACGGCGACAGCGAGTGGCACGATCTTCTGACTTCATACAACGGCAGCCCAATCACATATGACATGATCGGCAACCCGCTCTCCTACCGTGGCTGGACGATGGACTGGCAGGCTGGAAGGCAGCTTCGCTCTATGAGCAAGAACTCTACTTCGATGAGTTTCGAGCACGACGAGTCGGGGCTGATAACACAAATAGTTTTTTCAACGTATTTACACATCCCCCGATCAAAAGTATTATTGCATTGACCACAATATATAGCGTATTATTATATATGTATCACTATAGCAATGTGTATGCCTTCGGCAGAAAGCAGGAAAAGTCATGAAGTGCCCGTATTGCGATTATCCGGATTCCAAGGTAATAGATTCCCGTCCCACCGAGGACGGCCGTGCCATCAGGCGCAGAAGGGAGTGCATAAGCTGCGGAAAGCGGTTCACGACCTATGAGAAGGTCGAAGAGGTCCTCTTCATGGTGGTAAAGCGCGACGGCAGCCGCGAGTCCTTCGACAGGAACAAGATCCTCAACGGCATAATCAAGGCCTGCGAGAAGAGGCCGGTCACGAGGGAGCAGATGGACGAGGTCGTCAACAACATCGAGCGGGGCCTCAACAACATGATGGAAAAGGAGATCAGCAGCGCCTTCATCGGAGAGGTGGTCATGGACCATCTCAAGGAGCTGGACGAGGTCGCCTACGTCCGCTTCGCCTCGGTCTACAGGCAGTTCAAGGACGTCAGCACCTTCATCGCCGAGATCGAAAAGCTCCTGGGGCCCGAGAGCAGCGGCAAGCTGCCGGTAAAGCCCGTGAAGAATCCGCCCAAGGCGTCTTTGGAGGAAGAATAGATGGAAAAACTTATCCGCGTGGCCATCGACGGACCCGCAGGAGCGGGGAAATCTACGATGGCAAAGCTCCTGGCAAAGGAGATGGGGATCGAATACATCGATACCGGCGCCATGTACCGGGCCATAGCCTTAAAGCTCATAAGGACCGGCACCGATTACAGCGACCCCGAAGCTCTGGACGCGGTCCTGAAGACCACCGACGTGGACTTTTCTGACGGAAAGGTCATGCTGGACGGAGAGCCTGCGGAAGCCTACATAAGGACTCCCGAGGTCTCGGAGATGGCGTCGGCCAGCTCCGCGGTCCTTGCGGTGAGAGAGAAGCTGGTCGCCCTTCAGAGGGCCATGGGCCAGAGAAAGAGCGTGGTCATGGACGGCCGCGACATAGGGACCAACGTCCTCAAAGATGCCGAATGCAAGATCTATCTGGACGCATCCCCCAGGGTAAGGGCCGAAAGAAGGGCAAAGGAGCTTGCCGCCAAGGGTCTTCCCTGCGACGTGGACGCGGTGGAAGAGGATATCAGGCAGCGGGACTACCGTGACATGCACAGGGAGCACAATCCCCTGGCAAAGGCAGATGACGCCGCAGTCATCGACAGCTCGTACCTCACCATCCCTCAGGTGGTGGAGGTCATGCGGGCCGTCATAGAGGAGAAGACCAGATGAAAAGACCGGTTAAGAGCAGGGGGATCAGGCTGTTGAGCCTGACTCTCTGCGTTTTGATGATATTATCCCTTTTTGCGGGATGCGGAAATAAGAACGAAACTCCCCAGGATCCGGCTACCCAGCCGGGGACCGGGACCGATCCCGCGGTAAAGCCCGAGGATCCCCCTGAGGATCCCAAGCCCGAAGACCTTCTGCCCGCCTTTCTTACCGAGGGCGGGAGCTACGGCCTCAAGGCCGCCGTCGTCTGCTACAAGCCCAAGGCGACTCCGGATAGTTACCTCTACCTGACCCAGCCGACGCTGCTGGGCTTTGAGACCGATCTTCTGGACTTCTCAAAGTCCATGGATTATTCCAAAGAGGGATATCTTAACGATTACGACCTGCTCTATCTGGACGAGACCCTGGCCGCTCCCGGGGCGGACACCGCCCTTGACAGGGTCAGGACCTACGTCGAAGAGGGCGGCTACGTAATGGTGCCCAACGGGCTCTACGACTGCTTCGACATCGAATTCTTCGGAGGCGGCGAGTTCGTCAGGTTCTCAGGGAGCACCGCGGACCTGGAAGCGGAGCAGCTGGGACCGGATCTTACCGAGCTCTCCGGTGTCGTCGCAGACTTCGCCGAGCTCTACAAGGGCTACGACGAGTACGACAAGCTGGCGTCACAGGACTACGGCTGGGGCATCAGAGGGGGAAACATCACCCCGATGCTCACCATCAACGGCGTCAGCGCCTATGCCATGTGCAGATGGGGCGAGGGCACCGTGTTCCTCACCAACCCGCTCCTGCCCAACTACTACATGGGCGGAAGCTTCACCATGAAGAGCGGAAAGGACGCCGTCGGCGGGTTCTCCAACTCCACCGCCAGCTTCAACATGCTCATATACAACGGTTTCGCCAAGTACGTCTCCAAGCAGAAGTACGGATTCGCCATGGAGAAGGTCTACGGTTACTTCGGGTCCCCGGCCATGAGCTGGGAGCTCCACATCGAGGAGATCACCGGGATCGAGCACGAGGCCCTGATCACCTTCGGGGAGCTCTGCAAGGAATACTCCCAGGTGCCCAGCTTCACGGTGGTAAGGAACAGTTATCAGTGGTTCCTCAAGGCGGAGAGCGTGAATTACCTGCTCAACGAGGACAGGTCCGGCGGCTACAGCTTTGAATTTGACCTCGCAGAGAGCGTTTATTCCTCCGGAAAGCACGTCGCTGCCGGCGGAAAGTGGATAAAGCAGAGCTTTGACATCGACGAGACCAGCTATTTCGTGGACGACGCGGTCCACAAGAACATGGCCTTCCCGTCGGTCTCCGATTACGACGGCGACGGGAAGCCGGACCTCTTCTGCGGCAGCCGCGACGGGCAGATCTACTACTATCACGGCCTCGGGACCGTGGACGGAAGGTTCTCCACCGAAGCCGCCCAGATATTCTGCGACAGCAAGGGCAGACCCCTGACCACCGCCCAGGGCACGACCTACGGTTATTCCTCTCCCGTGTTCTTCGACGTCAACGGAGACGGCCTCCTCGACATGGTCAGCGGGGCGGGGGACGGAAAGCTCTACTGGGCGAAGTGTCAGAGCATCAGAAAATACGATCCCTTCGAGGTCTGGCTCGACACCGGCATCCGGGGCCAGGTCATGGCAAGGTTCGCCGACATGAACGGTGATAAGACCACCGACCTGATCATAGGCTCCGACACGGGAAAGCTGATGATCTACTACACCGACGGCACCGAGCCCGATTTCTACGCCTTCTCCAGAAGGATCCTCAACGGCAAGGCCGAGAGCCTGGACATATCCAGCGTCTGCGCCAACGCGGACCTGGGCAGGTGGCTCTGCCCCGCGGTCTGCGACTGGAACGGAGACGGCAGGGAGGACATAGTCCTGGGGACCTACCTGGGCTACGTCGCGGTCCTTGTCAACAACCAGAACAACTTCAAGTTCCTGGAGTTCGTCACCGGCAGCGAGACCAACTACAAGGGCAACAAAAACATCAAATTCGGGAATTACGCCTGCCCCTTCATGGCTGACCTCAACGGCGACGGCAGAAAGGATCTGGTGGTCGGTCTGATGGAATACGGACTGGCCTATCCCATCGACGATCCCTGCTTCCCGTTCAAAGACAGGCTGCAGGAGCAGATCGACTACTGCAGGGACAGGGATTACTATCTGGGCATGCATTTCTATACCACCACAGGCTCCTCCGCGGAGCGCGAGGCCTGGGAGCTGGCGGCCCACAGGAAGGCCCTGGAGGATGTGTACAACGTCGATCTTTCCCTCACGGGAGCCAACCAGCACACCTGGTATACCAGCGCGGCCTCGGAGACCCAGACCCAGCTTTCCATCTGGAACGCCGGGCTCCTGTGGCAGTCGGGCTTTGCCTCCGCCGACGGCTTCGTGACTCCTCCCCAGTATGCCGAGGAGAACGTGGTCGACCTGCCGTTCTTCCTGGTGGACGGCGGAAAGGAGACCCTCCTGATCCAGAACAACGGGGTGCTGCTCTACACTCCCTACGAGAGATCCGACATGTCGGCCAAATACCGGATGCCCATGAGCCTCTTCTATCACTGCGATTTCTGCTACCAGAGCGACGTGGGCGCCAGATCGGTGCTCCAGAACGCCGAGAGCTTCAGGAGGACCAACGGCTACGTATTCTGCAGGGAGGACCAGATGTCCCTTGCCAGCGCGGCGGTCATAAAACAGACTGCCAGGGCCGAGGGAGCCCTGCTGGAGGGCGGGTTCAAGGTCAGCAGCGCCATGACGTCCTCCGATTTCCCCCTGTACGACAAGGACGTGGCGGGGAGCCTGGGCGCCAGGATCTGCTTCGCGGAATGCCTGGACGCCAAGGAATTCTCTTCCGACTCCAACATCTGGTACAGGGAAGGCAACGACATGGTCGTGTCGCTGGACAAGACTGCGACTATCAGGCATGAGGCATCGGCCGAGACCAGGCTGCGCCAGGTTAATATGGCGGCCGGGATCGCCAAGGGCACCGGATCGGTGAAGATCTCGTTCTTAAGCGGCGGCATGATGCAGGCTGTGGTCACAGGCAAGGCCAGCACGAAGGACCACGGCTGGACCGTCACCGAATTCGATGGGAAGACCATGTTCACCAAGTATTCCGGAAACGAGACGCTCAATATCAAATTCGAATAAGACCCATACCCCGTAAACTCATCCAACTCACATCGCTCATGCGGAAAGGAAGGACAAATGGAGAAGCGGTTCGAATTCAATGAGGACGGCATCGAGCCCCGGTATATCCCCGCCGGCGGAGGAGGGGACTGCAATATCCTCTGCGGCAAGGGCTACGAGTGCACGGGCATCTCCACCGGGATGTACAAGTGCCACACCACCGACGAGTACCTCGAACTGGACGAGCTGGCGGCCTGCTACCGGGTGGTCATGCGCGTCATGACGGACGGGTATAAATAAAGACCGGCTCCCTTGAATGGAAGCCAGGCCTGATAACTCTATAGATTTAAGAGATCATCTACGGCGCACGCCCAGAAGCTGCGCCGTTTTTTACTCGGTCTTTTTACTGTGATACATCTCGTTGACGAGCCTTGTTATCTGGACCCTTGAATATCCCAGGATCATGGCCATCTCATTTTGAGTCAGGCCCTCATTCTCCATTATCCTGATGCGGTGGAAGAGCTCTTCTTTGGATGCTGTTTTGTACGGTCTTATACCCTGAGTGGTTTTCTTCATCTCGCCCTGTACTATCTCCACCCACAGCAGGTTCTTATTTGCTCTTTCAATGAAGAGTTGTATTGGACACTGAAGCAGGACTGCATCTTCAAGTACTTTGCAATATGCCATGTGCTGGGACGATGAGAAGGAATCCCTGAAACCGACGGTACTGTTCTCTCTGTAGATGCTGTCGAATATCTGTTTTCCGTCATGGGCGAATTTATAAGTCATAAGTTTGCCCTTTGTAACGAGATATATGTTGCGGCATTGATCACCGGGTACGTAGACCAGTTCGTTTTTACGAAGAGTAATCTCTTCGCAGCCTTCAAACAATATGGAGAGAGTCTTTTCCGAAAGATATGATGTCGAATAGAGCGCAAGATCAGGCAGCATTTGTCATTCTCCGTTACTATTATGTGTTCTGGCGCAAGATCACTACTTTTATATTGAAGTATGAGTTAAAACTAATTAATAGTCAAGTAAGTGAGTGGATGAATGCGCAAAGTAACAAATGTTGCTTTTTGTTTTCTTGGATCGGTACAAATGTTACAAGAACGCTTTAGGTGGTTGAGTCTATTAAATAATTTTGATAAAAATAAATCAATATCATTAATTAGTACTTTCCCAACCAGTTAGACTATACGGTGTATAGTCAGTGGTTGTTGGTGAGTGCCGACCGGCAGAGCGTCAGCTCTGACCGGCGGCAGTATCGTTTGATTTCGGTTTGTTTTTGCTGCCTTTTGGCCGGCCGCGTT
>JAFRQL010000170.1 GCA_017428655.1 Bacillota bacterium | reverse complement strand
GGCATCGATATCGCCGCGGCCTCCGGGACCAACATCCTGGCTGCCAACGGCGGCACCGTCATCAGCGCCTGCTATAACAGCGGCTACGGCTACATGGTCATGATCGACCACGGCGGCGGCATCGTCACCCTGTATGCCCACGCCAGCAAGCTGCTGGTCAGCAAGGGCGCCAAGGTAAAGAGAGGACAGGTCATCGCCCTGGTCGGCTCCACAGGCATGTCCACCGGGCCCCATCTGCACTTCGAGGTCCGCGTCAACGGCGAGTACAAGAATCCTCTCGAATACGTTTCCAAGTAATGGCTGAATGGATAATACTAGATAAAGACAGCGGCTCCGCTCCCGCCCCGCAGGGTATAGATCCTGCGGTGGCCGGGATAATGAGAAGGCGGGGAGTGGCCGACGACGCCATGGAGGACTTCCTTTCCCCCAGGCCCAGGACCACCTACGATCCCTTCCTTCTTCCCGATATGGGCGAAGCCGTCGATAAGATACTGAAGGCTGCGGAGAGCGGCTGCAAGGTCTGCATATACGGAGATTACGACGCCGACGGTGTCACGTCGACGTCTCTTCTTGTGGGCGTCCTGGGGAGGATCTTCACCGATCTGACCTACTACGTGCCCTCCCGGTTCGTGGACGGCTACGGCCTTAACATGGCCGCGGTGGACAAGGTCGCAAAGACCGGAGCCAAGCTGCTGATCACCGTGGACTGCGGGAGCACCTCGCCCGAGGAACTGGCCTACGCCAGGCAGCTGGGGATGGACGTCATAGTGACGGACCACCATACTCCGGACGAGACCGTGGATCTGGGCTGCCTGTTCATCAACCCCAAGAGGGCTTGCAGCAGGTACCCCTTCAGCCAGCTGTCCGGATGCGGCGTCGCCTTCAAGCTGGCCCAGGCCCTTCAGAGGACCCTGGCGGCGAGAGGGGACGAAAGGTTCCCCAAGAGCCTGCTCAACGCCCAGTTGGACCTTGTCGCCATCTCCACGGTGGCCGACGTGGTGCCCCTTCTGGACGAGAACAGGACCCTGGTCAAATACGGTCTGGACTTCATCAACAGAAGGTGCAGGCCGGGCCTCGCCACCCTTCTCAGGGTGCTTGACTACGGGGACAAGCCCATAGATTCGGACAGGATCGCCTATCTGATCGCCCCGAACATCAACGCTCTGGGCAGGATGGGATCGGCCTCCATGGGGGTCGAGCTCTTCAGCGGCATAAGGCAGGACGGCGGAAGGTGCGAGGACCTGGAGGCCGCCGCCAACGCCATGAAGGAGATGAACCTGGAGCGGAAGGCCGAGCAGGAGAAGACCTGGACCATCTGCAGCAGGGCACTTCAGGAGGAGGACTGCGGCGAGCTCTTTCCGGTGATACTGGCCGAAGGCGCCCACGAGGGCGTGGCCGGCATCGTGGCGGGCAACATAAAGGAAAGCCTCTACAGGCCCGTCTGCATCGTTACTCCCTGCGAAGGCGGGCTCCTCAAGGGGACCGGAAGATCCATCCCCGGAGTGAACATATATGAGCTTTTGAGCACCCAGAGCAGCCTTTTCTCAAGATACGGAGGACACGCCGGGGCCTGCGGCCTCACCATGCCTCCGGAGGGACTGCAGAGCTTGAGAGACGGCCTTCAGGAGGAGATGCGCAGGCTGGTCGAAAAGGACCCAGGTCTTCTCACCGAGAAGCTGCTCATCGAAAAGGAACTGAGCCCGGATGAGAAATCCCTCGGCTTCGTCCGCACCCTCCAGCTCCTTGAACCCTACGGCGAGGCCAACATGAGGCCGCTGTTCAGCATAAGCGGCGGCTCAGTCAGCGGTCTGAGGCGCATGGGCCAGGAGGGTCAGCACCTGAGGTTCACCCTTACCGGGGCCGACGGCGTGCCGGTGGACTGCGTCCTCTTCAGAAGGGCCGACGAATTCTTCGGACTGCTCTCGGAGGGCAGGGCCGACGTCTGCGGTGAGCTGAGCATCAACGAGTTCGGCGGGAGCGAAAAGCTCCAGCTGATAGTGAGGGATATAAAAGGAGCCTGATCATGATCCAGATCAGAAAGTTCGTTCTTGTCATACTTATAGCCGCCCTGATCCTTCTTGGCTGCATCGGAGGCTTCTTCGCATGCATGTACATGGAGGACAGCGGGGGCATGGTCAGGATCTCGAGAAGCGATTACGACGGTCTCGTCGACATCGCCCGCAAATACGCCAAAGCAGAGAGCCTGAAGGATTATATCGGCGAAAGGTTCTACCAGCCGGTCCCCGAGGAGGATCTGACCGAGGGCATGTACTACGGCATGTTCGAGGCTCTGGACGACAGGTACAGCGCCTACATGAACAGCAGCGAGTACGAGCAGCTGACCATCTCCACCACCGGAGATTATTCCGGGGTCGGGATCACCATGTCCGTCACCGAGGACGGCAGGTTCGTCTACGCGGCAGCCCTCACCGAGGACGCTCCCGCCTGGGATTCGGGCATAATGGTCGGAGACATCATATGGAAGGTGGACGGGGTTGAGTATTCCGGCTCCCAGCTGGACATCTGCGCGGCCAACGTTAGAGGCGAGGCGGGGACCCAGGTGGTCCTTACGATAGTAAGGGGCGACCAGATCCTGGATTTCACCCTGACCAGGGCAAGGATCCTCTCCAAGACCGTCTCCAGCCGCATGCTGGACGGCGGCATAGGCTACATTTCCATCAGCAATTTCGAAAATCCCACCTACGACGATTTCATGAAGGCCCTTAAGGAGATCGAGGGTCAGGGCGCCAGAGGCCTGGTCATCGATCTTCGGGACAACGGAGGCGGTCTGGTCACCAGCTGCATCAAGGTGGCTGACGAGCTCATGGACAAGGGGACCGTGGTCTACACCGAGGACAGGAACGGGAACCGGGATTACTATACCACCGAGGACGGAAGGACCAAGCTCCCCTACGTCATACTGATCAACGGTTACACCGCTTCGGCCTCAGAGATCATGGCTGCGGGCATCCAGGACAACGGCGAGGGCCTCATCGTGGGCTCCAAGAGCTACGGCAAGGGCATAATCCAGGAGGTCAAGGCCCTGGCCGACGGCAGCGCGGTGAAGCTGACCATAATGCAGTATTTTTCCCCGAGCGGCAGCGTGATCCACAAGGTCGGCATCACTCCTGACTACGTGGTCGATCTCACCGAGGACTGCTACGACGAGCAGGGCTGGCTGGTGGACGACAGGCAGCTGGACAAGGCCGTCGATCTGCTTAAGAAGATGAAATAGAAAACAAAAGCCCGGCCCCTATGGGCCGGGCATGATCGTCATTTGGGGATGGCGGCTGGCGGTCAGGCTTTGCCTTTTTCCTCGGAAGCCTCTTCCTTTTCGTCTTCCGCCTTGAGTTTTTTGAGCATGGAGGTGTAGCCCTCGGCTCCGTAGGTGAGGCACTTGCTCACCCTGCTGATGGTCGCGGCGCTGGCCTTGGTCAGGGCGGCGATCTCGTTGTAGGTCTTTCCGCTGTCCAGCATCCGGGCGACCTGCCAGCGCTGGGAGATGTCCTGAAGCTCCTTGATTGTCATCAGGTCCTCGAAAAAGCGGTAGCATTCCTCGGTGGTCTCAAGGCTCAGAATGGCCCTGAAAAGGCTGTCGTTGGCTGGTGAATCGAATTTTGAACGGTATTCCATGATCGACCTCCGTATATGTTCCCGTGAAGATCTCATCAAGTTAATTATATTAACGAAAAGCTTAGTTTTCAAGAGATTTTGCAAATGTGTCCTTATGAAGAGATAACTATATATTACGCCGAAAAGCAGAAGGGGAGGATGTGCTCCTCCGGGCCGGTGGTCTCGGCGGCCCTGGCGGACATGGGCGCCGAAGGGATAGTCTGCGGCCATCTGGACAGCGGAGCCCCGGTGCTGACCAGAGAAGACGGCTCCGCCAGCGGGCTCTTCGTCTCGGTCAGCGACACAAGAAGGTGGATACTGGTCTGCGTCGCGGGCTGCCCGGTGGGCATAGATGCGGAAGAGAAGGGCCGGACGGTGAAGCCTTCGGTGGTCAAGGCCCTCCATCCGCTGGAGCAGAGGTATCTTTCCGCCCTTGAACAGGGCTCTTCCGAATGGAAGAGAGAGTTCCTATCGATCTGGACGGTCAAGGAGAGCTACATGAAGTTCTGCGGAAGAGGGCTCTC
>JAFRQL010000169.1 GCA_017428655.1 Bacillota bacterium | reverse complement strand
CCGTGGACCTTGATGTCCATCTGGATGGCGGTGACGCCGACGGAGGTTCCGGTGACCTTGAAGTCCATGTCGCCCAGGAAGTCTTCCATGCCCTGGATGTCGGAGAGGATGGCGAAGCGGCTGGAACCGTCTTCCTCAACTCTCTCGATGAGGCCCATGGCGATGCCGGCTACGGGAGCCTTGATGGGAACGCCTGCGTCCATCAGAGCAAGGCAGCTTCCGCAGGTGGATGCCATGGAGGAAGAACCGTTGCTGGAGAGGACTTCGGAGACAACTCTCAGTGCATAGGGGAAGTCCTCAACGGAGGGGATCACGGGCAGCAGAGCTCTCTCTGCGAGGGCGCCGTGGCCGATCTCTCTTCTGCCGGGGCTCCTGAGGGGCTTGGCTTCGCCGGTGCAGTAGCCGGGGAAGTTGTACTGATGCATGTAGCGCTTCTCGGTCTCTTCGGTGATGATGCCTTCGAGGACCTGTGCTTCGCTGAGGGGAGCCAGAGTCACGACGGACATGACCTGAGTCTGACCTCTCTTGAAGAGGCCGCTTCCGTGGGCTCTGGGAAGAAGACCGGTCTCACACCAGACGGGACGGATCTCGTCGAGCTTTCTGTTGTCCGGACGTATGCCCTCGTCGAGGATCATCCCGCGGACCTGCTCCTTGGTGATGTTGTAGAGGACTGCGTCGATGTCCTTGCCGCCTTCGGGATAGATCTCCGCGAAATGCTCCTTGGTCTCGGTCTCGACGGCGTCCATATTGTCAAGACGCTCCAGCTTGTCCTTGGTCAGGATAGCGTCGTGCATCTTCTTTACCGCGTACTCTCTGACAGCGGCGTCGATCTCGGCGTCGGGCTTCCAGAGGGTGATCTCCATCTTGGGCTTGCCAACCTCGGCGACGATCTCGTCGATGAAGGCAACGATCTTCTTGATCTCTTCATGGCCGAAGAGGATGGCGTCCAGCATCTCTTCCTCGGGGACTTCCTTGGCGCCGGCTTCCACCATCATGATGGCTTCCTTGGTGCCCGCGACGTACATGCTGATGTCGGACTTTTCTCTCTGCTCGAGAGTGGGGTTGATGACGAACCTGCCGTCTACCCTGCCTACCACCACGGAACCGGTGGGGCCGTCCCAGGGGATGTCGGAGGTGGCGATGGCGATGGAGGAACCGATCATAGCGCAGATCTCGGGGGCGCAGTCGGGGTCAACGCTCCAGCTGGTGGCGGTGACTTCAACGTCGTTGTAGAACCCCGTGGGGAAGAGCGGACGAAGAGGTCTGTCCATGAGCCTGGAGAAGAGGATGGCCTTTTCGGAGGGCCTGCCCTCTCTCTTGATGAAGCCGCCGGGGAACTTTCCGACGGAGTACATCTTCTCCTCAAAGTCGCAGGACAGGGGGAAGAAGTCTATGCCCTCGCGGGGGGATTTGGACATGGTGGCGGTGCAGCTCACCATGGTGTCGCCGTAGCGGACGACGCACTGGCCGTTGGCCTGCTCGGCGACCTTGCCGAGCTCGACCTCGAGGAGCCTGCCTCCGACGGCGGTCCTGAAGGTCCTGTAATCCTGGTATCTCATTGCTTTTCCTTTCAGATGCTTTCTTCAAGGTCCGGCTTGACAATGAAAGGCGCTGCCGTCCAGTGCCCTTTATTCTCAAGCCCGGCCCTTCTTCTTTTAGAAATAAAATACGAGCGGGGCTTTTTACGCCCCGCTTTAAGACTTAAGCTTACTTTCTCAGGTTGAGGCGTGCGATAAGGCTTCTGTAGCGCTCGATGTCCTTCTCTCTGAGATAGGCGAGAAGATTTCTTCTCTTACCGACCATCTTCAGCAGACCCCTTCTGGAATGGAAGTCCTTCTGGTTGACCTTGAGGTGCTCGTTGAGATCGTTGATCCTGTAGGTGAGGATAGCGACCTGTACCTCGGGGGAACCGGTGTCGCCTGCGTGAGTAGCGTACTCGTTGATGATCTCCTGCTTCTTTTCTGTCGTGATCATGGTTTTCTCCTTTTCTTTGATCCGCCAATGACAAGGCTGTGCGCCGGAGGGTCGCAGGACCGTGTCAGAGGTATAGTTATAAAAACAGCTTGTATAGAATACCACAGCCGGGGCTGACTGTAAAGATAAAATTACGAAACTATCCCGCTGTTTTCAGAGGTCCCCTCCTTCATCGCCCTGCGGTCGGCGTCGATCTTGGAATAGACCTGTGTCAGCGCGGTATAAAGCTGGCGCGCGGTCCTTTCGTTCATGACCAGTCCCTCCACCTCTTCGGTGACCTTGGTCTCACCCTTGGGGATGTTCTGAAGGAACGTTATGAAGCATTCGTTGCCGGTCACGTTGATATTGAATCCGTTGACATATTTCATTTTATCGTTACCTCCTATACAAATTCAAGTCTGAACAGGCTCAGTTTTCCGTCGTTTTCGATCATTCCGGGGAGAGGCTCATCGCAGTCGAGATACAGGGAGCTGACGCCGTCGTCCGACGCGATGACCCCGCTGACCAGCTGGGACACGCTCCCGCCCTCGTACATCATCCGGTAGGAGCCGGTGGGAGGAAGGGCCTGATCGGAAGAGATGTCGAACCTCAGGACGTTTTCCCCCTTCTTCGGCAGGCTCAGGACGTCCGAAGTGAGATAAAAGTCCTTTTCCGCGTACTCGGAGTAAGCCTTGAGGTCTCCTTCGGCAAGGGTCTGCCTCAGCAGTGTGCTGGAAACGGTCTTTCCGCCTATCCTGACCTCGGGGACTATGCGGGTCTCGAATCCGAAGACCATGCCCATGCCGGAAAGAAAGCTGGCCGTGCCCTGGGCCTTGTATCCGAAGCGGAAGTTGAAGCCGCAGACCGCGTGCCTGAGCTCCATCCGGGAGACCAGCTTCTCTATAAAGTCTCCCGCGCTGAGCTCCATGATATCCTTGGTGAAGGGCACGGAGATCATGACCTTGATCCCCAGATCTTCAAGGATCCTGACCTTTTCGGCCTGGGGGATCAGGGACTTAACCGCCCTGCTCCCGCTGACCGCGTTGGCGGTGAGCTCGCTGAAGGTGAAGACGGCGGGAGTCCAGCCCCTTTCACCTGCGACCTGAACGCACTTTTCAATGAGAGACCTGTGGCCGGGATGGACCCCGTCGAAGTTGCCCATGGCAAGGCACACAGGGCCCTTGATATCTATCTCGTCAAACGATTGGTAAATGATCATATCTTTCTTTCTGTTGAATATAATATCAGTTGGCGCGAAGCCCGAAGCCGGGACTGGCAGCCTGAACAGGCTCCTTCTACGAGAAGACCTTCCCAGGGCTGAAATAAAGCCTTCCGCTCTCCATCAGAGGCATGGCGGTCCCGAGGAACCTGCCGTCCTTCCAGACGCTCACCGCAAGTCCGGGAATTGCCCCCTCTCCGGGGAAGATGCACTGATCCTCGTTGAACCCCAGGCCTGTGAGAAACCTGGATGCTCTCTCGTCATCGGCAAGCTCGCATCTGGGAAGCTCCGACACGGCGGCCTCGCAGGGAGCAAGGACCGATCTGACGTCTTCCGGGCTCATCTCCGCCAGTTCTTCCAATGTGACCGAGTCCTCAAGGGCAAAGCCGCAGGTCTCGAGCCTCAGAAGAGCGCTCATGGAAGCTCCGCATCCCAGGATCTCCCCCGCCATATCGCAGAGGGTCCTGACGTACGTGCCCGAAGAGCACCTGACGTCGAAGAAGAACTCCCCGGACGCCGGATCAAAGTCGATCAGAGAAGTCATGAAGACTCCGATCTGCCTCTCCTTCGCCCGGACCTCTCTGCCCTCGCGGGCAAGCTCGTAGAGCCTCTTTCCGTCCTGCCTGATGGCGGAATACCTGGACGGCACCTGGCTTATCTGCCCTTCAAGGGCGGTGAGAGCGTCGGCTACGTCGTCTTCGGAAGGCATCTCGAAGCATCCCCGGATATCCCGGACAGCGGTCCCCCACACATCGTGGGTGTCGGTGGCAAGGCCCAAAACTGCCCGGCAGCGGTAGACCTTGGCCGCGCTGTCCATGTATTCGATGAGCCTTGACGCCCTGCCAAGGGCGACGACCAGAAGGCCGCAGGCGTTGGGATCGAGGGTCCCCGTATGGCCCGCCTTCTTTTCCTTGGTGAGCCTTCGGACGTTCATGACGACGTCGCTGGAGCTCATTCCGGCAGGTTTGTTTATGCGAAGGAAACCGTCCATGGCGGTCTACCTGCCGCTTTCAGTAGATAGACCGAAGCAGCGGGAAAGCTCCTCTTCTAGAGCCTTACTTACTCTGCTCACGGCCTCTTCCAGCGGCATCTCAAGGGTAGCTCCCGCGGCCATCAGGTGGCCTCCACCGCCGAAACGGGAAGCGACGCTTCTAACGTCGGCGCAGGTCTTTGAACGAAGGCTGAGCTTGAAGGCTCCGTCCCTCTCCTTGATCAGGGCGGCGGCCTCGACTCCCCTTACGCTCCTGAGCCTGTCGATGCCGGTCTCGGCGTGCTCGGCCAGAGCCCCGCAGGCCTTGTAATCCTCTTCGGTGCACCAGGATACTATGCCCCTGCCGTCCGCGATGAGCCTTGCTCTTTCGATGATAAGGCTCTCAAGCTTCAGCTGGCAAAGGGGTATGCTGTCAAAAAGGGCGGTACAGAGGGCGCTGCTGTCCACGCCCATGCCTATCAGCTCTCCCGCCATGGTCATGGCCTCCCGGTCCGTATTGCTGAACCTGAAGCTTCCCGTGTCGGTGCACACCGCGGCGTAGAGAAGCCCTGCTGTCTCAAGATCGATGGGAGCTCCCATGGTCTTTAAGAGCTCGTAGACCAGGCAGCCGGCAGCTGCAGCCGAAGGATCCACCACGAAGATCTCGCAGAAGTCCTCGGTCCTCACGTGATGGTCTATGCAGAGCCTGGCAGGAGCCTTGTAGAAAGCCTCCTTAAGGCCTTCAAGCCTTCCGTCGGACCCCATGTCCACGGCGACGGAAAGGTCCGCCTCGAAGGGTGCCTCGGTCACAAGGAAGTCTCCGGCAAGAAAGGCCAGATACTCCGGGCACGGATGCTGGATAAGCACGGCGGCCTGCTTTCCCATCTGCCTCAGAGAACGGCAAAGAGCCCCGGCTGAACCCAGGGCATCTCCGTCCATATTGGCGTGGGTGAAGATCAGGATCCTCTCCGACGCTTCTATAAGTTTAATTATCTCGGAATAGTCTCGCATTACCTGTAGATATCCTCGATATCCTCTTCGTCCTTCTCCTCGTCTTCGGCGGGCTTGATGTCAAGGCTGTCCAGCAGCGCGTCCATCTTCTTGCCGTATTCGAAGGAGTTGTCGAACTTGAATATGAGCTCGGGAACGTGGCGTACCTTGAGGTTTTTGCCAAGCTCGCTCCTGATGAACCCCTGGCTGCGGGAGAAGGCGTCCAGAATGCCCTGCTTCTCGCTGTCAGACAGGTCCATGGAAGGATCGTAGCCCATGGCTGTGACGTAGACGGTGGCGTAGCTGCCGTCCCTTGAGACGTCTGCGCCGCTCACCGCGATCATGCCCTGGAACCGCGGATCCTTCAGTTTTCCCGTAAGGAGCATGGAGCCGATGATCTTCTTGATCTCTTCGGCAAGACGCTCCGGTCTGTGTGATCTTCCCATAGTTTAGTCCCTCTTGACCTCTTCCATGGTGTAGGCCTCGATGATATCGCCGACCTTGATATCGTTGAATTTGTCGATGGAGATACCGCACTCGAAGCCCTGGGCGACCTCGCGGACGTCATCCTTGAACCTTCTGAGGGATCCGATCTCGCCCTCGTGGATCACGATGCCGTCGCGGACCAGCCTGAGCTTGGCCGAGCGGGTGATCTTTCCTTCGGTGACGTAGGAGCCTGCGATGGTGCCCACATTGCTGACCTTGAATGTCTCGCGGACCTCGATCTTGCCCAGGATGACCTCCTTGAACTCGGGATCCAGCATGCCCTTCATAGCGGCCTCGATATCGTCGATGATCTCGTAGATGACCCTGTAGGTCCTGATCTCGACGCCCTCCTGGTCTGCCATCGCCTGAACGGCGGAGGACGGACGGACGTTGAAGCCGATGATGACCGCGTTGGAGGTGCTTGCCAGCATTACGTCGCTCTCGTTGATGGCGCCGACGCCGGTGTGGATGATCCTGACCCTGACGTTCTCGTTATGCAGCTTCTCCAGGGACTGCTCCAGAGCGCCAACAGAGCCCATGACGTCTGCCTTGACGATCAGGTTCAGATCCTTGACCTCGCCCTCGGACAGCTGGCTGAAGAGCTTCTCCAGTGAGACAGCCGAAGACTTGGCCATGACGTCCTCTCTGAGCTTGAGCTTTCTCTTCTCGGAGATCTCGCGGGCGGTCTTCTCGTCCTTCACCATGAAGAACTCGTCGCCGGCTTCGGGAACGTCGGTAAGTCCGGTGATCTCGACTGCTCTGGAGGGGCCGGCCTTCTTGATCACGACGCCCTTGGGGTTGGTCATGACCCTGACGCGGCCGGAGGCGATGCCCGCTACTATGGCGGAACCGGTGTGAAGAGTCCCGTTGGTCACCAGCAGGGTCGCTACGGGGCCTCTGGTCTTGTCCAGTCTAGCTTCGATGACGGTGCCCATAGCCAGCCTGTTGGGATTGGCCTTGAGCTCCAGCATCTCGGCCTGCATGAGTATCATCTCCAGCAGGTTCTGGATGCCCATGCCGGTCTTGGCGGAGACGGGCACGCAGATGGTGTCGCCGCCCCAGTCTTCGACCAGGACTCCGTTGTTGGCCAGATCTGCCTTGACCAGCTCGGGGTTGGCGTTGGGCTTGTCCATCTTGTTGATGGCGACGATGATGGGGACTCCCGCGGCCTTGGCGTGGCTGATGGATTCTATGGTCTGGGGCATGACCGAGTCGTCGGCCGCGACTACCAGCACGGCGATGTCGGTGATGTAGGCGCCTCTGGCGCGCATGGCGGTGAAGGCCTCATGGCCCGGGGTGTCAAGGAAGACGATGTGCTGACCGTTGACATCGATCTCGGAAGCACCGATGTGCTGGGTGATGCCGCCGGCTTCTCCCGCGGTCACGTTGGTATTTCTTATAGCGTCCAGGAGGGAGGTCTTGCCGTGGTCTACGTGGCCCATGACGGTGACGATGGGCGCTCTGGGGACCAGATCGGACTCTCTGTCCGCGGACCTGTCGATGCCCTCCTCCTCTTCGATCTCTTCGTTATGGTTGACCATGACCGAGACGCCCAGCTCCATGCCCAGAAGGACAGCGGTCTCTTCGTCCAGGTTCTGGTTGATGTTGGCCATGATGCCCATCTTCATCAGCGCCATGATGGCCTGAGAAGTGCTTCTTTCGATCTGCTCGCAGAAGCCCGCAAGGGTGATGGGGACGTCGATGAGGACGCTGCCGGTAGCCTGAGCTTCCTGAATGATCTCCTGCTCGGCGGTGGGGCCGGCTTCGGTCCTGTCCTTGTACTTGCTGTGCTTCTTCTTTATGCTGCGGGAAAGATCGGTCGG
>JAFRQL010000168.1 GCA_017428655.1 Bacillota bacterium | reverse complement strand
GACGGAAACGAGAAGGTCTTTCATGGATATCAGGGAGTCGTGGTGAAGTCAAGATCCTGGACCGCCTGGATCCCCTCGGTGACCTTGTCGGTCATGACGGTCTGAAGGGTGCCTTCTCCTCTTCCTAGGATCAGAGTGCCGATGATGATGAGAGCGACGATCAGGGTGGCGATACCGATCAACAGGTCTTTCATTTTTTATCCTCCGCTGGCTGTGTTAGCAAGTGTTTTCTTGATTCTAACATATATAAATCATTATGTCATCAGCGAATCTCATTTTTTCCCTGTATTTGCTCGAAGTCCCATAAAAAAATGCAGCCCTGAGGCTGCATTATGATATGTGACCGGTATAGTTTTGAACCGCAGGGCCGCGATCCCGGCCCTCTAAACTATTTTCCCGCCAGGCTCTCCGCCTTACCGGGGAGCAGGATCAGGACTCCGGCCAGGCTTATGCCCAGAAGTCCCAGGGCTACGTAATACATGGGAACGTAGGTCCCTACCCTGTCGTAGACCGCGCCGTAGATGAAGGGCCCTATGCAGTAGCCCAGATTGATGAAGGCGTTGAGCTTTCCGACGAAGAACTTCTTGTTCCTCTGGCCTCCCAGGGCCTCGGCAAGGGCAGGCGCTCCGACCACCGCGAGGGAGCTGATGAAGAGCATACCGATGCAGGAAAGGACCGCATACCAGGCCGACTTGAAGGTGAGGGATCCCACCAGGCCTATCATGGCGGTGATGATCATGAGGCTGTTGCTGACCCTGACGCCCCACTTGTCGATGATGGCGCCGTGCATGATCTTTCCGAAGGCCATGGTCAGCATTGCCGCGGAATAGACGGAGGCCGCGAAGTTCTGGGAGAAGCCGATGTCCTGAAGATGGGGGGTGAGGGTGCTCATGAAGGTCCCCGCCGCGATGGAGATCATGGTGCAGAGGAAGGCGATGGCGATCCTCTTTCCCTTAAAGAAGGGCTCTGAGGGACCGGTCTGGGCCGAAGCCGCGCCATTTGCAGCCTTGGGAGGCTCCGAACCCGCGCGGGTCTCTTTTATCAGGACGAAATACGAGATCAGCGAGACCGCCGCCATGATGCATCCCAGCACTCTGATCGCTCCCCTCCATCCGAAGGAAAGGATGAAGCTGCTGGCGAGCCTGTTGAAGAGAGAGGTCCCGAAACCGCTCCCCATCATGACTATCCCGATGACCGTATTGCGCTTTTCGGTGAAGCGGTCGCCTATGAGAAGCGACAGAGGCATGGATGTGCAGAAGACGTTGCAGAATCCGATGAGGAAATATATCACGTAGAACTGAGGGATGGAGCTGGCGAAGCTCTGGGTCAGGTAGATGCTCGTGGACATGATCCCCGCGATCCTCATGCACTTTACTATCCCGTAGCGGCTGAAGATCTTTCCGCTGACCAGGGCGCCGGCAACGCCTCCCAGGGAAAGAAAGCTCTGGCACCACGAGAATACGCCCCTCGCGAAGCCCAGGGATTCGCAGATGGGTATGACGAAGAGGGAAAAGCAGTTGGCGCTGATGGACAGCTGGGCGAGCATCACCATTATGCCGCCGGCCACCAGAGATAAACGTTCTTTTTTGAGTCTTGCTTCATCCATTGGATATCACCTTTCATCCGCCAAGGAGGTCTCGTCCTTTGGCATCTTTACTAATATGACGTTGTATATGGTGACTGACAGGAGGATCACCACGGCCCCGACAAGGGACATGGGCGAAAGGGTCTCCTTCAGGAAAACAGCGACGAGAGCCGGATTGAGCACGACCTCGATGACGGAGAGAAGGCTGGCGGTGACCGGACGGGTCTTTTTGATGCCTTCGGTAAAGAATACGTAGGCAAGGCCCATCTGGATGAGCCCCAGGACGATGACCGCGGCCCAGGCAGAGGGCTGTATGGAGCGGAAGTCCGCCTTAAGCAGCCACGGGAGGCTGATCACGAAGCTCAAAAGATCCGCTAAAAGGACGGAGCTCAGAGGGCTCGCGCCCTTCCCCTCGTTCATGAGATAGACTCCCGCGAAGGTCGCTCCGGACGCTACGCCCATGAGGTTGCCAAGGGTATTGCCCGCCTGAAGGCTGTCCATGAGGAAGATCACCACCCCCGCAAGGACGAATATGCAGGCGATGATATCGATCTACCTGGTCTTCTTTCCGAAGAAGAACCTGCTGTAGAGCATGACGAAGATCGGCGACGTGAACTGCAGGGCGATGACGTTG
>JAFRQL010000167.1 GCA_017428655.1 Bacillota bacterium | reverse complement strand
GCTGCTACGAGGGCGACATGAGCCTCAACGTGCTGGCAGCCCAGCAGAGGCTCAACTATCTGGGATATGACGTGGAGCGCACCGGCATCATGGATGCGCCCACCATGGACGCTTTAAGAGAGGTCCAGAAGAGGGCGGGCTCCTACGCCTACGGCAACCTGGACAACTTCACCATCAAGGCCCTCAAGGAGCAGTTCAACGCCCTTCTGGGCATCGACAGGAACGGCGACATCGCCGACACCCAGCTCCAGAAGGCCATCGACGTTCTAGTAGAAAATATGGACGTCAGGGCAAGCGAACCCGCTTCTGCGGAAAACAGCGAAGAGCAGAAGGCCGCCGATTAGGGCGGATCAGGTCAGTCCCTTCCCCTCACCACCGGGAACCTGCCGCCGCTGCCGCTGAGGTACACGTAGGGCAGCCTGAGGCTCACCGCGGTGACGATGGTGTCGAAGAAGCTTCCGGTCTTTTCGCCCATCTCGTCGGCGGTGATCTCAAGATCCCCGTCCCTTCCGATCAGGACGGCCTCATCGTAAAGGGAAGCCCCCGGCACGTCGGTGAGATCGATCATCATCTGGTCCATGCAGAGAGGCCCGAGGATCGGTGCCCTGCAGCCCCTGACCAGCACGTAGCCGGTGCCGGCGCTCCAGTTCCTGGGGATCCCGTCGGCGTAGCCCAGGTTGAGGGTGCCGATGACGCTGGGCCTTGAGACCCGGCTGATCCTGTTATAGCCAACGACGGTCCCTGCGGGGACCGTTTTTATATGCATCACGAGAGCCTTTACGCTCATGGCGGGCATGAAGCCGAACCGGGGCTTTAAGGTATCAACGTAGCTTCCGAACATGACGGCGCCGGTCCTGACCAGCTGGTAGTGGGCGGAGGGCCGGGTCATGGCGGCAAAGCTGTTGCAGATGCTGCAGATCCTGAGGGAGACGCCTTCGGCGAGGACCTTTTCCCTGAGAGCCGCAAAGCGCTGCTCCTGCATGTCGGTGTAGGCGATGCCCTCGGGGCTCACGTCGTTGGAGCCCGCGAAGTGGGACATCAGCCCCAAAAGCTCGAGGCCTTCCAGCCCCGCGATGTTCCTGATCATTTCCGGGGTATCGGGATCCTCCGAAAGGAAGCCTATGCGGCTCATGCCGGTGTCCACCATGGCGAAGACCTTTGCTCTGGTCCCCCTGGCTCTGGCGGCTTCGGAGAGCCTTTTTGCGTATTCAGGGTCCGAGACTCCGGTCACCAGGCCGTAGTCCAGGACGGTCTCGATCTGACCGGGCCAGACCAGGCTCAGGACTATGATCATGGCGTCTCCCGTCAGGGTGCGGACGGCGATGCCCTCCTCAACGGTGGCGACAGCGAAGCAGTCCACGCCTTTTTTCTGGAGCATGTTGGCCACGGTCTTGAGGCCGTGTCCGTAGGCGTCGGCCTTGACGACGGCGCAGAGGGTGCAGCCGGGGGAAAGATGGTCCCGGATGATATCTATGTTGTTGGAGATGGCGCCCAGGTCCACCTCCACCCAGGCCGGACGGCCGGTATTGGTCATATTGGTGCTGTTCAAGGATATATCCTTTCTGCATCGGGAAGGCTCTGCGGCCAGCCCCGAAATGCGGTCGTATTGCCCATTATTATAACAAATGCAAAGACCATATTGACATTTTTATCGTCCCAAAAGATGATATAATTTAACGTCAAACAAAAGGAGGCCCCATGGCAAAGACTGCGCTGATCACCGGGGCGGCGAAGGGCATCGGAAGGGCTGCGGCCCTGGAGCTCGCCCGCCGCGGATACCGGGTATGCATACACTACAATACGTCAGAGGAAGAGGCGGAGAGGACCCGCGCCGAGGCTGTTGATATTCTCAGGGCTCAGGAAGGGGACGTCCCCGCGGAAGGACTTGTCATCTGCCTTAAGGCGGACCTGAGGAGCGGCGAAGAGGTAAAAGCCCTCGCGGACCGCCTGATCTCAGCCTGGGGCTGCCCCGACGTCATCGTCAACAACGCCGGCGTTTCCCAGATCGCCCAGATCCAGGATGTCACCGAGGATCAGTGGGACCTGGTCCAGGGCAGCGACCTCAAGTCGGTCTACCAGGTGATCCGGGCCTTCATCCCTGCCATGATCGAAAGAAAGTCGGGCAGCATCGTCAACGTGTCCTCCATGTGGGGACAGGTGGGAGGCTCCTGCGAATCGGTCTACTCGGCGGCGAAGGGCGGCGTCATCAGCTTCACCAAGGCCCTGGCCAAGGAGCTGGGTCCCTCGGGGATCCGGGTCAACTGCGTGGCTCCCGGCTGCATAATGACCGATATGATGAAGGATTTCTCGGCCGAGACCCTGAGGGAGCTGGCCGAGGAGACGCCTCTTGGGCGAATCGGAGAGCCTGAGGAGGCGGCGAAGGCCATAGCCTTCCTGGCCTCGGAGGACGCGTCCTTCATAACCGGACAGGTGCTGGGCGTCAACGGCGGGATGGTCATCTGACATGAGATCAGCCTTCGGATACGAGGTCATAAGAAGCAGAAGGCGCACGGTCTCGGCGGAGGTAAAGCCCGACGGCAGGGTTGTCATCAGAGCGCCCCTGTTCATGAGCAGCGTCGAGATCGACCGGTTCGTCCGCCAGAAGCAGGACTGGATCGAAAGGCACGTCGGCCTTCAGAAAAAGCGCATGGCCGCCTGGAAGGACGGCAGCGGGAACACCGCGCCTCCCTTGACCGATGACCAGCTGGAGGTCCTGAAAAAGGCCGCCAGGGACAAGCTCCCCAAGAGGACCGCGGAGCTCGCAAAGGTCATGGGGATCTCCTACGGCAGGGTCTCCGTCCGCGCCCAGAAGAGCCGCTGGGGAAGCTGCAGCAGCGCGGGGAACATCAACCTCAACTGCCTTCTCATGCTTGCTCCCGACCGGGTGCAGGACTACGTGATCATCCACGAGCTGGCCCACCGAAGACATATGGACCATTCGCCCCGGTTCTGGGCCCTGGTCGCATCGTACTGCCCGGACCACACCGACTGCCGCCGCTGGCTCAGGGACTACGGGTCCGGCCTCATCAGCAGGCTCCCATAGAAAAGCGTTTTTACCCCTTCCTCCCGATCCTTAACGAAAAAAGGAGCGATCCAAAACATGGACGCGATCATCTCATT
>JAFRQL010000166.1 GCA_017428655.1 Bacillota bacterium | reverse complement strand
GAAGGCTCCACCTACTTCGGGATGCCGGCACTAAGAGAACACTTCGACCACACCCTGGCGGACATCATCAAAAAGACTCTCGGGACTGGCTGCGTCGTGACCTCGTCAAAGGCCGCTGTGCTCAAAGGGACAGCCCTTGCCGCCATGATGAAGCGCTAGTCCGCAGAGCAAGCAAGATATAACATCAGGATCCCGCAGCGGCGGATGCGAAAAGCGCCCGCTCCGCAGGCTCCTTCCCAAATACATACCAACGAAAGGCATACACATGAAGATAGACATCACCTCGGCAGGTCTCAGGGACCTGGACCTGACAAAAGCAAAGGAAGCCGCCAGGGCTCTTAAGGAAAAGACCGGAAGAGGCTCGGAGTTCACAGGCTGGACCACCCTGCCCTTTGACTACGACAAAGCGGAATACCGGAGGCTCAGGGACTGTGCCGCCCGCATCAGAAAAGAGGCGGACGCCCTGATCGTCATAGGCATCGGAGGCTCCTATCTGGGAGCCAGGGCAGCCATCGAGCTTCTCAAGAGCCCCCGCCACAATGCGGGAAACAGGCCCCAGATCTACTTCGCCGGCAACGGCATCAGCCCCGAAGACCTGTCCCAGATCATCAGGCTCACCGAAGACAAAAAAGTCTTTCTAAACGTGATCTCCAAGTCCGGAACCACCCTTGAGCCCGCCCTCGCCTTCAGGATCCTTCGACAGAGGCTGGAAAAGGCCCTGGGCAAGGCCGAAGCGGCCAGGCGGATAATCTGTACCACAGACAGGGCAAAGGGCGCCCTGAAGGGCCTGGCGGACCGGGAGGACTATGAGTGCTTCGTGATACCCGACGATATAGGAGGCCGCTACTCGGTGCTGACCCCTGTAGGGCTCCTGCCCATGGAGGCAGCAGGCATCGACACAGAGAAGATCCTTGAAGGAGCCGCCGAGGGCATGTCCCTCTTCCTTTCCGAAGACGAGTCCAACCACGCCCTGACCTACGCCGCCGCAAGGCAGGCCCTGCAGAATGACGGCAAGCTCATCGAGGTCCTGTCTTATCCCGGAGAGAACATGCGCTTCTTCGCCGAATGGTGGAAGCAGCTCTACGGCGAGAGCGAGGGCAAGGAGCTGGGAGGCATCTTCCCCGCCAGCCTTGAGCTCACCGCAGATCTTCACTCCCTGGGCCAGTACATGCAGCAGGGACGCCGGATCCTGGCGGAGACCATCATCCGCTTTGAATGTCCCGCAGATGACATGGCCCTTCCCTTTGATGAAGAGAACGCCGACGGCCTCAACTACGCCGCCGGGAAGGCCTTCTCCGAGATCTTCGAAGCCGCTGCCAGAGGCGTAAGGCAGGCCCACGAGGAAGGCGGAGTCCCGGTGACGGAGCTGGTCTTCGAAAGCCCGGACGAGCGCACCCTGGGAGAGATGTTCGCATTCTTCGAAGCCTCCTGCGGGATCTCCGGATACATCCAGGGGGTCGACCCCTTCGATCAGCCGGGAGTCGAGGCATACAAGAAGAACATGTTCAGGCTGCTGGGAAAGTAACAGAACAGACAGCAAACTCAGGCGCCTGCTGTTAAAGCAAACTGCGTCATACCGTCTATCCTTAAGACTTATACGGTCCGGAACCGTCAATCTGCAGGGTGTCCGCTGCCGTCGGCCGGAACGATTCGAAGCCCTGCCCTTCGGACCGGGCCTGCCCAGACTCGAAACATAAGATACCCCCTCAGAAAGCGTTAAGCTCTTTGAGGGGGTATGTTTATCTTGTGATGGGAAGCCGCTCATGGGCCGGTCGGCTCCGGCATGACACCGGTATCCAGATCCCCAGGCGATCTCGCGGTTCCTATTTCATCCTGTAGGTCACGGTGACGTTGGCAGTGATCTCGGTCTCTCCGGGCTGCATCGATACTGCGGCGCTGTCGAAAGCGGCCTCCTCCGCTGCCATGGGAACGCTGACGTTCCTGCCGTATCTCGCGGAGGTGTCCTGCCAGCCTTCGCTGATGGTGACAGCCTCGGCCAGGGTCCTGCCGGCAGCTGCGGCAAGGGTATCAGCCTTGAGTTTTGAAGCCTCCATGGCCTTGGTCAGAGCCTGAAGATAGGCCTCGTCGTAACCGCTGCAGAGGAACCTGACGTTGTTCACCCTGTTGGCACCGGCCTTTATGCAGGCCGAGATGATGCTTCCGACGCGGTCCAGATCCTGATCGGCAACCGTGACGGAAGTTGTCAGGGTGTAGCCGATGATCCTCTCCTTTTCGCCGGGAGTATAGTCGTAACGGGGATAGAGATCGTAGCCCGTGGTGCGGATGCTCTTTTCCTCCACGCCCATGGACTTAAGGGTCTCCATGACCTTGTTGACTATCTCTGTGTTCTTCTTCTGGGCCTCTTCGGAAGTGG
>JAFRQL010000165.1 GCA_017428655.1 Bacillota bacterium | reverse complement strand
TATAATATGCCGGTCCCGCTGCCTTTGACGGCCCGGAACAGGTAAAGATACTTGAGCGCGCTGAAGGACCGGTCCGCGAAGAATTCCGCGTGGCCTTTGATGCCCTCCCCGTGGATGAGCAGCAGGTTCCTCTGGTTTATGGCAAGACCGGTCACGTCGTCGAAGGGGATGACGAGAGAGCCCGCCTCGAAGCGGTCCGCGAAGGCCTTGAGCTCCACAGGCTCTTCCGACACGGTCTGATGATCTTCTCCGACGATCCTTAAGGCCACCTTGTCAGAGAACAGAGGTCTGGCCGAAGCGGGACGGTCCGCTCCGCCCTGAATTTCAGCGTCAGGCCCGGCGTTCAGTTCCGCCGCTGCCATCGCCTTTATCTTTTCGTTTTGGGCGGCGTCCAGCTCCGTCAGGGTGAGGGCTTCTCCTCCGTCCGGCCTGAGCATTCCGTACTCATCGTAGACGGCGCTCCAGCCGCAGGAGCAGCGCACCCTGTCCTTCTCCGAGCGCAGGGTCCCGATCCTTCCGCATCCGGGACACATGAAGAGCATGGATTCGATGTTCTCCGCCGGGGTCTTTCCCTTGAATGCCGCGGGCTCTTTTCTCTGGTCGGCGTAGGCGTCGACGAAAAGGTCCCTCTCGATGACGGCGTTGACCTGCTCCGGGGTCATTGCGGCAAGCTCCTCGTGGGTGTAGACTCCCGCGACCTCGCCCCTCATGGCTCCCTTTCGAAGGCCCCTTCCCCATCTGGGCCAGGTGAGATAGCCTCCCCTGAGCCGGTAGGTCACCAGCGACGCCCCGCAGCTTCTGGCCAGCTTCCCCGTCGCCGGGGGTATGGGACAGGTCAGGCCGTTGAAGGACCGGTTCCCTTCGGGGAACATGCAGACCGAGCTGCCGTCCCTCACGGTCTTCATGACCGCCCTCACCGTCGCCGTGCCTCTGACGCCCTTGTAATGGACGATGGGGTCGAACAGGGAGGTGACCAGCTTTCCCAGCAGGCCCATCCTCAGGATGTTCTCGGTAGCGACGAAGTACAGCTGCTTTCCCGCGGCCATGGCGACCAGGGCGCAGTCCAGGTCGGTGTTGTGGTTGCAGAGCAGAAGATACGGGCCGGGGACGTCCCTGAGGCTCTCGTATTCGTAGCGGAATATGCGCTTGATTGCGGGACCCGCGGTCTTCAGGAGAAAGCCGAAGGTCCTTTGATGTCTTAGCTTCTTTTCCATAAAAAACATGCTGCCGCGGAGGATCCTCCGGGAAGGCCCTGAGCATCCTTTTGCTCTGGGCAGGCAGCCCCGGTTAGACCAACGCAACAGCATTATTTTATACTATTTGCATATGATATGGGAAACTTTTTTGAGCATAATGTTTGATCTGCTCACTTTTTGATATCGTGCAAATGGCGTTTCCATCGCCGCGGGCCGAGAAACTTCCGTTCAGTACGCCGCGATCATGCCCGGTCAGTAGGCCCTGTGGAGCATCCAGTAGGGATCGTCGTCGTCGAAGATGATGGTCACCGGATAGGTCAGGGTCTCCCCGTCCTCAAAGACGGCGGTGAAGGTCACGGTCCTCTGCTCGGGGCCGTTCTTTGCAAGGCCTCCGATCATCCCCTTGTCCCAGAGCTCTCCTTCAAACCAGGTGACCACATTGTCGCTGGTACCCGACTGGCCGGTCCTTCTCAGGGACGCCGACCAGGAGGTCCCGCTGAGGGAGGCCGTCACCCGGACCGCCTTCCCTTCCACCGGGGCGTTGAGCTGCAGAGCCTCCCCCGCCCAGAACACGTTGGTCCCGCGCTTTCTCGGGGCGTCCTGCCTCTTGTACCTGGCGAAATCGGAGATGTAGAGGGTCTTGCCTCTGTCCTTGAAATTGTTGAAATTGTAGGTCTGGCGGTTGTTCTCCCAGTCGCCGGTGTGGGTGACCGCTCCGGTCAGGCTGTTCCTTACCTTGACCACGTACAGGTAGTTCTTTATCGCCGAGGCCTCGCCGTCGCTGACGGTCACCACCGCTTCGTAGCCTCCCTCCTCCGCGTCGGGGATGCCGGTGAAGGTGAGCTCCGCGTAGGCTCCCCCGCTGCCCGGCCTGACGTTGGTCTTTGTCCCGGTGAAGACGGGGACGGACGCCCCGTCCCGGTAGAGCTCCAGCTTTACGGTCAGGATATCCTTGTCCGGATCGTCGACCTTGACGGCGATATTGTACCCGTCCCCCGCCTTCAGGGTCCCCGGGCTGGTCCTGATGGTCCTTACCACCGGAGCTTCATTCTCGGGCAGGGTCCCCTGGATGTAGAAGACGGCGGAGGCGGTGTTCGAAGTCCGGTCAAAGTCCGTGATCCCCGAGTCCCTGCCGGCCCTGTCGGTGACCCAGTGCTCGACGGTATACTTTCCGTCGACGTAGAATCTGCTGACCGGGGCGGTCAGGATCTGGCCGGAGATCGGGTTCAGGCCGTCGTTGAGAGGCTCGTGGGTGTAACGGTAGAAGCCCTCCTTTTGGGGATCGGCCTCGTAGTCATAGTATGAGAAGGAATAGAGGACCGTTTCGCCTTTTTTATATATCCTGCCGGTCCGGGGCTGGTCCTGCTTTTCCTCTTCCTTTGCGATCACCGCCTCCGTGTCCTTGGCGGTCCATCCGGTCAGGTACCGCTCCTCGGTGAAGGCGGTATCGGTCAGATAGACCCGCTCTCCGTCCTCGATCCTGTAGATCCGAAGACCGGAGATCCTTGTAGTTCCGGCCTTCCCCGGCTCGAAGGACAGGACTGTGCTGCCGGATGACTCAGCCGACGGCGCCAGCACCTCGCCTCCGCTGACCATGAAGGCCTCCTCGTCGAAGAGTTTCGCCGCGCCGCCGCTCTTTGGGGCGAATATGATCCGGACGCTGTCGAACTGCGCGTGGGCGGTCCTGACTTTGATCGACGACGCGAGGGACCCGCTGCCGCCTCCCGCGGGATCAAGGCTCCTGCTCTTGGCGGTCATCCTTACGGAGGTCTTTCCCCTAGGCACGGTCCATGCGGTATCGTACCAGTCGGTGTCCTCGCCGTCGGTGTAATTCTCAAAGCGGGCGTCCTCCAGGGCGAAGACCACATCACCGTCCTTTGAGGGGGCGGAGCTGGAGCCCAGGGCTTCGATATATACCGTCCTCATGCCGGCGGGAGGAGCGAAGGTCAGTCTCTCGTACCAGCCGCCGCTCCTGTTCGTTGTCCTCTTCAGGGTCGTGTACGTTCCTTCGGTCACGGTCTCTTCGGCGAGTCCGGACACCGCTGCAAAGCCCAGGGTGGACGGGGCGGTGGTGAAGGAGCCGGTCACGTGATAGACGGAGCCTTCCTTTTCCGCGCTGCTCTCCTTTTTCAGGGCGAAGGTCCCCGATGGCACCGCCGCAGAGGACGGTTCGACGAAGGAGACGGTCAGATCGTCGATGGAAAGTCCGGTCCCTTCATCTCTTCCCAGCCTGTAGGTCCCGGGGCCGATGAGCTCGTCGAAGTAATATGTGCCCGACGACCTGCTGTTCACGCTGGCCAGCTCGCCCCTGAAAACGTGGGACCATCCGGTCTTCTTGCTCCCCTTTTCCAGGATCACCGCCGGATCCTTCGCCGCAGCGGCATAGGCGAACCTGAAGGACAGGACCGCCTGCTTCCCCTGGGGGATAGTAAAGCTTATGCCGCCTTCGGCCCCCGCGGGCATCGCGTAGCTGCCTCCTCCCGCTCCCAACTTCCCCGAGCTGTAGGAGTAGGAGATGTTGGAGGCGTCGCCGGTGAAGAAGCCGCCGATGCTCCCCTTTGAGAAGTCTTCGACGTGTTCCTCGGTCACCGTGTATCTTGGTGAAAGGGAGCCCGGGCTCCTGACCGCGGAGCCCGATACGCTGAGGATGTCCCGGCCCGCGTCGGTGTCGTATTCGTAATAGTAGGTCGCGGACGGGTCAAGGGTCATGGCCCTTGAGAGGGAGCCTGAGGCCTTGCTCGTTTTGAGGGACAGGCTGGCGAGGGTCTCTCCCCCTTCCGTCACGGCCGACGCAGCCGAAGCTGCGGTAAGGGACGGATCCACGCTGAAAACGTAACTGTAATCCGCGCCTTTTCCCAGGAGCCTGCTCTCCGCAAGGTCTTTCAAGGCCTCCGGATCCGCGGCCTTCTTCACCAGATAGTTCAGCGAGACTCCCCTGCTGAGCATCCTCTCCGCGTTGAGCCCTCCGCTTCGGTCGGCGAATCTCCAGCCTTTGGCTCCGGAGCTGAAGGAGAAGGTCTCCGCCTCCATGTCGTAGAAGACCGTCCCTGCCGGATCGCTCTCAGCATAGGTCCCGTCCGGCCACATGTACACGTCGCAGTGGCCCGGGCCGCAGGTGAACCTGAGGATCCCTCCCCCGGCCTCGGCCAGCGCCACGCAGGAGGGATCGTAGCGGTAATAGTAGCTGCTGTTTTCGCTGTTCACGGCGACCTTGCCCTTTTGGAGGTCGTAGACGGCGGTGTAGCAGTAGTAGATGCCGCCGTTCTTTCCGGAGCCCTTGTCCTGCCAGGACAGGACCACGGCCTTTATGAGCCCGGTCTCGTCCCTTGCGGTGACCACGCTCTTGTTCTTTCCGACGCCCTTGTAGGCGATGACGCCGCAGGTGCCGTCGGGGTCGTAATACCTGACGGTCCCGGTGTCGTACCAGATCACGATGCGGCCTGAGGGATCCGCGCCGATGCAGCGGCCCTTGAGAAGGCCGGTGGCTGCCGCAGGCCCGCTCTGGGGAAGGGCTGAGGCGGTGAAGCTCTCGGTCTTTGGATCGAACACCGCACGCTGAAGGACCAGGTCCTTTTCCATGACGAAGTGGATCTTTCCTTCGAACATGGCGGCCTTTTCAAAGCCGGCGTGGGCGGTGCAGGCGATGATCCTGGTGAAGGCTCCGGAAGGCGAGAGCCGCCAGATCCCATCGTCCTTTACCGTGTAGACGGAACCGTTTGCCGCGGCGGTGAAGTCCCCCATCTCCGCCGGGATGGTCTTTACGAAGGCTCCGGTCCTCTTGTCGATCATCAGGCTCCTGCCGTTTTCGACCAGATACATGTAGTCGGTG
>JAFRQL010000164.1 GCA_017428655.1 Bacillota bacterium | reverse complement strand
GGCCGGACAAAGGATTATTATATTTATTTGCGCAGTGCATGTCAACAAAAACACGTCGGAAATTACGAAAAGAGCGAAAACGATTTCGGAAATAAATGAATTTTGACTAACAATTAAGTCAGCTTCAAACCGCGGGGTCTGTCCCATTGAACTATGACTGCGTAGCATACGCTTCGCAGGCCGGGCCGCGGTCTGGCCTGCCCGTCACTGCCTGCCGGATCCCACCACCAGCCCCTTGAGCCTGGCCTCTATGGCAAGCTCCGTGCGGTTGTTAAGGGCGGTCTTTCTCAAAAGATGATTGATGTGGGACTTGACCGTTCCGGTCTCTATCCCCAGCCGGTCAGCGATCTGCTGGTTGGAAGCCCCGGTGGATATCTCCCTCAGCACGTCCATCTCGGCCCTGGTGAGCTCGCTGGACAGGGCGTCGCCTATCCTTATGACAGGGGAGCCCTCGGGCCAGACCCGCTTCCCGCTCATGATATCCCGCATGGCGGTGATAAGCTCGGTCTCCTCGTCGTCCTTATACCAGAAGCCGTCCGCCCCGGCCTCCTTCGCGCGGGAGAGAAAGAGCCCCTCCGCCATCGAAGTCACCATTAGGATCCTGGTCGAGGGGGAGATCTCCTTGATCCGGGCCGCCGCGTCGATGCCGCTGGAGCCGTCGGCCATGACTATATCCATGATCACCAGATCGATGGAAAATCTGCTGCAGTAGATATGGGCCACTGACGCGGAATCCAGGGAATAGAGCAGGCTGAAATCCGGGGCCGCCTTGACGACGGACTCGAAATATTTTCTCGCTATACTCTGATCGTCCACGATCATCACGCTGTATTCCATGAAGGCACCTTTCACCAAATAACTAACTTTAGTTATAGAATATGACGTTATCTCCCGCATTTCATCTAACTAAAGATATAGTTTTTCAGGCTGAAGGCAGTTGGCCCCGCACCTATTCCGCCGACCTTTTGAAGAGCCTTGCCAGATAGACGCAGAAAGCTCCTGCCGCGCATACGATCCCGGCCGCGCAGGAAAAGGTCCTTCCCAGGCGGAAGCCTTCGTCCGCCGCGAGTATGTAGGTGACGCAGACGGCGGTCATGAAGGCCGCGGGAAGAGCGCAGACCAGGGAAGAGAAGCGTCCTTTGCCGTGCTTGAGCAGATAGGCCGCGCTGACCCAGAGGGCGATCATGGCCAGGGTCTGATTGCTCCAGGAGAAGTAGCGCCAGATGGTCTGAAAACCGCTGGCGTCGGTCACCGCGAACCAGGTGAGGAGCCCGCCGCAGGCAAGCAGAGGGATGGTTATAATCAGACGATCCCTGATCTTCGACTGCTGAAGGCCGAAGGTCTCTGCCAGGATGAGCCGGGCGCTCCTGAAGGCGGTGTCCCCGGAGGTGATCGGGCAGATGATGACTCCCGCGACGGCGAGGATCCCTCCCGCTGCGCCTAAAACGCCGGTGGAGACCTCGTAGACCACGTTGGAGGCTCCCCCCGCCAGGGCCTGGTTAAGAAGAGCGGTGCCGCCGTAATAGGCCGCTCCCGCCGAGGCCCATATGAGGGCGATGACGGACTCGCTGATCATGGCGCCGTAAAAGATGACCCTGCCCTCCTTTTCGGAGGTGATGCACTTTGCGATCATCGGCGACTGGGTGGCGTGAAAGCCCGAGACCGCGCCGCAGGCGACGGTAATGAACATGTACGGCCAGACCGGGGTCCCCTCGGGATGAAGGTCCTTCAGCGAGATCTCCGGAATGACGAACCTGCCCCCGGAAAATGCGATCCCGCCGATGACGGCCGTCGCCATGACTATGAGCAGCACTCCGAACACCGGATAGAACCGGCCTATGACCTTGTCGATGGGAAGAAGGGTCGCCAGCAGGTAATAGATCAGGATGACCACCGCCCAGAAGGTGCCGTCCAAAGCCCCGGGAGTGAGCCTTGCCAGAAGCCCCGCGGGGCTGGTGACGAAAACGGTGCCGCAAAGGACCAGCAGGACCACCGAGAAGATCCTCATGAAGGTCCTGGCGCCCTTGCCCAGGTAGGTCCCCGAGAGCTCAGCGATGGAGGCTCCGTCGCTCCTTGCGCTTATCATCCCGCTCATGTAGTCGTGGACCGCGCCGCCAAGTATGGCCCCGAAGACTATCCAGAGCAGCACCACCGGGCCGAATACCGCCCCCATCAGGGCTCCGAAGATCGGGCCGGTGCCGGCGATGTTGAGCAGCTGGATCAGAAAGGCCTTCCAGGTCTTCATGGGGACGAAGTCGACCCCGTCATTTATGCGGACAGCGGGAGTTTTTCTTTCATCCGGGGAGAATATCCTCTCCACGAACCGTCCGTAGACCGCGTAGCCTGCCAAAAGCACAAGAAAACAAAGCAAAAGTGATATCATATCGTCTTCCTCTGTCCGAAGCCCTGCCACGGACCTTCTCATTTTAACTGGGGCCTGTCACCAATGGATGACGAGCCTGAACACCGGGCTGCTCTCGATGGTCATCACCGCGCCCTCGCCCTCCGCAAGGCGCCTCAGATCAGCCAGACCGCCCTTCTCCACCACCGGTCCCTCCGGCGGACTTCCGTTATTGGTGAGCTCCGCCCTGCTGCCGTCCCAGCTTATGCGGAGCTCGTCGCCCCCCGCGTGGCGGAAGGTGTTGGTTATGCACTCGCCCACGGCCGTGAGCATCACCCTCCTGAAGGGCTCCTTCTCAGGAAGCTCCCCGTCTAAAACGATCTTTATGCCCACGTCCTCCGCGGCCCTCATAAGAGCCTCATAACTGCTCTTTCTGGAGGGTTCCCGGTCCAGGAGGGCTGAAGGGAGCCTCTCCCATTCCAAGGCCAGCTCTGCCAGCCTCTGCCTGTCCGAAAAGCGGCCTGATCCTCCGGTCTCATCGGTCCGCACCGGGCCGGACGCCCGCTCTTCGCCCGCAGCCCGCATAAACCTTGCGGTGGCGGCAAGAAGGCCGCCCAGACCGCTGTGGACCCTTATCTTGGCGTCCAGATACTCCTTTTCCACCGATAGCCTCTCGGCCTCGCCCACCGCCGCCCTGAGCCTTTCGCTCAGTTCCCTCAACTGGCGGTTCTTCTCGCTGACCTCCAGGAGCCCCGCGTATTCATCGGTCACGTCTGCCGCGAGCAGCTGACGCATGCCTTCCGATCCGGGCAAGGCTCGGCTCCATCTGAAGATATATGTCCTCGTAGATCGCCTTTCTCGCCGAAAGAGCCGCCCGCTCGTCGGCGATCTCTCCCTCTTTTCTCAGCAGGGCAACCGATTCCTCCAGCTCCGAACTGACTTCCGAGAGCTCTTTTTTCAGCCTTTCGATGCCGGAGATATCGTCGGCCCAGACGATCCTGCCTCCTCTGATCGGTCTGCTGCTTATGCGAAGACCGCCCTCAGTATAAGGGCCCGGGGCCGCCCGCTCGATCTGCTCATCGCTGATCACCGATCCGGCGGACCTTAAGGCCGGACTGCCTCCTGCCCCGCAGATGACGGCGTCCAGCTTCATCGAAGAGAACAGGCCCTCGTAGTCGCTGTTGGAAGGGATCAGACCCGACGCGAAGACCGATTCCCACGAAAATATGACCGTGATGAGCACCAGATCCCCGACGCGGAAGGGCTTGATCCCAAAGGCTGACTGGATCATGTCCCCGAGGAATACGTCCCATACCGAAGTCACGAAGATACCGGTCCCCGAAATGAGAGCTGGGATCCAGATCCTGCTCCTGAACTCCCTGACCCGCAGCCTCTTGTATATGGTCACGATGGCGGCCGCGGTGAAAAAGGCGACCCAGGCCATTGCGGCATAAAACAGCGGTCCCGGCTCCGCCTGCACTACGCCCCTCCCGTCGGTGCCGGTATAGACCTGGAACCATTGGTGCAGGTCGTTGGTGAGCAGCAGAGCATCCAGCACGATGCAGGCCGTGATCAGCGGAAGCTCCCAGCCCGACCGGTCAAATCCCCGCTCCACGCTGAGAGCGGCAAGAAATGAGAGCAGGGGGATGAAGGTAAAAGGAACGTAATAGGCGAACCACGACAGCCTCTCGCTGAGAGAGCCCAGGGGAGCCAGGCTGTATCGGAAACTCTGCAGGACAAAAACAGCCGCCAGCATGATACCGACGGCCATCATCAGCTTTCTGGTATGATCAGGTCCTATCCTGTAGGTCAGGCTCACGGTCCAGAAGGC
>JAFRQL010000163.1 GCA_017428655.1 Bacillota bacterium | reverse complement strand
GTCCTGACCGACGAAGAGGCCGCGTCCTTAAGATTCAGGGATAAAGCTGGCCTGGTGAGAAAGGTGTTCTGCACCTTAAGGTGCGAGCTTGAGATCCTTCAGGACCTGGCCGACGATCCTCAGGTGACGGAGATCATGGTCAACGGCTGCCGAGACATATTCGTCGAGAAAGGGAGCCGCACCGAGAAGACCGACCTGTATTTTGAGAGCCCGGAGAGGCTCCAGCAGGTCATCCAGAGGCTCGCCGCCAGGGTAGGCAGGGAGATCAACGATCTCAATCCTATAGTGGACGCCAGGCTCTCCGACGGCTCAAGGATCAACGCGGTCCACTCGTCCATCGCCATAGGAGGCCCGATCCTGACCATAAGAAAGTTCGGAAAGGAGAGGCTCACCATGGATAGGCTCATAGAAAACGGGGACCTCACCCAAGAAGCGGCGGAGTTCCTGGACCTCATGGTAAGGTGCGGCTACAACATCTTCATCAGCGGGGGCACCAGTTCGGGAAAGACTACATTTTTAAATATACTGTCCGACCGGATCCCCGGGGATGAGAGGATAGTCGTCATCGAGGATTCCGCCGAGCTTCAGATAAGAGGCCACGCCAACCTGGTAAGGCTTGAGGCCAGGGCTGCGGGCAGCAGGGGAAGCGGTGGTGTCCCGATGGAAAAGCTAATTAAGACCAGTCTGAGGATGAGGCCGGACAGGATCATCGTCGGCGAGGTAAGAGGGGAGGAGGTCATAGACATGCTGGCCGCCATGAGCACCGGCCACGACGGCTCCCTTTCCACGGGCCACGCCAATTCGACGGCGGGCATGCTGGTGAGGCTTGAGACCATGGCGAGGACCGGGTCCGACGTGCCTTCCTCTGTGGTCAGGACACAGATCGCCGAGGGGATAGATCTGATGGTCCATCTGGCAAGGACCAGAGATGGCCACAGGCGGGTGATCGAGATCAGCGAGCTCTGCGGGGTCTCGGGAGAAAGATATGAGATCAATCCATTGTTCATTTACAGGCCCAGGGACGGGCTGGTCCATACGGGAAACAGGCTCAGGGATACATATAAACTGATAATGAAAGGGGGCGAGGAGGAATATGAAGGATTACAGATCTTTAAAAATGAGAATGAGTGACGTAATAAAATATTATGTCATATCGTCTCTTTCCCTCGCCTTTCTGGGTCTTCTGTTTTACAGGAGCATCGCCGCCGGGCTGGTGTTTGCCCTGGGATCCATCCCGCTGAAAAGGCTGGCGGAGGAGAGATACCGCAGGGCAGCCCTTGAAAGACTCTCTGCCGGCTTCAGGGACATGCTGTACATGATATCGTCCTCTGTTTCTGCGGGAAGGCAGCTCCCTCAGGCGGTGGAGGAGGCCTCCAGGCAGCTGGCTTCCTCCTGGGGCAGCGAGAGCGATATCGCCTGTGAAGCCTCTGAGATGGCCTACCGCTACGGCAGGATGAACGAAGACATAGACCTTCTCTGGGACAGCCTCGCGAAGAGGAGCGGTCTTGAAGAGATAAACCAGTTCGCGTCCTCCTGCAGGATCTGCAGAAGGAGCGGAGGGGACCTGGAGGACGTCTGCATGAAGTGTTCTGCGGTGCTGCTGGAAAAGATCGCCTTCGATGACGAGCTAAAGGCCCTGACCGCCCAGAGAAAGCTGGATATCGCCGTGCTCACCGCCATGCCGGTAGCCATGCTCATCATGCTGAATATACTGTCCTATTCCTACATCGAGGTGCTGTACACGACCATAGCGGGCAGGATCATCATGACCGCGGCGGCAGGCCTGATGGCGGCAGCTCTCCTTTGGAGCCTTAAGATCTCGGAGGTCAGCATATGAAGCTCAAGCTCAGGGACCTCGGAGGTATAAGGGAGCGGGTCGCTGAAAAAGTCTGTTCTTTAGGAAGGCAGAAGGTCATGCGTTACGGGTGGCTCATGGGACCTGAAGACAAGGCCTTCGGCGCTCTTGAGGATGTGGACAGAAAGAGCGCAAGGCAGGCGGCCCTTGCCCTTGGCGCGGCCGTCCTGATCCTTGCAGTGAGCGTTCTGGGAAAAAGCGGAGGGGAGGAGATCTCCGAGATCGAACGACCAGCGTACGGCGAGGCGGCAGTAACTGTGGACGCCCGGGCGGAGCTGGTGACGGAAGAGGGAGACCTCACGGTTCCCGCGGTATTTGAGATATCCCCACCTGCCATCTCGGAGGAGAGGGCGGCGGAGCTTTTCGAGGGCTGCAGCCTGTGGCTCAAAGAGAGGCTTTCCCTTGACGAGCAGGGAAGGATCGTGGTGCGGGGAGATCTGGACCTTCCTCAAAGCTGGGAGAACGGAGTGCTCCTCAGCTGGGGATCCTCCGCTCCCGCCATCATCTCCGATGAAGGCGGGGTCAGGCTCATGGGCTCATCCGACGGAGACGTGGTCGAGCTTGAGTGCGTGATGATGGCGGAGGGCTATACGGAAGAAAGGACCTTCAGCGCCGTCCTCGTTCCTTCGGAGGCTGATCTTTCGGCAATGATAGAGGCCGAGGTCTCTGCGGTAAGGCAGGAACTGGCCTCTGATGGCGATGAGAGCTCAGTCGCGCTCCCGTCAGATCTTAAGGGGATGGACGTCGTCTGGAAGAAGGCGGAGAGCGGTCCCGGGCCTGAGGCTGCCCTGGCTATGCTGATGCTGGTCCCCGTCATATGGCTCGGAAGGTACGGCGCACTGGAAAGAAAGCTCAAGATAAGAGCCTCCGCCGTCGAGGAGCAGACTGCCGACGTGATGACGGCGCTGATCCTTTACCTTGACGCAGGCCTCGTGGCGGACGCCGCTGTCGCGGAGCTTACGGCTGACGGTGCCGAAGAAAAGGGGCCTTTGTACAAGGCGATGGCGGATATCAAAAGGCGGTGCGAGGCGTCCAACGTCCCGTTCCCGCAGGCATTCTACTCGTACGCGGTGTCGTCGGGGAGCAGGGAGCTCATAAGGTTCGCGTCCCTGATAAAGGAAAACAGCACCTACGGGAGCGGACTTTCGCAAAAGCTCAGGGCGGAGAGCGCCAGGATGCACGATTCAAGGCTCAGCAGGGCAAAAGCGAGGGCAAAGGAGATCGAGACGAAGCTCTGCATGCCTCTCATGCTTCTGCTGGCGTCGCTGCTGGCCATTGCCGCAGGCCCCGTGCTTTTGACCATGTAGCGCCGCTTGCCTGGCCGGCGGAAGAGCGATTAAAAGGCGAACCGACTTCATAAAACTATCGTCCAGACTCGAAACACACATTTTTATCGACCGATCAAAGATCAAAGGAGGAAACATGAAAGAATTACAGCTTAGGATCAAAAATGAACTTTTAAAGAGAAGAAGCGGGATGGAACTGGTCCAGGTCGCCATACTGATCGCCATCGCGGTGACCTTAGGCCTGATCTTCAAGACCCAGATCACGTCCTTCGTCAACGGAGTCTTCAAGAACCTCAACGGGTCCAAGTTCTGATGAAGGCAAAGCAGGGGAACGCGGTGATAGAGGCTGCTCTGGTGCTGCCGCTGATAATACTGATCTCGGCGGCGCTGATCCGTGCGGGATCGGACATGAGCTCCAGGGTCATAGAGATTTCATCAGTCCACGCCGAACAGGCGAGGGCTGAATGTGAAGGCGGCATGGTCGATACGGAGGACATCATGCGGGGAAGGTGGGTCTTGAGATGAAAAAAGGATTCAGTTCGGTCTTTCTGGTGATGATCCTGGGCTCCATGATCCTGGTGAGCCTTGCTTTCGCCGAGGTCAGCGCTTCCGCGGCGGCAGAGAGCTGCGCTGAGGATCTGTGCCTTCTAACCGGAAGATCCCTGCTCTCTGAGTACAAAAAGGAGCTTTTCGACCGGTACGGGATCTTCATGATGAGGTCCTATGAAGACGAGCTTTCCGAGATCGCGGCGTTCTACCTTCGCACCGATCTTGCCTTGTCTTCCGCCGCCCTGAAGATGGCGTGCACCGACGTTTCGGTGAGCACTGAGATGTACCCCGGTCTCAACACCGATCTTTTCCTGGAGCAGGTGAGAAAACTCGGTGCCCTTGAGGCCGCGGAGAACCTGATAGACGCTCCGATGCTTAAGGAGATCATCGACGGCGCGGGGGAGAGGCTGTCCTCGGGGCTCAGCGCTTCGGAGGTGCTGGATAAGCTGGACGAGCTGGGAGCTTCTATCCAAAATGACGACTCTGAGGGCGAGGAGCGGGAGAGGATAAAGCAGGCGAAGACCCTGTCGAAGAGGCTTAAGGAGGCGTCCAAGGAGGGAAAAACTCCTGCGGTGAGCAGAACGTCCATACCGGCTTCGGTAAGGAAGAAGCTTCCTTCGGCCCAATTGGGGGTAAAAGGCAGGGGATCTCTGCTGTTTTCAGGAGGAATCGCGGAGCTGGGAGCGGGAAACATAGCCCTGGGCGAATACATCCTGGCCAACTGCTCCGACGCCGCGGAAAGCAGGAGCGATACGTATATAAAGCTTGAGACCGAGTACATCCTTTACGGAGCTTCGTCCGACTCCCTGAACCAGAAGCTGGCCAGAAACAGCCTTTACGCCCTTAGGTTCTCGCTGAATCTTTACAGCATACTGACAGAGCCCAGGCTGCTGTCCTCTGTTTCAGGGGCCGCGGCGCTGTTCCCGCTGCTTCCCCGGACGGTGACAGCCGCTGCGCTTACCCTGATATGGACGGGGATAGAGACTAAGCATGACATAGACCTTCTTTTCGAAGGCTCCGTCGTGCCCCTCCTTAAGAACGCCGGGGATTTTGCGACCAGCCTGACGTCCTTTCTGGACAAAGGCAGGATAACGTCCGCCCCCGCGGCCGTGGGGAGGTACGGGAGCTACAGGGACTATCTCAGGCTCCTTCTTCTGCTGCTCCCCGAGCAGGAAAAGGCCGTCCGGCTCATGGACGTGATGGAGATGAACGTGTCCCTTGCGGACGGGGCGTCATTTGCCTTCAGGGATTATTCCTACGGGTTTGATCTTAAGGCGGGATTTACGAGAAAGAGGTATCTTGATGGCATCATGGGACTGGTGTACGGACCTGCGTATGTGGAGCAGACGCACAAATATAAGTAGGAGCGGGTCGATCATCGTCGATGCGGCCATCTGCCTTCCGTTCTTTATCATCGCCATCGCCCTGATGCTGATGCTCACTGCCCAGATCGGCATAGAGGAGAACATCACAAGGGAGATGACCCGGTGCTCCCTCATAAGCATCGATGCGGGGGCCGCGACGGACAGCAGCGAAGACGTTACTGTGATCGGGAATCTGGCTTGGAGGGCAGCATGGGAGGTATCCAAAAGGAGCGGTATCCTGTGGAAGCAGGCGGACACAGGCTTTCCCAGGTTCTATTCGGAGCTGGACATGCCCCTTCCCGGAGGCGTCAGGATCGACGGACTGGTCATAGCCAGAGTAGGTGAGGATACCGCCCTGCCGTCGGTGAAGGGCTTCGTGAGCAAGGCCAGCAGCGTAAGGACGACTGTGTTCAGGCCCTTCAGGGGAGAGTCTGAGCCTGCGTCCGCCGAAGAAAAGGATCCCAGGGTGTACGTATTCCCCAAGCTGGGGGCCAGGTATCACG
>JAFRQL010000162.1 GCA_017428655.1 Bacillota bacterium | reverse complement strand
GCCTCCTTGCGCCACCCCTCGCTATGTATTCAATGCTTCATCGACAAAAAAGCCGGAGCTGGGCTCCGGCATTGGGATGCGTTTCGTTCTATTTTCTAAGCAGGATCTTTCCCAGCCTCTTTTCGGTCTGGACGCCGTCCTTTACGGCGAACTGGCCGTCCATCAGCACGTGGACGATACCTTCAGGCTTCTGGAAGGGATCGGTGTAGGTCGCCTTATCGGTGACCTTCTCCATGTCGAGGACCGTTATGTCTGCAACAAGGCCAGTCCTGATATAACCCCTGTCCTTTATACCGATGTAGTCGGCAGACTGGCCAGTGATCCTTCTGATGGCCTGCTCCGGACTGCAGAATCCCTTCTCCCTGTTCAGCCTCAGGAACCTGGGGAAGGTCCCGAAGTTTCTCGGATGAGGCTTGCCGTCGTTGAGAGCGGGATCGAGGGGCAGGCAGGAGCCGTCCGACCCGATGGAGAACTCGTTCTGCCCCAGCATGTACTCCACGTCCTCTTCGGACATTCCGAAGGAGATGCAGGCGGCGTGGGTCTTGGTACCATAAGCCAGCTTTACCAGGGCATCCGCCGGAGACATGCTCCAGGCTTCAGCGATCTGGTCGAGAGTCTTTCCGTCCATCTCGGGGAAAACACCGCAGGTATGGACAACCAGCAGGGTCTTGGCCTTAGCGTCGGAGAAGGTCTCGCTGAGTTCCTTCATGAGCCTGGGCTTTTCCTCGCCGGTCATGGCGTCCATGGCCCTCTGCTTTCCGCCCATGATCGACCACTTGGGGAAGGAGTTGGTGATGTCCGAGGACGATGCGGTATAGGGATAAAGGTCGGCGGTGACGTTGACGCCGTTGGCTCTGGCCCTGTGGACGATGGCCGCCCACTGGGGAGCCTTTCCGTGGCTGGCAGCTCCAGTGGCCTTGAAATGGGCGATGTGGACGTGGGTCCCGCTGTAGCGGTAGATGTTGAACATCTCTTCCAGGGACTTGGGAGTGCCCAGGCCCTGATCTCTCATGTGCGATGTGATGATCCCGCCGTCGGGACCGATCTCAAGGGAGAGCTGGCAGAGCTCGTCCTGATCGGCGGAAAGGCCGGGAGTATAGCCCAGACCCAGGGACATCCCCCAGGCTCCGGTCTTAAGGTCTGCGGCGAGGAGCTCCCTCATCTTTTTCATTTCTTCGGGGGTCGCTTTTCTGTCCTCATAGCCCACGACTCCCGCTCTCAGGGTCCCGTGGCCCACCAGAGGCAGCTGGTTGGTGCCCATCCTGTCTCCACGCTTCGCCACGCCTTCTAGGAACTCTTCGAAGGAATGGGCCGCGAAATTGCCCTTCCTGCAGTTGCCGACCTGGGCCTTCAGGGCTTCGAACTTTTCTGGAAGGCTCGGGAACACGGAGCCGCCGCACTGGCCTGAAAGCTCGGAGGTCACGCCCTGATAGATCTTGGCCTCTCCCCTGTCGTCGGAGATGAAGCAGATGTCCGAATGGGAGTGGATGTCTATGAATCCGGGAGCGACCGTAAGACCTGTTACGTCAACTACGTTGGAAGCAAGGCCTTCGTCGATGGACTCCGCCACCTCGGCTATCCTTCCGTCCGCGACAGCAACGTCCGCCTTGTATGCTCTTGTGCCGGTGCCGTCCATGACGACGCCGTTCTTAAGAAGAATGTCGTACATATATCTCTCCTTTTCTCCGGATCAGGGCAGCTGCCCGCCCTGCCCGAAACGCGCTCTAAGGCCCGCCGGAGACCGGCAGGCCTGAATGTCAGCATGCTACTGAAGCTTAATGGTCGCGACTCCGTCCTTGATTTCCATCTCGGTGCCGTAGGGCTTGGAGAGGTCGGCCATCCTGCGCAGGAAGTCCTCGTCTCCGCTGAGCTTGGGAAGACCCATCTGGGGCCAGGGCATGCCGTAGCCCAGAGAGATGGGATAGAGCTTGACTTCGGTCAGCATCTTGTCTTCGATGGTCCAGGACGCGATGACGGCCTCCCAGATCTCCTTCATGGTCATGTAGCCGCAGGTCCTGTTCTTGGTCCTGTTGAGCATGTAGGAACCGACCTTGGTGTCCAGAGGCATCCCCTTGTTGGCGTAGGCGTCGTAGGGCTGGTACTCGACGGTCTCGGTCTCGAAGATGAAGTTTCCGAGGCTGTAGAAGATGACTCCGCCGTGGTAGAGCTCGACTCCCCTGATCTCGTGGGGGCCGTGGCCGATCATGGCGGTGGCGCCGGCGTCTATGACCCTGTGGCTGAAGGTCTCGATGAACTGTGCCGGGACGGTGGTGTCGTCAGCGTCGCATTCGTGGGCGTGGAGGGATACGAGGACGATGTCGGCGACCTCCCTGGCCTCTCTGATCTCCTTCTCGATCCTCTTCATGTCCTGCTCGTTGGGAACGCTCTCGATCCAGCAGTGATCGTCCAGTATGAAGGAGATGCCTCCGAGGACGAAGGTCCCCTCCTGGGGAGGATTGCCGTAGCCGGTCCTGACCGATCTCTCGGCGCCGGCGTTGATCCTGGTCACCTTGGCCAGCTCGACCACCTGGTCGAACCTTTCCTTGTCAAGATGGTAATGGGTCTTGTGGCGGAGAGGATTGAGGCCGGGTCTTCCGGGAAGATCTCCGGTCTGGCCGCCAGCCATGGCTGAGGTCTTGAAACTGGAGCAGACTCCGATCAGGGCCACTCTCTGGCCGCTGGCTTCGAAGAAGCAGGGCTTTGAGGCGTCGCCAAGATTGGCGCCGGTGCCGCAGAAGGGCATGTCCTTCTCGTTGAGGTACTTGATGGTGGCGAGAAGTCCGCCGTGGCTGTAGTCGCAGGAATGGTTGTTGGCGGTGTTGAAGATGTTGAAGCCCATCTTCTTGATGTCGTCCAGGCATCTGGGATCGGCCATGGCCCAGGTGCCGCCGCTCTCCGCCGCGGGGACGCCTTCCTTGTTGTGGAAGGTCATCTCAAGATTGGAGAACGCGACGTCGTGGCTCTTGATGAGCTTTACGACCTCGTCGTATCCGTCATAGCCTTTTTCGGCGATCCTTCTGGTGATGAAGGCGTCGCCAGTTGCGGTATAAGTTACCTTGCTCATAAGTTTCTCCTTTCCCCTTGGGGGACCGTTCTAAAGACAGGCTTCGTATATCTTGATTATATCCTCTTTTTCGAGGGGGACGAAGGCCTTGAGCATCCTGTCGCCGTAGTTGGCCTTGACCGCCATGTCCTCGAAGTGCTCGGGTCCGATTCCCAGATCGGTCAGGTTCATGGTGATGCCGTTGTCCCTGAAGAACTTCTCGAGGGCGTCGATGCCCGCAAGGGCGAGCTGATGCTCATCCTCCCCTTCCAGGCCCCAGACGTTCCTTGAGAACCGGACGAACCTCCATTCCACTGAAGGATCCTTGGCCAGGATGTATCTCATCCATCTGGGAGTGAGGATGGCGAGGCCTACGCCGTGGGTAATGTCGTAATATGCAGACAGCTGGTGCTCCATGGAGTGGCAGGCCCAGCCCGTCCCCTGCTTACCGTAGCGGGGTATGCCGGAGCAGGCCACGGAGGAATCCGCCATGAGATTTGCCCTTGCCTCGTAGTTGTCCGGCTCGGCGAGGGCGACGGGCAGATTCCTTATGACGGACCTGAGGACCGTCTCGCAGATGCCGTCGGCCAGGTCGCTGTCGGGAGTCACGGAGAAGTAGTCCTCCATGATGTGGCTCATGATGTCGGCAGCGCCGGAGGCGGTCTGGTATTTGGATACCGTATAGGTATACTCGGGGTCGCAGATGGAGACCGCGGGATGCCTGAAGGAGGCGCTGAGCTTCTCGTTGGTCGTCATGTTGGAGATGACGGCGCCGGCGTCGAACTCGGAGCCAGTGGCG
>JAFRQL010000161.1 GCA_017428655.1 Bacillota bacterium | reverse complement strand
TGAGAGAAAGTACCTCTTCTGCGGCGATCTTCTCTACGACGGGGCGCTCTACGCTCATCTTCAGGGGAGCGATCCCGCTGCCTACAGGGCCTCCATGAGCAGGATCAGCCAGCTGGAGATCGAAAGGCTGCTGCCCGGCCACAACAGTCTGGACAGGACCGGAGAGCTGGCGGAAAGGGCCGCCGCTGCCTTCGACGAACTGTATGAGAAGGGACTGCTCAAAAGAGGAGCCGGGAAGTTCGGATTCGGAGATCTCAGCATAATTCTTTAGCGTTTGCTGCCGGCGGGCAGGGAAAGGAATGTATCATGAAGTCCATAAGGGATATATACAAGGTCGGAGTGGGACCTTCCAGCTCCCATACCATGGGGCCTGCCAAGGCGGCAGGGCTGTTCAAGAACAGGTTCCCGGAGGCTGACTGCTACAAGGTCTATCTCTACGGATCCCTGAGCAAGACCGGAAAGGGCCACGGCACCGACAGAGCGGTCACCGACGCCTTCGCTCCCGTGCCCTGCGAGGTGGTATTCTCGGAGAAGGACCCCGAGGACATGAAGCATCCCAACACCCTGGACCTCATCGCCTTGAAGGACGGCGAGGAGCTGGGCAGGATCAGGGTCCAGAGCATCGGCGGCGGAGACATAGTCATCGAGGGCGAAAAGGACGACGAGCCAGAGGAGGAGATCTATCTGGAGAATTCCTTCGCGGAGATCCGCAGTTTCTGCGCCTTCAGGCATGTTGATCTTGCCGATTACATCGAGCTCAACGAGGGAGAGGAGATCTGGGATCATCTGATCGGGATCTGGCATCACATGAAGGACGCGATCCACGAAGGCCTTTCCAGGGAGGGAGAGCTTCCCGGAGGGCTCCATGTCCAGCGCAAGGCAAAATACCTCTTCGAGCATATAGTTGAGAACAAGCACGCCGAGCTGGTAGAGTGCCAGAAGGTCTCGGCCTATGCCTACGCGGTGAGCGAGCAGAACGCCGACAACGGTACGATAGTGACTGCGCCCACCTGCGGAGCCTGCGGCGTCCTTCCCGCCGTCCTCTATTACTTCGAGGAGAAGCGGGGCCTCAGCGAGCTTCAGATCGCCAAGGCTTTAGGCGTCGCCGGTCTCTTCGGCGAGCTTGCCAAGAGGAACGCTTCGGTATCGGGAGCCGAGTGCGGCTGCCAGGCCGAGGTGGGAGTTGCCTGCTCGATGGCCGCAGCTGCCTGCGGACAGATGTTCGGATACAACATGGACCAGATCGAATACGCTGCCGAGGTCGCCATGGAGCATCATCTGGGGCTCACCTGCGATCCCATCTGCGGACTGGTCCAGATCCCCTGCATCGAGCGCAACGCGGTAGCGGCGATGAGGGCGATCAATTCCGCCAACATCGCGTATTTCCTCACCGGGACCAGGAACATAAGCTACGATATCGCCATCAAGAGCATGTACTATACCGGCCTTGACATGAACCAGCGCTACAGGGAGACCTCCGAGGGAGGCCTGGCCAGGGCATATCAGAGAAGGGGAAAGTGGTAGGGTATCTGCCCTGCAGGTCTTTCGGCCATCAAATAAAACGAAAAAGGCGGATCCTTGGGGATCCGCCTTTAATAATGAGTATTTCCTATTTGAGTTTTGACGCGCTCACCGCGGCTCCGATGGCGCCGGCGAACCGGGCTTCGGGACAGGTGGCGACGGGCTTTCCCAGTACCCTGGACAGAGCGCTGACCACATAGGGACAGTCGCAGAGCCCGCCGGTAAGGAAGACCTTGTCCCC
>JAFRQL010000160.1 GCA_017428655.1 Bacillota bacterium | reverse complement strand
CTGAAGGAATTCAGGCTCGTAGGGATATCTCTGCTTAACTTCCTCGATAAACCTGTCACAAATTCTTGCCATGATGATCTTTTCTCCTTTGTTAAAAAGATATACTTGCTATATGAAATCGTGATTGACAGTATTTCATACAGTGACAGTTTAACACGAAGCAATAGGTTGTGCAAGGCTTTAAATGCCTTTATTTTTTAAGGTTTTGGGGCTATGTATAATATAAACTGATGTCTTCGGAGAAAAACGCCGCAGGATCGCCTGCCGTTTACAAGCCGGAATTTTTTTGTTATCATTGCCTCACGAAAAACAGGGTCAGGACCCCGAGCGATATATCATTTTATCCCCGATCACACCCAAAGGAGGACCAATGTCCAGAATGCAGCTGGTCGCCAGCGCCACCTTCGGCCTCGAAGCCGTCGTAAAAAGAGAGATCGAAGCCCTCGGATACAAGATCACCGACTCCAGAGACGGAAGGCTCACATACATGGGTGACGAACGGGCTGTGGTCCGCTCCAACCTGTGGCTGCGCTGCGCCGACAGAGTCTACGTCCAGATGGCCGAATTCAGAGCCGAGACCTTTGAAGAACTCTTCCAGCAGACCAAAGCCCTGCCCTGGGAGGAATGGATCCCCCTGGACGGCCGCTTCACCGTCATCGGCACCTCCGTAAAATCCATCCTGCACAGCGTCCCCGCCTGCCAGTCCATCATAAAAAAAGCCATCGTGGACAGGCTCCAGCAGACCTATCAGGTCGAGACCTTCGAAGAGACCGGCGCGGACTACACAGTGAGGTTCCAGTTCCTTAAAGACACCGTGAGCATCATGATCGACACCTCCGGGGAAGGCCTCCACAAGAGAGGCTACCGGGTCAGCGCCGTGACAGCTCCCATCAAGGAGACCCTTGCCGCCGCCATGATATCCCTGAGCTTCTTTAAGCCCGGCAGGACCCTGGTCGACCCCATGTGCGGATCGGGCACCATCCCCATCGAGGCCGCCATGATCGCAAAGAACATCGCTCCCGGCCTCTCGAGGCATTTCGCCTCCGAGGACTGGGACTGCATCCCCAAGGAGATCTGGTCCGAAGAGCGCAAAAAGGCCTTCGACGCCATCGACAACGACAGCGTGTTCCACATCCTGGCCTGCGACATCGACCCCAAGTCCGTGGAGGCCGCCAGAGAGAACGCCATCGAGGCGGGAGTCGACGACTGCATCGTGTTCCTTCCCATGGGCATAAAGAGGACCCTCTCCGAGCTCTGCGGCAGCGGCGCGGTGAAAAAGCGCGAAGAAGCCGGAGAAGACGCCAAAGAAAACGAGGAGCTCCTGCCCTTCTCCGAAGAGAGAGGGATCATCATCACCAATCCGCCCTACGGCCAGCGCATCGGCGAGCAGGACCAGATGGACGCCATCTACAAGGTCCTGAAGAACTTCTCAAAGACCGATCCGGGCTGGTCCATCTTCCTCATAACCTCGGACAAGACCTTCGAAAGAAAGTTCGGACGCCCGGCGGACCGCAGGCGCAAGCTCTTCAACGGCAACACCGAGGCCTGCTACTACCAGTACCACGGAGAAAAGCCCCCGAAGAAGGATTGATCCCCGAGACAGTTGATTTCCTTCCGCCCGCATAGTATATTACTATATATCGGCCGCGCTGCCGGTTTTATACAAATACCACAGATCCAGAGGAGGAAATACCCATGAACTTCATTCTTTTTACCAACTGCAATATACTCGACGTCGTCAATGAGAAGATCTGCAAGGGATCCATACTGGTCGAGGACGGCGTGATCAGGGAAGTCGGCGACGTTAAGGATCCGGAAGGCGCCGAGATAGTCGATCTCAATGGAGCCTATGTGAGCCCCGGCCTCTTCAACTGCCACACCCACATCCTCATGAGCGGCGAGCCCAGCATCTCCCACAACGGAGACGTGGAGAGCGTCGTCAACGCCCTGGAGAACTGCAGAAAGCTGGTCTCCACCGGCGTCACCTTCATCCGCGACATGGGCGGCAGCAGGTTCTACGACATCCAGCTCAGGGACATGCAGAAGAAGGGAAAGATCTGCGCTCCCGAGATGCAGGTCTCCGGCAAGAACATCTGCATGACCGGCGGCCACGGCTGGGACGGCGGAAGAGAAGCCGACGGTCCCGATGACGCCCGCAAGGCCGCAAGAGAGCAGCTGAAGGCCGGAGCGGACTGGATCAAGCTCATGGCCACCGGCGGAGTCATGACCAAGGGTGTAGAGCCCGGCTCCCCCCAGCTCACCGAAGAAGAGATGAGAGCGGCCATCCAGGAGGCCCACAAGGTCAACGCCCGCACCGCGACCCACGCCCAGGGCACCGAAGGCATCAAGAACGCCTTGAGAGCCGGCATCGACTCCATCGAGCACGGCTTCTATCTGGATCAGTGGTGCCTCGACTACATGAAGGAAAACAACGTCTGGTTCGTCCCCACCCTCTCCGCCATGTACTGGATCAAGAAGAACGGCGTCGAGGCGGGCATCCCCGAATGGGCGGTCAAGAAGGTCAACGGAGCCTTCGACGCCCACAAGGATTCCTTCCTCAGGGCATACAAGGCCGGCATAAAGATCTGCCTGGGCACCGACGCAGGCACCCCCTTCAACTTCCACGACATGACCGCCTACGAGATGATCCTGATGGTCGAGGACGGCATGACCCCCTGGGACGCCATCAAGTCCGGCACCATCAACGCGGCCCAGCTCTGCCAGGTTGAGGCCACCCACGGCACCATCGAGCCGGGCAAGACCGCCAATCTCACCGTCTACGCCAAGGACCCCGTCTCCGATATCCACAACGTCATGGACGTCTGCATGACCGTCATCGGCGGAAAGATCGCATACTGCAAGTAGAGTCTTTAGGGCGCACGCCCTTTCGGACCTGAGCACACAAAAGCCGCCCGGCACTGCGCCGGACGGCTTTTTTCTGTTCCCAATATACCATATCGGGTATAGTCATCGCATTTTTGAGGCGAATCATACCCTAAAGGGTATGGTCCCTGATGCCCTCAGGTGCTACGATCTCCTGCTCCAGTCCACAGGCTCCATGCCGTGGGCCTTGAGGAACTCGTTGCACCTCACGAAATGACCGCAGCCGAAGAACCCGTTGTAGGCGGACAGGGGGCTCGGATGGACGGTCTCCAGGACCAGGTGGTCCTTGGAGGTTATGAGCTTCTTCTTCGCTCTGGCGTTGGCGCCCCAGAGCATGAAGACCATGGGCTGCTGTCTTTCGCCCAGAAGGCTGATGATCCGGTCGGTCAGGATCTCCCAGCCCTTTCCTTTGTGGGAGTTGGCGTAGTGCTCCCTGACTGTGAGCACGGTATTTAAGAGCAGCACCCCCTGATCGGCCCAGCCCTTGAGATATCCGTCGGAGGGTATCTCCATACCGGTCTCGTCGTGGAGCTCCTTGTATATGTTCTGAAGGGACGGCGGGACCGGCACCCCCGGCTTTACGGAAAAGCACATGCCGTGGGCCTGGCCCTTCTCGTGATAGGGGTCCTGCCCCAGGATGACGACCTTCACGTCCTTGTAGGGGGTCGCCTTGAGGGCGTTGAAAATGTCGTACATGT
>JAFRQL010000159.1 GCA_017428655.1 Bacillota bacterium | reverse complement strand
TACGAATTAATATGTCAAGATAATAATAAAGTATTTGCAGCAAAAATGCTACCATTAAGTGATATAAAAACAGAGAGACAAAGGCAAAAATTAGTAACTGAAATAAAAATACATAAATCTTTACATCACCAACAAATAGTGGCATTTGAGCATAATTTTAAAGATAAAACAAATGTATATATATTATTAGAATTATGTCAAAATCAAACATTAAATGAATTATTTGAAAGGAGAAAAAAATTATCAGAAATAGAAGTTCAGTGCTATATGATACAATTAATAAAAGCATTGAAATATTTACATTCTCATAGAGTAATTCATCGAGATTTAAAATTAGGAAATTTATTTTTAAATGATAAAATGGAATTAAAAGTAGGAGATTTCGGCTTAGCTACAAAACTAGATTTTGAAGGAGAAAGAAAAAAAACTGTATGTGGTACACCTAATTACATAGCCCCAGAAGTTTTATTAGGTATAGGACATTCTTATGAAGTAGATATTTGGGCTTTAGGAGTAATTATTTATACTTTATTAATTGGCAAACCTCCTTTTGAAACAAGGGAAGTAAAAACTACTTATAATAAAATTAAAAAAGCTGATTTTTCTTTCCCTGTTAATTGTAAAATAAGTTCTGCCGCCAAAAATATAATTAAAAAAATATTAGTTGTAGACTCAAAAAAAAGACCAAATTTAAATGAAATTTTATCAGATGAGTTTTTTAATCAAGGTATAGCTATGGGTACAAGAAAAGACTACAGCCATGTCATCAGTGGCTTCAGAAAAGAGTTACAGATAAACAGCAGCGCCTGCCTGTCAGGTTATTGCCGTAGTGTCGGTGTCAGCATAAGTGCCGTCCATCATTGGATGGAGAAGAAGGGGTTGAGCGCGAAGAAGATCAAGTCAGAGGCATTGTCCGGCGATGCCATCGGTTCCCCTTTTGTGCCGCTGTCGATGGAGACACCTGCTGCCGCTGTCAGCCCCATGAATCTTCAGCTGGCGTTTCCCAATGGTATCCGTCTGTCAGCGGATCAATGTTCTCCTGAGTTCATTCTTGCTTTGTTGAACGGATACCATGGAGGGCGTGAGTGATGTTTGCATTGACTGAGAGCACTCCCGTCTATCTGTGCCGCCAGACTGTTGACATGCGCAAGGGTATCGATGGACTATACAAGATGGTGCTTGGCGAGCTTCACCAGCACCCGCTGTCAGGTGCGGCATTCGTGTTTTTCTCAAAGAACCGCCAGTGCGTGAAGATTCTGAGGTGGGACGGCGACGGATTCCTTCTCTACCACAAGCGACTGGAGCGGGGTACGTTCGAGGCACCTCGTTTCGACGCGGCCTCTGGAGCCTACAGGCTGCCCTGGAAGACGTTTTCTCTGATCATGGAGGGAATTTCACTCCGAAGCGTCAGATACCGCAAGAGGCTCAAAATTGAGTTTTAGAATGTTTTGCAAACATCTGAAAATCAATAAAATAGCAGAAAAATAATCACCAAATTGCTTGGTGGTTTCAACCTTTTTTCGTACCTTTGTACTCGTTAAGATGACGAAGGACGAGATCATATACAGCCTCATGGAGCAGCTCAAGGCGGCCAACGAGCAGATTGCAAAGCAGTCGGCTCATATCGCCGACATCACCACCCAGCTGAAGGAAGCACTTGCCCGTCTGGAGTCCATCGAGCAGTCCTTCAAGGCGAAGGACGAATCCCTCGCGAAGGAGAAGCGGAAGAACAAGGGTCTGACGAAAATCATCAAGAACGAAGGCGAGCAGCAGAAGCCGGCGAAGCCGGAGCTGACCGATGATGAGAAGAAGGTGCTGGAGGAGGCACGTGCCATCCAGCGAAAGCAGCGCGGCAACAACGGAGCCCGCCGCGACGTCCATATAGAGGCCAAGGTTGAATACCACGACGTATATCCGGACGATCCTGACTTTGACATTGACAAGGCCCGCC
>JAFRQL010000158.1 GCA_017428655.1 Bacillota bacterium | reverse complement strand
CTTTCCTTTTTCGATCATCTCCTGCCAGCTGACGCCTCCGGGCATGTCAAAACCGCAGGTAACGACCCTCCTGAGGAACGGCAGCGCGGTGGAGTAGAGGGCCCTTCCCCCTTCAAGACCGGAGAGCTCCGGACAGAGCCCGCTTATGATATCCCTGTAGCTTATGCCCTTGTAACCGTCTATCATGACCAGGGTGTGGGTATCGGACTGCCTCAGCAGGTATTCGATCTCGTGGCTGCGGTACTCCGAATTGACCGTGACCAGCACCGCCCCTATCCGGACCGCGGCCCAAAACGTAAGGAACCATTCCGGGACGTTGGTCGCCCAGACCGCCACATGGTGGCCCGGCTCGACACCCATGGCGATGAGGCCTCTTGCCACCGCGTCCACGTCGTCTCTGAACTGGGAGTAGGTCCTGGTGTAGTCCAGGGTGGTGTATTTGAAGGCGTACTGGTCGGGGTAGGTCTGGGCCAGTACGTCCAAAAGCCTGGGGAAGGTGATGTCCAGCAGCCGGTATTTGGGCCAGGGGAAGGTCCCGCTGCCGCTCCTGTTGTACTGCAGAGGATCCTTCGTTCTTTCCTCCGTCGTTTTATCCGCGAAGAAGCTGGCAAAATGGGTCAGCACGATGTCCTCATCCGCGGTCTCCTCGTTCCAGCCCGCGCAGACGTAGCCCTCGTAGTTGAGGGAGGTCAGAGCCTCGATAAATTCCTGGGCGGGAAGATCGCCCTCGCCGATGAGGACGTCCATGCCGTCCCTTCTGTCGCCCAGCCGGACGTACCGTATATACGCTCCGAGGTTCCTGATGGTCTCTTCAGGAGTCTCCTTCGCTTCGAAAAAGGTCTCCCTCATGTTCCATGCGGCGGCGATGGAAGCGGAGCCGAAGCTTCGGATCAGTCCCACAAGCCTCGACGTGTCCGAGAGCCATCCGCAGGTCTCAAAGAGCAGGATGGTCCCGCAGCGCTGGGCCAGATCCACCGCAGGCCTGATGACGGCGTCCAGTGCCTGCTCTCCGGGGTCCTTATCCGCCCTGATGATGACGCTTCCGATGCCGGACCTTGCCGCCAGATCGACGCACTGCATCAGTGCCTCGCCCGCACCGGCGTCTCCCATATCCACGGGGCACCTGAGAGCGGGGACCTCCAGCCCTCTGTTCCTCAGCTTTCTTCTTGCGTCGTGGCCGCTGCCGCTCCTGAGGATGCTGTCCTCATGCCGGATCCTCTCCCCCGCCGGGTCCCAGATCTCAAAACCAGCGAATCCATACTCGTGAGCGGTCCTGCAGAGCCCGAGAAAACTGTCCCTGTCAACATTCTTGGTCGAAAAACAAAGCTTCATATTTTATCGGACCGCCTTACTGCCTGTTCTCATCGTATACGATCTTGTTGAGGGCATTGATGTACGCCCTTATGCTGGCGCCGACGATGTCGGTCGAAAGACCGTTGCCGGAATAGAGCTTCCCACCGCTGCGCAGCCTGATGACGGTCGACCCCAGCGAATCCTTGCCCTCAGTCACCGCCTGGATCTGGAAATCGTCCAGCTCGTACTGGTGGCCCACCGCCTGCTCCATGGCCATGAAGGCCGCGTCTATGGGACCGTCGCCTCTTGCCACCGCAGCGATCTCCTCGCCGTCCCTCACCAGGGAGATGCTCGCCATAGCGCCCGTGGCGCTGCCGGCGTTGATGACGTAATTGTTGAGATGGTATGTGGAAGGCACCTGCATGGCGTAGCTCGCGATGATGGCCTCCAGCTCCCTTCCCTCGGCAAAGGTCCTGCGCTCGAATATCTGCGACAGGGCGTCGTAGACTCTTCCGCAGTCTTCATCGGAAAGCTCGTATCCCAGGGAGACCGCGGCCTCCGCGACCTGAGGAAGGGTGCAGGACGAAGAGAGCATGATCTCGCTGCCCTTTTTCTCCGAGGCCGGGACCGATGGAGCATATACCTCTCCGGAGAGCTTTCGCTCAAGGTCCGCGGCGTCGGAATGGATCCTTGCTGGATCAAGACCGCAGCTGAGCCCGAGATCGAGCCCCCTTGCCCGGATCAGATCGCTGAGCTGCTGGATGCAGAGGCTCTCCTTTCCGCCGACAGAGGTCTTAAGCCCGTCCGCTCCCGCCCCAAGGGCTGCCGCCGCGCAGGCAAGGCCCATGCCCAGCTTGTCGGTGGTGCTGAAAAATACGGGGATGCCGACCGCATCCTTTGCCAGGCGGACCAGCTCCGCCGCTTCATCCGGAAGACAGAGCCCCTCGTCATCACAGACCGTCACGAAAGACGCTCCCGCGCCCTCCGCGGTCTTCAGGACCTCGGCGAGGAATCCCCGCTCCGCCCTGGAAGCATCCCTTGCCTCAAACTCCGTCTCGGGGCAGAGGGCTGATGCTTCTTTACACAGTGCCTCAACAGTCTCCAGCATCTTAGGTCCCTTCACATGAAAGAAATACTCCATCTGGACCGTCGAGACGGGAAGGGAGACCTTAAGGACAGGCCTTCGCGCATCCTTCACGCATTCCCATGCCTCCGGGACCGATCCTGCGGAAGCTCCGCACCCGATGACAGCCGCGGCGTTTTTCAGGCTTTTGGCGATGGTGCTGCAGACTATCCTGTCCTCTTTGAAGGATCTGACGGCGGGAAGCTCCACAGCGTCCGCTCCGATGCCGTCGAGCATCGACGCCGCCGCGGTCTTTTCCCTGAACAGGAGCGCTCTTCCCCGGTCCTTTTCAAGCTTTTCTATGCTCTGATCCGAAATGAATACCTTTCTCATTTATACTCTCCTCATGCCCCAAGGGCTTTTTCGCGATGGGACGAGTATAAAACAAGAAGGAATGGCAGTCAATGATTTTTAAATCAAACAAACAAAATTCAACTATTTAATTTATGTTGCAGAAACAATTGCGTTTCTTCAGGCCGGAGCCACACCGGTCCCCGGAGCTCCCGGTCGATCCCCACGTCGGATACCCTTCGCAAATCGTAAAATATTTGTCCAATACCCCAAAAAACATGGTATCATGTCCTGTAAACCTTATCAGTTCATCGCAGAAGAGGTGACATATGACATATTCAATGGATATCGCCGGACTGCACAGGGAGCTTCCCCTCTGCAGGATCACCGACGACCTTTACATCGCAGCCTTCATATGCTTTGGGGACGCCGAGCTCACCACAGCCTGCGCGGAGCAGCTCCTCAAGCTGGTCCCTGCCGAAGACTATGATTACATGCTGACTGCCGAGGCAAAGAGCATCCCGCTGATCCACGAGATGGCCCGCCAGTCCAACGCTCCCAAGTATTTCATCGCAAGAAAAGGCCCCAAGGCCTACATGCCCGACCCCATCTTCGTTGAGGACAGGTCAATAACCACTGCCGGCACCCAGAGGCTCTATCTGGGAAGCGACGACGCTGCGATCATCCGCGGAAAGCGGGTCCTCTTAGTCGACGACGTCATCTCCACCGGAGGCTCCCTCAAGGCCATGGAAGAGCTGGTGAACCTTGCAGGAGGCACCGTGACCGGACGCATCGCCGTCCTTGCCGAAGGAGACGCCGCGGAAAGGGACGACGTAAAGTTCCTGGCTCCCCTTCCCCTCTTCAATGCCGACGGAACTATAAAATAGGCGGCAGCGCTCTGTGATAATAAACGTAGACCGGACAGTCCATCTTGGCCGCCCGGTCTTTTTCATGCATAAATATTTACGATCGAAGCCTCTTCCTGACTCCCGCGGACCTTCTATTCCACCACCGCCTGCTCGCTCTCCGAAAGGGCGAAGACCGTAAGGAAGAGCAGATCCATGTCATCCTCTATGGTCCAGCAGCGGTAGTAATACTTTCCAAATGGAACGTTGAGCTTCTGCTCCGCGGCATCCTCCTCGTGGACCGCTCTTCCGCTGGTCTCGATGGTCGCGAAGAACCTGCCGTTCATCGACACTGTATAGATGGCCTTGGGGAACTGGGAGTGGATATCGGTGGATATGCGGATGCCGCAGTCGTGGAGAACGTCCCAGATGTTCTTGCCGTCAAAACTGAACCAGGAGCTCTCGGAGAAGAACTCGTTGGAATACGACGTGGTCATCGTATGACCGACCTCATGCTCGGTGGTTATCCCCCTCCTAAGATCGCTGAAGGCGAAGATCCTCTTGCTGACAAGGGAGTTCTTGATCATCGGAGCCTCATAGACGGCGTTCCTTTGGTCATCCTCGACTATGTACCCGGGCTTCAGGGAATTGCCGTCGAACATGACGTAATACTCGGTAAGCACGTCCTTGGGGACCGGACGGACCTCTTCCGGATAGCCTTCCGCCTCTGCCCGGGCGTCCAGCTCCCGGCTCTTTTTGATCTTCTTAAGACTGGAAAGAGTGCCGAAGACCGCTGCCAGAGCTCCCACGGCGATCATGGCGATGCCGATGACGCCCGTATGCTTTGTATTCGATATGTTCCCGGGCTCGTCCGGATCGTAGTAGACCGTGACCTCATCCCCGGCCTCCATGATATCTTCAAGACCGTAAAAGACGCCGGTATACTTTTTCCCCTCCACGGCATATTCAAATTCGATATCACAGACGTCCCTGTCGTCTTCCCTGTACTGCTCGACCCCGGTGACTCTTCCCAGCGTCTCGGCATACTGATCCGGCGTCGTTCTCACCATGAACGCCCCCAATACCACCAGGATGATGCCCAGGGGCAGGAAGAACCTGATAGCCCCGGTATTTCTCATGAAACGCGCGATCTTGTTTTCCATCAGTTTTGCTCCTTTGATATCATTCTTGGCCATGCCCGGTCATTGACAAGACCCGATACCATTATACGACTGACCGCGGATCAAAGCACCTGAAGATATTGAAAAATCGCTTGAGTTCAAAACCCGCAGTACAAATGTCCCGGCTCAAGATGTTAATATGTTATAATATTAAGAGTAATGAGTTCGACAGAGATATTAATCGTGATATTTCAGGGAGGAACCTATGATCAGGACCGATCGGCTGTTGATAAGACGCGTCTGCACCGAGGACTGGAAAGCGGTCCGGGAGATCTGGGCGGATGCGTCCAGATCCGTTTATGCCCGATATGACAGGCCCAACGACCTGGATGACCGGTCTGTCTTTCGCAGGATCGAAAGATGGGCGTCTTTTAAGGACAGCGATGAACACCGGTTCTTCGCCGTCTGCCTGCAGGGCTCCGTGATCGGATACGCGGCTCTCAATAAAAGAGAAAATGAGTACTACGAGCTGGGCTATTGTTTTCACTCCGCCTATCACGGAAAAGGATATGCCAAAGAAAGCATCTCGGCGATCATCGACGCGGTAAAGGACGAAGGTGCAGCCGGGATCACAGCGGGAACAGCCCTGAACAACACACCGTCGGTCAGGCTCCTGACTTCTCTCGGCTTTAAACAGACCGGAACGGAGACCGTCTCCTTCTACAAGGATGATAAAGGCGATCCCATGACCTTTGAAGGCGGGATCTTCGAACTTATCCTGCGTGGATAAACAATTCTCGATCATACGCCTGCGGTACACATCAAAGGATCTCCGATCAAATTGACAGCTCCTTTGCAGACTTGACAATTATACAGACATCTTTTTTATACTTTGGACCGCTCAACTTAAAAATGTCGGGATACAGCGTCATCTGACGCCATATCCCGACAAACTGTCGTATCTACTTATTGTGATCTCTGAGCCACTGCTCAAAGCTCTTTACAGCCTCCGCGACAACGCAGTAATGCTCAAGGAACGGGGACGCCGCATCCTGCTGCAGCATATCCATTGCTTTTTCTGCCGTGGCCTCCGGGATACCGTAGAACGCTTCCGCGATGCTTCCGGCCATGGCCGCGATGGTGTCGGAGTCGCCGCCGACGGAGATCGCCTTGAGGATCACGTCATCGAAAGAATCCCCTTCCAGGAATGCTTCTATAGCCTGCGGGCAGGAGCCCTGGCAGCTGACGTCGAATTCGTACCAGGGACGGATCTCGTCCAAAGTAAAATCGAGTTTATAATAGTTATCCTCTATGAACTGCCTGATCTCGCTCTTGCTCTTTCCAGTCCTGGCAAGATATATGGCCGCGGCTATCGCCTGCGCTCCCTTGATCCCCTCCGGATGGTCATGAGTGACCTCCGCAGTGAGCCTTGCTGCATGAAGAGTATCCTCCAGACTGTCATACATCCAGCCGGTCGCGGACACTCTCATCCCGGAACCGTTGCCCCAGCTGTTGTAAGGTTTCCTCTCGCGGTTCTCCAGCCATCTGAAGAAGCGTCCGCCGTAACCCGCATGAGGGAACAGATGACCGTAATACTGCATGGAATCGACCAGCGCCGTTTTGACGACCGCGTCGCTGTCTCCCCAGGTATCCATCAAAGCCCTTGCCACCGCGACAGTCATGATCGAATCATCTGTCGGAGTGCTTCCTATTCTGAGCAGCTGGATCTTATCGATCCTCTTTTCATTGCGGAACTCGTATGTGGATCCACACATATCGCCTATGATCGCACCAAACATTTTATCCTCCTTGTTCAGTTCATCATTGCCTGTTTACGCACTGATCTTACTCCGCAAAGCGAGGCTGAAGGTCAACCGGCAGTGGACGTTTTTACGGCAGGCTCAACGCCCTTCTCGGCGCCGATGAGCTTGTCGTACCCGTACTTGAGGATCTGCTCGTTGAATTCCCAGATATCGTATTTGCCGTGCTTCAGGAAGTATTTAACGATGATATCGTACTTGCTCGCATCGCTGAGGGCGATGCCCGCGGCAGCAAAGAAAGGCACGGCCTCTTCATACGTAAGCTTTAAGGCAAAGGCGAGGCCTACGACGGTCTCGATGGAGGGCTTGTTCACGCCGCCGCTGATGATCTTGCTGTAGGCTGATCTGCTGACGCATGCGGCCTTGTACAGTCGCGAAGGCTTATCGATCCCCCGCTCATCCATGAAACGGTAGAGCATGTCCACGAAGCTCTCGCTCTGAACGGACAGCAGCTCTTCAAGGGACTTATCATCCTCGGTCTTTGGAGGATGAAGATTCGTTTTTATAAAAGCATCCAGGTCCCCGAACATGGATCCTGCTATCTGCTTCGCCGCCTCACCATAAAGGACCAGATAGATGTCCATGTCCGAATATAGCTCCAGATACTCGCTGATGGCGACGACCGCTATCTCCAGCGCCTTCGGGATCGGGAATCCCATGTTTCCGGCGGCGATCAGCGGGAAAGCGACCGACCTGCAGCCCAGACTGTCCGCGGTTTCAAGGCATTTGCGGTAGCAGCCTGAAAGGATCGCCGCTTCTCCGTTTTTCCCTCCAATGAAAGGCGGGATAAAGGTGTGGATCACGTATTTGGCCGGGATGTTATACGCATGGGTGAACAGGGCTTCCCCCGGGACGAGGATCCCAGCCTTTGACGCACATTCCTTTTCGAATTCCTCCCCGCCCAGCTCATGGAGCAGTCCGTCCACTCCGGAATACCCGACGAGGCCCGGATTCGAGGAGTTTACTATCGCATCGGCCTCTACGGTCGTTATGTCTTTGTAAAGAACGCTCAAAGCCATACTCATGTCACCTCAAAAGAACCCGCGCGTCTTCTGCCTTCACCTTAGGCAGCAGGCGGGATATATGCCCTGTCATCCGCTTTCCTGATATCAGGATAATGCTCGATCGTTCGGATCTTTATTCGCTTTGATCCGCCTGATCCCTTTGATTATAACACTTAAAGATATGAATAGTACCGCAGCCCACACCAAGGCGCTGGTGACAGCCGTCAGCGGCAGCATACCCAGATCCGCCCCGTTTGAACAGACCATGATCAATGTGTTTTGGAGCGTAAGGATCGATACGAGCGCATCTATAAAACTGATCGTCCTGAGCAGCCGGACGAGAACGTCCTGCGATGCCTTTCCGCTTCCTGAGATTGATCGACGTCATGGTGACCTTATATGTCGTGTAGGCTGCCATCGTGATCGCCGGGACCAGCGTCAGGCTGATCGGTTTCTGCTGCCTGACCATTATGGAAATGGGGACGATCAGGCTGATATTCAGGATCAAAAGCAGAAAGGATATGGCGAGAAAAGCCTTGTTTCTCGCGGTTTCCTGCGCTTTGCTCCGATCGATCATCCTGGCGGCGGCAATGATCGATCCCCGCAGGAGGGTAAGCATGATATAGTAGATGCATATAGTGCCGTACCAGAGGGAGGCATGATGGATACCGAGGTATCCGTTATAAAATGCAAAAAACAACGTTGCCGCAAGGGAGCAGGCGGCAGGCATATATGTTTTAAAATCATTTTCTGCTTTCCATCTGCAGAGAAAGCGTTCTAAGGTGTTCATCGTTCCTCTTTAGCTTTTATTAGCATATCTCCCAGTCATGATTAATTGATCTGTCCATTTGTACTGTATGATCCCTTTAACCTTCAAGAGGCTGGGAGCAGCAATTAATATGCGAAGCGATCGTGATCGTCCGAGTAAATGTCAACAGATCATTCCACACTTAAGTATGTCATACACTACAGGATGGCAAACCTATCCTCAGGATCGGATCATGCTTCCCACTTCCAAAATACTGATCTATACCTTGCTGTCCAGACTGATCCGCTGGACGGAGCCCGCTCTGATCAGTTTTTCCTTGATACCTTTTGCGGAATCGATACGAACGAGCAGCCAGTCGCCGTCTGCATCGAGGATCGTGTTCGTTCCGTACTTGGAGTTGCCATACATCACGATATCGACGTCTTCGCAGTCTTCCTTAAGGTCCAGGATCACAGGCTTTCCGATATATGCATCGACCGCCTCCAGCAGCGCTCTGCGCTCTTCAAAGGATGAGGTCCCCGCGATACCGGCAAGCTCCTCTTCCAGCGCGATCACTCTTTTGCTGAGAGAAGAGGACTGGATGTACGCGAGGAGCCCGAATATACCGAATACGAATCCTACATACTCCATCAGTTCCCCTCCTTTACGATCTCGATCGACAGCACTGAGGAGACCGGGATGAGCTTTTCGATCCGTCCTTTTTTCGTATCTGCGATGACCCTCATCCAGCTGCCTTCAAAATCCTTTATGAGGCAGGGCGTGTTGAACAGATCGATATCCGCTTCTTCATCGAAAAAAGCAAACCGGACAGTCCTTCCGGCAAGGCTTTTCAACAGCTTCCCGATACCCTTTGTCTGTGCCGCCCCGGGCTCCGCCATATCGTCTTTAAGCAGATAATCGCAGCTTACCCCCAGGATGTCCGCGATCTCTCCGATCTTATCGATATCAGGCATTGCGGTCCCTGCTTCCCAGCGGCTTACGGTCTGCCGCGTAACATGCATTTTCTCCGCGAAGTCTATCTGGGTCATACCCAGGCTCTTCCTTTTATCGGCGATCTTGACCCCTAACTTTTCCATTGATCACTTCTCCTATCCGGTTTTATGCCTTTATGATAGCCGAAGCACTGACTCCGGACAAGAAAACAACACGCGCAGGATGTAACACGGTGGTTTACATTTATGCTTCCAGGCAGTTTTATGTCGGGAGGATCCTTGATCGACAGGCCCGGGAGGCCGCATCGCAGAGGTTCATGAAAAAGTCTGACAAGGCCTATGTCTTCGATGTAGCCCAAAGTGCCTGGGAACTACACTTCTCGATCCCGCTGCAGTCGTTAAACTCAGCCAGACGGCAAAAGGCGGCATCGATTGCCGCATCCAGCTTTTTCGTCCGGCGGATCCCCGGCTCATACCAAATGTTCTTTATGACGAGCGTTTCCGCTTTCCTGTCTGCCGCAGCTTCGATCCGTCCTGCCATCTTTTCGCCGTAAAGCATCGGGAGGACGTAATACCCGAACTTTCTTTTTCCGGCAGGCGTATAGATCTCCCATGAATAACGATAATCCCAGAGCGCCTCGACCAGCTTTCTGTCCCACAGCATGGGATCCAGCGGAGCGAGAAACTCCAGACGCCGGTAAAGATCGACTTCGTCAGCCAGGACAGCATCGACCAAGGGCAGGTCCTCTGTCAGAAAATACATGGGAAAGCGGATCCCTTCCACTGCCGCTTTCAGGATCGATCCCCCAGCCTCCAGTTTTTCAAACGCCGCATCCCTCTGTCCGGTCGTCATCTCGATCCCAAGAAAAGCATCCGATCGTCTGTTCCACAGAAGACCGACCGCTCCGATCCGCCGCCTGATCCGCCACTCAAGGAACGACGTCTCATCCGGACACGGGTTCTCGGCGTCCAGGAGTTCCCTGCTGAAATACTTGTCCGCCAGGTCATAGAATTTGCGAGAACCGCTTTTATGATGGATCAGCAAAACGCCGTCTGTATATAACTGTTCCAGGACCGATCGGGCAGCCGGTGATGTTCCGTGCCAGTTTCCGCTCCAATGCATAGAAGAATGCCAGAACACTTTTCCCGGGATCGGAAGAGTATCGCTGCTTACCGGACCGTTCTCGCGGATGTAAGCGACAGCTTGTTCTTCCAGCTCCGGGATGCCCGGAAAGCCTGCGCCGTGGATCCTGCTCCTGTCGCGATAAACAGAAAAATACGGCCAGTCTTCTGTCGGCCAGATGGACAATTCCTTGTCTGTATAATCGACCAGCAGGCGGTCCTTATACAGAAGCTCCGAAAGCATTTCTTTGGTAAATCCGCGCACGCGGGACTGCAGAGTCAGTTCGGCGTTTTTACCGCAGACATCCACGGGATCATACTGGATACAGCCAGCCTGGCGGATATACTGGTAAGCTCCCGCTTTTCCGGCAAAACGATATTTCCCCAGCAGTCCCTGTTTACTGAGGATGAACCGTCTTGCCTGATCTCGTGTCATAGTCACCATTATTCTGCGGCCTCACTGACGTCATTCATAAGTCACAACTTTGTATTCGATCTTTTTCATGTTAAGCTTCCTTTCAAATATCATTTTTGCGGCGATCCCGCGGACACCTAACTGTCGGGATAATTATAACACGGATAATAGAGTTGTCCTCACGGAAGAACAAGTCCTACATTTCTTTCAGTAAAACCTTTTATCTTTAAAAAGAACAAATAATTACCTTGGGCAGCTGTGATATAATTAGATGGCGTTATAGTTATTATCCGCTAAGAGAAGGTTTGACCATGAAGAAAACGATGGCTTGGATCATTGCTGTTTTGGCTGCACTGCTGATGCTTCCGGCTTCTGTGATGGCGAAAGACGATCCTTCACAGACCGGATCGGTATCTTTGATGTATGCATCGGAAGAGGAGAGCAAAACTGCGGAGGAAAACGCGCCGTATCCCGCTATCCGGAATATAGCAGCGGGGGGAACGCCTGGGGCGGACAGTTACGCCGCTCCGACCGAGCTTTGGATAGATCCGTCTGAAACTAACGGGATCAGATCGCGCATCTATGTGTTTAAAAACACGGCCGGCCATCAGCTGTTTCTTCCCGGCAGCGCGGTCCTCTCGGAGTGTTTTCTTTCCTGGGACGGAGATATGCAGGCAACGGTCGATGATCAGGTCTATCCCAGCGGCAGCTGTCCTGTCCCTCCTCTCGAAACTGAAAAAACTTATGCTTTCGATACCGGAACTCAGACGACAGCTTCCTTTGACATCACAGTTTACCAGGGATCGGCGGATGTCCAGCCGGTCTATATCGTTATCGATGAGAGCGGAGATAACCCGACCATCGAGCACATGGATCAGGACCCGGATCACGAGGTGACCTGTAAGGGGGATATCAACATTGGCGGTCAGTGGTATGTACTGTCAAAAATGAAAGGGAGAGGCAATACCACCTGGGAACAGGCCGATGACAAGCGTCCTTATAACATCACGCTGGGGACCAAGATCAACTTCCCCGGCATCGATTCCAAAAAGACAAAAAAGTGGTCTTTCCTTGCGGAAATACTCGATCACAGTCTTCTGTGCAACCGGTCCGGTTTTTATCTGGCCCATGAGATCGGCATAGGTCAGGACACGGCCTCCGCGGATGTATGGATGAACGGAGAATATCAGGGATGTTATACCGTTACTCCCAAGACCGATTCTTTCGTGACAGACGGCGGCTTTATGATCGAGCAGGATAATTATCTGGAGCCTGCTGTCGCGGATGGCGGAGATCCGCAGTTTAAGCTTGTCGGCCTGAATGAAGCCTCCGGATGGTCGTCCTGCTTTAACCGTATCACCGTCAAGAAGATGGGAGACGATCTGCTTCTCAACAATGGAGTTGTAGACGAAAGTCCCGAAAACATGGAAGCGGCGGCAGCGCGGATCCAGGCATGGCTCCAGGACGCCTGGGACGCGATCCGTTCGGACGACGGCTATAATTCCAAAAACAAATACTATACCGATTACATCGATATCGAGAGCTTCGCCAGGATGTACCTCATACATGAATACGTCAAGAGCTATGACGTCTGTGCCGGCAGTATCCTGTATCATCGGGACGGGCAGACTGATGACGACAAGCTGATCGCCGGACCGGTATGGGATCTGGACAACGCGTTGGGGGCGACTTATCGAAACAGAGATATAGGTAAGGCAGATGACATCGTGCACGGGGACCGCAGAAGCGGAGAGGGACATTTTATTCAGAATGTCCTGGAATACAAGACTTCTGTGTACAAGACCCTCAGCAAACATGAAGATTTCATGGCGGAGGTAACGTATCAGTATAATAAGTACAAGGCTGTTTTTAACGGCCTTGAGGACGTCGTCGAGGATATGGCCGATTCGATCGAAGCGTCCGCGAGGATGGATCACATAAAGGTCAGGGAGATCTCACGCAATTTCCATTATTACGGCTGGGAGACCACTCTGGGATCAGGTCAGTATCAGCAGACTTTTCTGGAAACGACAAATTCCAAAACGGATTGGGGAAACTATGTCGCCAATCTGGAAACATATATAAGGACACGTACGTTATGGTTCTCCAATAACTACTATGATCCCGACTATGTCGATCCCGCTGATTGCGACCATCAGTATGAGGCGGTCATCGTGCCGGCGACCTGTACCGGTGAGGGATCGGCAACGTATACCTGCCCCATCTGCCGCCACACTTATACGGAAGTGATCCCCGCTCTCGGTCACGATATGACAATGACAGGGGCTCATGACG
>JAFRQL010000157.1 GCA_017428655.1 Bacillota bacterium | reverse complement strand
GTATGAGCCTTAAGATCATTCTGTCGAGGTCTTCCAGGCCCAGCTCGTCGATATTTAAGATATCAAGGGTCTTTAGGACCATGGCCTTGTCGATGGAACCGTCGCCCATGACCATGCTGAAATCGCGGACCCTCTTAAGGAGCCTGTTGGCGACTCGGGGGGTGCCTCTGGATCTTGACGCCAGAAGCATCGTGGATTCGTCGTCGATGCGCACGTCGAGGATCCCGGCCGTCCTTCTCAGGATCTGGGAGAGCTCCTCGTTGGTGTAAAGGTCGAACTTGGCCAGGACGCCGAACCTGTCCCTTAAGGGGGCGGAAAGGCTGCCCGACTTGGTGGTGGCCCCTATGAGGGTGAAATGGGGAAGCCCCAGCCTGATGCTGTTGGCCATGGGTCCCTTGCCGGTGACGATGTCTATGGCAAAATCCTCCATGGCGGAGTAAAGGACCTCCTCCACCGCCCTGTTGAGCCTGTGGATCTCGTCTATGAAGAGGACGTCCCCCTCGCCCAGATTGGTCACGATGGCCGCAAGATCCGCAGCCCTGGTGATGGCGGGGCCTGAGGTTATCTTGAGTTCAACGCCCATCTCCCCGGCGATTATACCCGCGAGGGTGGTCTTTCCCAGGCCCGGGGGACCGGAAAATAGCACGTGGTCCAGGGACTCGCCCCTCATCTTCGCGGCCTCGATATAGACCTTGAGCTGGTCCGTGACGCCGGTCTGTCCTATATAATCCGCGAAGCGCTTGGGCCTTATGGAGCGCTCCAGCTGTTCTTCGTCTTCAAGCTGGCCGGTCTGGACCAGCCTGTCATCCTTTGGCATACTATACCGCCTTGTCCTTTATTTCGTGAAGCCTACGCTCTGCTGGTGAGAGCTTTTCTTATGTATTCCTCGGTGGTGAGGCCTTCGTCGGGAAGGCCTGCCAGCGCGGTGAGAGCCTCGGTCCTGGTGAAGCCCAGGGCGATGAGAGCGTCCGCCGCCTGGGATTTGGCGCTGTCCTTCTTGATCTGGGCAGCCGCGGGCCTTGCTCCGTCCAGGCCTCCCAGGGCCTTGACCTTGTCCTTGAGTTCAAGGACCACCCTCTGGGCGGTCTTCTTGCCGACTCCGTTGGCCTTGGTTATGGCCGCCGCGTCCTCAAAGGCGATGGCCCTCTTCAGCTCCGCCCCGGGAAGGGCAGAGAGCATGGCCAGGGCTCCCTTGGCGCCTACGCCGCTGACCGTCAGGAGCATCCTGAACAAAGCCAGCTCCTCTCTGTCCGCGAAACCGTAGAGGCTCACATCGTCCTCCTTTACGATCATCGCGGTGAACACGGTCACTATCTCGCCGGTGCCCGCTGCGAGGACCGCCGGGCTCCCGTCGGGAACGTTGATCTCGTAGCCTATCCCGCCGCTCTCTATCACTATCATGCCGGGCAGAGCTTCAGCCACGGCTCCTTTTATGTAGTGGATCATATATCCTGCCTCTGCATCATTTTCTTTCTGACCTCGCCGGTATTGGCGTGGGTGATGGCAGCCGCCACCGCGTCCGCCGCGTCGTCGGGCCTTATGATATCGTCGAGCTTGAGTATCCTCTTTACCATGAACTGGACCTGCTTTTTGTCTGCCCTGCCGTTTCCGGTCATACTGGTCTTGATCTGCAGCGGAGTGTATTCGAAGATGGGAAGACCGCTGTTGGAGCAGGCCAGAATGGCGACTCCCCTGGCTTCCCCGACAAAAATGACCGTCTTGGCGTTGGTGTTGAAATAAAGCTCTTCGATGGCGACCTCTTCGGGCTGATACTCCGCGATGACGTCCATCAGTCCCTGATAGAGGGTCTTGAGCCTGTCGGACATTATCATCTCTTTGGGCGTCGTGACCGCCCCCGCGGTGACCAGCGTCAGCGAGTTCCCCTTTTTCTCAACGACCCCGTAGCCCATGATAGCGTATCCGGGATCGATCCCCAGTATCCTCATCCTTACCCCTTCTCTTGTATGCTCTGCGCACACAAACTCAAGTTATTCTACCACATATGGGCGGGTAATTGAAGATTGATTTATCGCCGGCGGCGGCCGGTCCGTAGTGTGGACCGCGGCGGGCACGGGATCTGACGGCGTCTTTAGTCAAGATATGTATTAATTGGGACAATCCAAAGGAATTGTTTTTGCATAAACAAAACCATTTGATATAATTATGAATAATGTTAACGAAAAATTTAAAATTATTGTTACAATATTTAGAAACCGTAGTATAATTATAAATGACCACGTGTGCTTATGCAGACGCCCTTATAGCGCGGAAGGAGGTATCATGAGTTACAACAGAAAAAGCAAGATCCTAGAATTGATCCAGGAGAACGAAGTTGAGACTCAGCAGCAGCTGGTCGAGCTTCTGTCCAACGCCGGGTACAAGGCGACCCAGGCTACTATCTCCAGAGATATAAGGGATATGAAGCTCATCAAGACCAACAAGGGAATGGGCAAGAGTTGCTACGCCCTTCCCCCCAAGAACGACAACAGGCTGAGCGACAGATTCGTCAAGATCCTGAGAGAGACCATAAAGGACGTCAGGAGCGCCGAGAACCTGATCGTCGTCCAGACCCTCAACGGCTGCGCCAACGCCGCTGCCGAGGCCATGGACTCGGCCACCAGCGACGAGATCGTAGGCACCATCGCCGGCGACAACACCATACTGATCATCGTCGACACCAAAGAACACGTCCCCGACATCGTCAAAAAGATCAAAGAGATAATATCGTGACCCATGCTTACAGGACTGAGCATTGAGAATTTCGCTGTCATAAAGAAGCTGGACATCGGCCTTGAGCCGGGTCTTTGCGTGTTCACGGGAGAGACCGGCGCGGGCAAATCGGTGATAATCGAAGCGGTCAGCATGGCCCTGGGAGCCAGAGCCGACACCGATTATATCAGGACCGGCGAGGACAAGGCCGTGGTCACCCTGGTGATCGACGGCGACGAGGAAAAGCTGGGCAGAAAGCTTGAGGAAATCGGCCTTCCCTGCGAGCTTCCCGTCATCATCAGAAGGGAGATCAGTTCCCAGAGCAGGAGCATTTGCAGGATCAACGGTTCCATCGTCCCCCTGTCACAGCTGGGGGCTTTCTGCAAGGGCCTCTGCGACATCCACGGACAGTACGACCATCAGTATCTTCTTGACAGCGACAACCACCTGACGGTCCTGGATCTCTACGGAGGCGGAGAGCTCTCAAAGGCAAAGGCGGAGACCGCTGCGAGATACGCGGATTACGCCGCCCTTTCCGGAAGCCTCATGGAGCTTCGAAAGACCCTCAGCGAGGCGAAGCGCGAAAGAGAGCTCCTCACCTACGAGCTTCACGACATTGAAGCTGCCGCCTTAAAGCCTAAGGAAGACGAAGATCTGGAAGAGCAGATCTCTGTGATGGAGAACGCCGAGCAGATCAGCGAAGCCCTCTCCAGGGCCTATGAAGAGGTCTTTTCCTCGGACAGCAGCGCCCTCTCGTCTTTGGGAGACGCCGCCGACGGCCTAGCCGCCATCGAAGGATTTTCATCAGATTACAAGTCCCTATCGGAAGAATTGAGGGACATCTATTACCGCACCGAGGATCTCAAAAACCGGATGCGCCGCTTAAGGGACGGAGCCAGCTTCTCCCCCGACGAGCTGGACAGCGCCATCGAAAGGCTTGAGACCATCAACGCCTTGAAGCGCAAGTACGGCGGTACCCTGGACGCGGTCCTCGCCTACGCGGCAAAGGCAAAGTCTTCCCTTGAGGCTCTTGAGGATTCCGACGGAAGAGTAAGGGAGCTGGAGCAGAAGATCCAGAAGGCCAGAGCCCTCTACGACGAAAGCGCCTCCCTTCTCTCTTCCTTAAGAAAAAAGGCCGCGGCCTCTCTTGAAGAGAACATCACGACCGAGCTTTCCGAGCTCAACTTCAAAAACGCCAGATTCAGCGTCCTCTTAGGCAAAGGACCGGTGTCAGCCGAAGGCACCGATACCGCGGAGTTCCTCATCAGCGCCAACAAGGGAGAAGACCTGAGGCCTCTCGCCAAGGTGGCCAGCGGCGGCGAGCTCTCCAGGATCATGCTGGCCTTAAAGAGGATCATCGCTGACATCGACGGAATACCCACCATGATATTCGACGAGATCGACACCGGCATCAGCGGCGCCACCGCAGGCATCGTGGGAGAAAAGCTCCGCTCCATATCCAGGGGCCATCAGGTGATCTGCATCACCCACCTTCCCCAGATCGCGTCCCTGGGCGACCACCACTACCTCATCAAGAAGACCACAGGCGAGACCAGCACCAGCACCACCGTAGAAAAGCTGGACGAAAACCTTCGCATCGAAGAACTGGCGAGGCTCCTTTCGGGCACCGAGATCACCGAGACCGCCAGGGCCCAGGCCAAGGAGCTGCTGGCAAGAAGATAAAAGCGCCTCGATATCCCCCATCGCTTATGACATGAAAGACCCCGGGCATAAAGCCCGGGGCCTTTTTACGTGCTTATTGATTTTCTACAGAGTGTTGTTTGCCTTTGCCAGCTTGGTGTTGATCTTGTTCATCATCTCGAAGAAGTAAGCCAGATCCGCGCTGTTCATGTCCTTGACGCTGAGCGCCGCGACGTCGGCTGCCTTCTGGGCAAGTCTTTCCTGATAATTCTCAAAATTGCTCAGCTGCTTGGAGGTGTAGTCCTCGATGTCGAAGTTCTTGATGAAGCTGGCGTACTCGTCGGCGAGCACGTCGTAACCTTCAAGAAGGTTCTTCAGCGAAGTGGTGACCTTTGCCGCAGCGGAGGTATCCTTCTGGGCGGTGGAGCCGGACTTGATGTTGTTGTAGTTGTAGAGGTAGTAGATGACGTTGCATCTCGGGCAGTTGGCATCCAGGTTGTAGGTGCCGGTGTAGCTTCCCTTGAGCAGATCGTTGTACTTCGCCCAGTAGTAGGCGTCGGTGTACCACTTCTCGGCGTTGGCGTCCTTGTTGGGCTCGCCCATGGCTCTCCAGATGAAGGTGATGATCTGGGAGTTGGTGCACTTGGCGTCAGGGCTGAACTTGGTGGCGCTGGTTCCGTCGGTCACCTTGTTCTCGTAGGCCCAGAGCACCGGCTTATAGTAATAGTCGGTGGTCTTCACGTCGGTGAAGGGGTTCCTGGTGGTCTTGGGCTCGGGCTGTCCCATGGCCCTCCACAGGAAGGTCACGACCTGTCCTCTGGTGCAGGTATCCTTGGGGCTGAAGGTGGTCTTGGTGGTACCGTCGGTCACCTGGGGCTTTGCGGTATATGCCCAGTTGACGGCGTCATAGTAGTAATCGGTGGTCTTCACGTCGGTGAAGGGAGCCTTGGAGGCTACCTTGGTGGAGTCATAGTGTCCGCAGACGGTGCAGTAGCCGTCGGAGCCGTAGGTGTGGGCTTCCTTGTCTTTGGTGGCGCCGCAGCTGCATTCCTGCCAGTGATAGGTGCTGTTGTACTTTCCGGTGTACTTGTGGACATGAGCGACCTTCTCGACCTCGTCGAAGACGTATTCGACCACGATCTTGGAGGTGGTGGCGCTGGTGACCTTGCACTTGTAGCCGTTGAGGGTCACGTAGGGGTCCTCGACGAAGGTGGTGCCGCTGTCGGCGGTGACGGTGATCTCTACGGTGTATTCCTCGCCCTCTTCCGCCTTGCCGGTGTACTTCTCATCGTCGTAATACCAGACGGTCTTGGAGACCGTATAGCCTGCGTTCTTGGAGTTTGAAGAGCTTGAATTTCTCGCATCGCCCAGCGTCTCGCCGTCAACGGGCTCGTCGATGTAAAGCTTGATCGTATCCATCTCGCTGTCGGGATCGTAGTCGTCGTACTCGACCTCGATGCGCACAGAGCTTGACGGCATGGTGAATGTATAGTAATTGTCGGACTGCTTCTTGATGGTGACCTTGTCGTCATCGGAATCGTAGACTCTGATGGAATCAAGCTCCACCTTGTTTCCGGGAGCGGTCAGGACCCTGACGGTATCGCCGGACTCGGCGCTCTCCTGGACGCTGACGTTTCCGGTCCCCTTGATGACGGTCTTGATCCTGAATTCCAGTCCGTCCTCGTCCAGCTTGTACTTCTTGGTGTTGTTCTCGATGTCGGAGAAGCTGCCTCCGGTGACGCTGACCACGTAGTACTTGCTGTCTTCGAGATATACGGTCTCATTGAAATCGCCGCCGTCGATGGTGTTGTAGTTGTTGACGGGAATGTCGAAGGTGCCCCCGGAGATGATGGCGTAGTTGTTGAACTCGTCGCTCTTGTCCCCGGTAAAGGTGCCGCCCTTTACTTCGCTCTCCTCGTAATCATCGTCGCTGCTGTCGCCGTTGACGAAGGATCCGTCGAAGCTGCCTCCTGCAACGAAGCCAAGGTTGATGAAGCCTCCAGTAAACTTGGCGGTGTTCTTCTTGGCAGGAAGGTCACCGTAGTTGGTCACGGGACCGGTGAAGGTGCCGCCGGTGACGCTGCCGCCTTCGAAGAGAGTGGCGCTCTTGAATTCTCCGCCGGTGATCTTTCCTTCGGACTTGAGGAGCTTCTTGAAGTTGCCGCCGCTGATGGTGCCAGTTTCGTAGTTGAGGATCTTGGAACCGCTGAAGGTGCCGCCCTTGATGTCGCCGTTGTTCTCGACGGTGCCGTTGAAGGTGCCTCCGCTGATGGTGGCGTCCTCCATGTTGATCACGTATTCGGAGAAGGTACCGGAAGAGATGGTGCCGTAGTTATAGACCGGCATGTCGCAGGTGCTTCCGGAGAACTTGAAGGTATATCCCTCTTCGAGGATTATGCCCTCTTCGCCGTAATCGTCCTCTTTGTAATCATCGTAATCGATGTACCAGCCGTCGCCGTCATCGTCGGAGGGCTCGCCCTTCGAGTTGATCTTGATGGTGACGGTCTTGCTTGCTCCGTAGCTCACTGTGGGCGCGAAGGTCATGACGAGCATGAGCGCGACCAGAATGAAGCTCAGAAGTCTCTTTCCTTTCATAAACTAACCCCCTTTGGTCAATTGTCCGCTGCGGTGCTGCCTGCTGCCGGGGCCCTTCTTTCGAAGAACGCTCCTCGGGAAAAGATCCCGCAAAACGCAGGTCTGCCCGTCACAGATTTTTCTAAATTATTATATCACTATCACTAAGTAAATACTACATCTCGCGAATAAAAAACGGCATATTTTGATAAAATACGCCGTTTTCTGAAAGATTTACCCAATATTTAGAGTTTATATACGCCGAGGCCCTTGGGGCAGACGTTCCTGGTATCGAAGATGATCTTGCCCTTGAGAACGT
>JAFRQL010000156.1 GCA_017428655.1 Bacillota bacterium | reverse complement strand
TCATCCAGAACCCGCCCGGCACATATTACGCCATCGCCATCGCGATCGTGATCGTGCTGCTGGCCTTCGTCCCGGATCTCTTCGACGACGATGAAGAAGGCGAAGAGAAGCCGAAAAAGAAGAGAAAGGAGGCCGATTCTTAACTCCCTCGCAAACGCCGCCACGGCGTTGATGATACAGTTTCTAAAAAGAATAAACATACACAAGAAAGGAGAACTATGAGCAAGAACACTAAAAAGATCTTACTGACCACGTTCTGTGCGCTGGTCCTCGTCGCAGGATCGGTCATGGGTACTTTAGCGTATTTGACCAGCACTGATCAGGTCAACAATACCTTTACGGTTGGTAAGGTCAAGATCACTCTGGATGAGGCTGCTGTCAAGTATGATGATTTTACTAATTCATATATCGTCGATACTAAAGCTGATCCCGCTCGTGTAAAGGCAAATACCTACAAGGTGCTCCCGGGAATGGAGATCGCGAAAGACCCGACGATAACAGTCATTAAAGGCTCTGAAAAGGCATATGTCGGCGCAGTCGTCAAGCTTACCGTAAAAGACATCAAGAACACTCCACTTTGGAATGGAGGATATGTTGGCCTCGCCAAGTTTATATCCGGCGGTATCGCAGATGGTGAATGGACAGCCGATGGCCTTGTCTTTACAAGTCCTGATGGAAAAGTCACTCTCACTCAGTCTATGAATATCACTGATAGTGCTGAGGAAGACGATGTCATCACGTTTACCTATGTCTTTAAAGATGTTCAGGATGCATCCTCTGCTGATGTTAAGCTTGTACTGTTTGAAAAGCTCAGCACAAAGGTTGAAGCTGATAAGTGGACTAACGAAGCTCTTGCAGCCATGGGTGATTTTAAGATCGATGTGGATGCATATGCAGTTCAGGCTGCTGGTTTTGCTGATGCTAATACTGCCCTTCAGACTGCGTTCAACGCCTCGGGCGCGACCATCTTTTAGTTAATTCAGGGATACCCCTTCAATTATTTTGGGAAAGGAGGAAAATATGACTATCTCAAAGAAATCTATCGCACTTCTCATGGCCCTGGTACTCGTACTCGGAGCCGGGATCGGCGGCACCATCGCATGGCTGCAGACCAAGACCGCGACCGTGACCAATACATTCACTGTGGGCGATATTGGAACTTTGACATTGACTGAAACAAAGGGTAAAGAGATTACTGCAACAGAAGATCCAGCCAGTGCAGATACCAATGATACGTTCTTTATCGTACCTGGTGTAGATATGGAAAAAGACCCTACTGTTAACTACAAGGCTACTGACGCCACAAAGGATGTCGCGGTATATCTGTTTGTAAAGGTCTCAGGCGGATCTTATTGGACCTTGAATTCAGGCCATAATGCTTATGCATATTCGGTCACTCCGGAAGGCGGCACTGCGTTCGATGCTCTCAAGTTCGATGTGGGAACTGATTGGACCTATGTCACGACCGAAGGTACCGATGCTGTATTCTGCAAGGAAGTCCCCGCAGGCGTTGCAGATGTTTCTTATCCTGTAATAAAGGATAGCAAGATCACCGTTAGCGAGAACTTGACCAAGGAACAGCTTAAAGGTGTGACCGCTGCGAATTTCAATCTTGCCTTCACTGCTTATGCTATCCAGAAAGATGGTCTCGACACCGCAGCCGCTGCCTGGGAAGCACTGAATCCTACTAACCCCTAGTTACTCAACTCTCACGAGTAAAACTTATAACTACTTAACACTTTAGAAAGGATAACACTATGAACAAGAAAACCAAGAAAAGGATAGTCGGTCTGGCTCTGGTATTCGCCCTGTTCGCAGTCATCGCAAGCGGAACTCTTGCTTACTTCACCGATACGGATGAAGCGACCAACGTCTTCACAGCTGGTAATATCGATATCCAGCTTGATGAGTGGGGAAAGGATGCCGAAGGTACCTTCGTAGAATTCGCTGAAGATACTGCACTTAAGGAACTGGCCCCCGGATCCAGCAGTACTACAGAGGTCATGAAGGTCGCTACCATTACCAATACCGGCGACAGCGATGCCTGGGTATGGGCAGAGATCCTTGTACCTTCCAAGCTCGTATCTGCAAATGCACCAACCAACGAGTCTAACAGCGCACTTCATTACAACACTTATGGCGCCTATGCTACTGAGTACTTTGGCCGTTACACCCAGACACCCATCAACGATGGTGTTCAGGTCGGTAATGCGATCTCAGTCGATCCCAATGCAGAATACGTAGATATCGCTGAAGAGAACACTTGGTCTAATCCTGTAAAGGGTGGGGATAATGTGACTATCGACGATGTCGAATATGTCGTTATGCTGACCAAGATGAAGAGCCCTCTGCCCGTTGGCAAGACTTCTCTTCCGTTCCTCAGAGGCGTATATATGGATAATGACGTAGACGTTGCCAGAGATGCTGAAGGAAAGATCATAGAGGACACCTATGTCATCCCTGTCCAGGGAACTGATAACAAGGTAACTTGGGAAGACTATGATGGCAGTTGGGAAGTTCTTGTAAGAGTTTACGGCATCCAGGTTCCCGGATTCGACAATGTCGATGATGCATACAATGCCTATATAGCCTCTTTCAATGCCGACGGAGAGAGGGTAGCTCATTAATTTTACAAAAATGATCCCTTGTAACACACATTAAGAGAAAGGAAATCATTATGTCTAAAAAGACTAAGCAAAAGATCGTCACTTTCTCGCTGATCATCGCAGTGCTCGCTCTTTCTGCAGTCGGTACTCTTGCATATTTCAAGGATACAGATTCTGCCAAGAACACATTCACTGTAGGTAATGTAAAGATCGAGCTTATTGAGCAGCAGAGAGAACTTGATGAATATGGGAAAGCCACAATTGATGGCGCACTTGTAGATTTCACTCAGGACAAGGTTTTGATGCCCATAGTCGGTTCCGCTCAGGGTGATAAGGATAAAAACGGACTCCCGAAGGCAGCCAACTATGTCGATAAGATCGCGACAGTGAAGAATACAGGCAAGTCAAATGCACTTGTTCGTTTCTACTTTGCTATCCCGTCGGCTCTGGACGATGGTTTTGAAACATTCAATGCAGGCAAGAATGTCCTTCATTTCAATTTCGGGAATAAAGACGGAGTCTCAACTTATAATAATACATGGGACTGGGGCGCGAATTGGAAGTATTTTGAGACCACGATCGATGGTGTAGCATATAATGTGTACTTCGCAAATTACAAAGAAGTGCTTGCTCCTAATGCTACTACCACTCAGGCAATACAGGGCGTATATCTTGACAAATCATTTGATGTCCAGACTAATGCTCAAACCAATAAAGATGAGTACTTTGCATTCGGTGCGAAGCTCGATGGTATAGAGCCTATGCTTGATACTAATGGTAACCTCGTAGTCAATTGCCCAGTATATGCGATCGCAGTACAGGCTGATGGATTTGATGTGAACGACGCAGATGCCGCATTTGATGCTGCATATGGAGCTCAGTTCAATCCTTGGGGTGGAACTGTTACAAATTATAGACAGTAGTACCCTTGTTACAGTAATCCCACGATCCCCCTCCTCCTCGCAGGGGAGGGGGACTAAGAGGAGCGCCCGCAGGCGCGGACGCTGCTCCTAGTAAATCGTTCCGACACATCCTGTAAAAAAGGAGTAGCAATAATGAAAAAGAGATCTACAAAGAAAAAAGTGCTCGTAGTTGCGCTGCTGGTCGCGATGCTCGCCATCGTCGCCGGCGGCACCAACGCGTATTTCTCAAAGGACGCCAGAGCCCGCAACGTGATCACCATGGGCAGCATCGCCATCGAGCTGCACGAAGACCGGATCGATCCCGAGAGCGGCGAGACCGTCCCATACGAGACCGAGACCCCCGTTGAGGTCCTGCCCGGAGCCGAGGTGAGCAAGATCGTCACCGTCGAGAACACCGGGACCGCCCCGGCGTGGATCCGCATCCAGGTCACCAAGAGGATCGAGCTGGCCGAGGGCATGACTCCCGGCGAGGGAGAACCCGACACCGACCTGATAGTCCTCGACATCGGCGAAGAGTGGACCGAAAAGGACGGCTGGTTCTACTACTGCAAGGCCCTTGAGGCCGGCAAGACCACCGAGGCCCTGTTCGAGACCGCCGAGTTCGACGACAACATGGGCAACGTTTATCAGGGCAGCACCGCTTACATCGACGTGCTGGTCCAGGCAGTACAGACCGCAGGCAACGGCAGCAGCGCCACCGACGCAGCCGGCTGGCCCGCAGAAGATTAGAAAGGAGGAGCTGAGAGATGAGAACTAAAAGATTACTTGCACTGATCCTTGCATTCTCTGTGCTCGGTTCATCCGTGTTCCCGACCTACGCCGGGGACCCCGTCGCCGAGAACCCGAAGCTGGAGGATCACGAGATCGTCGAGAGCCCCAAGTTCGAAGGCGAGACCCTTGAAGTGAACGGTGAGACCCCGGAGGCCGGGACCGACGCCGCAAACGAAGAGACCAAGGAAGAGGCCGAAGAGGTCAAGCAGGCTGAGGAAGCCGCTCAGACCGAAGAGGCTGCCGCAGATAAGACCGAAGAGACCCAGAATGAGACCGTGGAGTCCCAGGGGGCTGCCGAAGAAGTGACCGGTGAAGCAAACGAAGACAGCACCGGCGCAGGTATCGAGACCGAAGGCCAGACCGGGACCGAAGACCCCCAGCAGACCGGATCCGAAGAGAACTCCGCTCCCGCCGAAGAAGGGCAGAATGAAGATGTTACTCAGAACGATAACGAAGGATCTGCTCAGAATAGTGAGGATCCCGTTCAGAATGATGACCAGGCACCCGTACAGGACGGCGAAGGCGCTGAGGATAATAACGAAGATCCGCAGGTGACCACCGGCCAGTCCGAAGAGGTAAACAAGCCTGCAGAAGGCTCCGAAGACCAGAACTCTCAGGGAGCAGAGCAGGGCGAGACCAAGACAGATGAGCCTGAAGCTCCCCAGCAGCCCGCAGAAGAGCAGAAGCCCGAAGAGGGGACTGAGTCCCAGCAGACCGGCGATACTCCCGCAGAGGCTCCCCAGCAGCCCGCAGAGGGCCAGACCGAGACCGCTCCCCAGCAGTCCCAGCCTGAGACCAACGTTTCCGAAGAAGACCAGGCCGTGATCGACCAGCTCAAGGCTGAGTTCGGCATGACCGAAGAAGAGATCGCTGCAGAGCTTGACGAGGGAAAGACCCTCGCCGAGATCCTCGACCACGAGGAGAAGTCCGCAGCCGCCGAAGCCCTCAAGAAAGCCGAAGAAGCGAAGCGCCAGCCCGCTGACCAGCGCTACGCCGACAACCAGGGCAACGTCCTGATCGAAGGATGGCTCCCCGGCAACCTCGCCGTGGAGTTTGAGCAGCTGGGCCTTGAGAAGGCAGAAGAGCCCGCCGAGCCCGTCAAGGGAGGCAAGACCTTAAAGGCAGCCAAGTCCCCCGCAAAGGCCGCGGCCGCCGAAGAACCCGCCGAGAAGACCTGGAAGGACCTCGGCTACTACGACATCAAGCTCGTTGACTTCGACACCAACGAACCCTTCTACGTGCCCGAAGACAACGCCACCATCACCCTCAAAGGCCTCACCCTCACCGGTGGGGACCTTCGCGTGCTCCATATCCTTGACAGCGCCGAAGCCATCACCAAGGCCGACGCCGTCACCATGCCCGTGACCGACTTCGCCGCCCTCACCGAGGACGACCTCAGGACCTCCGTCGCGGCCGCCGCCCAGTTTGACGGCGCAGAAACCGAAGACGTGGATCACGTGTATGTAGAGATGCTGGACGCCGAGCCCGGTGACGAAGAAGGCTCCGTCATCTTCGAGACCGGATCCTTCTCGATCTACCTGATCCAGGAGGAAGAGGGGGGAGATATCGTAACCCCGAGAAGAAAGTATAACTTCGAAGTACCTGTAAGAGATGAAAATGGGGAACCCACCGGAGAGTATGAACCTTATGAGTTCATCAATACCGGTGGCTACTATGTAACTTACCAGTACATCAAGACCGGTGACTCTCTTGAGGATGTAGGAACTCCCTATGTCAACGGAGACGAGAAGTTCAGCGGCTGGTATCTGTTTGATAAGACCACCGGACGTCAGGGAGAGCAGATCGTTTTCGGTCAGCCCATAACCGTAACAGAGACTGCCGAAGAGACTCAGTATTATGTACGTCCCGGTTTCGGTACCGTATATTACATCAACTACTATGAGACGACTTATGAGTCTCAGATCCTTACCAGAAAGCAGTATCTTGCTGCAGAAGAGGGTGTCAATACAGGATTTGCTCAGTGCGATCTCGAGTCTCAGACCATGAACGCTCCTGATGCGGAGCTGGCATTCCAGGGCTGGTCATTCAAACCGTTCACTCCGGCAGATGTTCCTGACAATCCAAATAAGAAGGATTACAGCGCTGACGTGCGCGTGTCCCTGCTTGATATGAATGAAGAAGAGTTTGCAGAAGCTCTCACTGCTGCTGGGCTCTCTTCTGAACATGTAAAGCTTGAAGAGGGTATGCTTATCTTTGATCAAGACCTTAAGTTGTATCCTATATTTAAAGCTGCACACTGGGTGCGCTTCATTTCAGCCCCTACAGGGACTGGTGCGACGTACATTAATCCTGCATTTGTACTTGCGACAAGAACAACTGCCGATGCAAAACCCAATGATGATATTGAAATGAAATGGACTGGATATGTATTCCAGTACTGGACAAAGACTCCAACGATTAATGTTTCAAATAATACATATATAGAGTTCACAAACGCACCGGATAGATATGAGTTTAATGAGTTCCTTAACTCTGATTTGACATTATATGCTTATTGGGTTCCTTCAAATCAGACAAATTATACAATAGCATATTATGCACAGGTTTCTACCGATAGTGTCAATCAGAATCCTAAAAATTATGAGTATATTGGATCAAGAACTGAACAAGGAACAACAAAATCTGCGGTACAAGCGACAGAAGAAGATAGAAATGGTACTGCTTTAATTACAAATGCAGATGGTGCTACGTCTCAAGTTTTGGATATTCCTGAAGGATACTATCTTAATGAATCAAAGAGTGTTCTTGTAGGAAATGTGAATGCAGACGGTTCCACAATATTAAGTGTATATTTTGATAGAAACGTATATACTCTTGCCTTTACTGCAAGAGGGAACTACTATCAAGATTATGTAATCGCTACAGATAATAATGGGACTCAGTATGGGTATGATGAGCTTACTGGTGAGTATCCACTGTTGACTAAGAAAAGTGAAACTACATATGGTTATCGTTTTAGGTATATTTATAACACTTCTAATGACAATTTCAGTTTGATAAATGATAAGTATGGCTTAATTGACAGTAATTATGTTGAGTTGAGTCGCGAAGGTGGTTTATTTGACCGACACTGGGAATATGGGAATGGTGTACGATATACTGGAGATGATTTCTTTACAAGAGATAACAATAATAGAGGAGCATATAATTATGCAGGAAAGTTCTATAAACGTTCTGGGAATAGTATCCCATATACTTTCACAGAAACTACGGATCTTACAGGTACATTATACGGGTATGATGGTCATGGTTATATAGAACTTCAAAGAAACAACGGGACTACAACTACATATTGGGAATTAAATGGTCAACGGTATTACGGCACTCGTTATAAACTTCAAAATACTAATCAGCATACGGTAAAGACTATTGTTGCACTGTATGGTCATAATATCGGAGCCGAATTCCCGATTACTGGCAATAATGGAACCAGTTATGGTGGTGTTGCTTGGAGCGTCCCCAATGGAGCTCACTATCTTGTTCCAGGTTATCAGTTTTTATCACTTGATACTATGATTCCTGAAAGTCTAACTTTCAGTTATGATGGTCAAGGATCGGGTACTCATATTTATTACTATATTCAGATAGTTGATGGAGAGAATCTCGAAGGGGAGACAACTAGAGTTCATAATGGTATAACATATAAGCTACATAAGGATATTCTAACTTCAAGTAATGTAAGGTTAACTGAGGCGGAAGAATTCCATGATATTGAAGGATTTGAGCAAGGGGATTTCTACCCTGATTATATCTTTACAAATTATGGCCTTCCATCAGAATGTTACCTTTATTATACAAGAAAGACACATAATCTTGAATTCCGTGATTCGGTTACGAATGCAATATTAAACAGTAATCCACCACATAGCGTTCAATTTGAAGCCGAATTAAAGGATTTAGAGCCTAATCCTAATAATATTCCGACTTCTTCTCTGCCTGGTTATTCCTTTAAAGGGTGGTATTCTGACAGAGAACTTGAACATGAGTTCGATTGGGATAATACAACAATGCCTAATCACGATGTAGTTGTTTATGCCGGTTGGGAACAGGTCTGGTTCAGGGTTGAAGTTGACCCCAATATGGGTCAGCTTACGGAAGGTGAGTCCACCTTCTTCTGGCTCCATTACGGTGATACGATCCAGCCGTACAATGACATTACTCGTGAGTTTGTAGAAGATCCTGATGGAACATACTACTATCATTATCATCCGTATTCGAACTTCCAAGAGGACGATTATAATCAACCAGATTATTATAGTTATTGGGGACGAATCGCTAATTATGATGAATTGACAACTACACCTCATTACAAATGGGATCCGACAGCTCAGAATGATGATGGTACAACAGGTGCTTATGTACCTGATGGCTACGTTGAAGATATTCATACCACAAACTTTGGAGAGATAAAGTACTCTCCTGAGAAAGGTGCATACGGTCTTGTAGGCTGGTACAGAGTCCAGCTCGACAGCGAGGGCAATATCGTTTACGATACCAATGGTGAACCCAAACTAGCTGGGGTCTATGACTTTGGAACTCAGATAACATCCAATACTGTTATCCGCGCAGTATGGAGAAAGACCGGCTCGTATCGAGTAAGATATGCGACGACTGGTTATCTGCAGGATGCTGAAGGCAACAGGACTGCAGATCCATCCATCATTGGAAGTGATAATCCTTCTGATACCTTTACATATGCAGACAAATCAGAGTCTGCGATCATGAAAGGCGTCAAGGCTCCTTCCGGTTATGGATTCATCGGCTGGTACTATGACGGTCATGTATATCAGCCAGGAGATGTCTTCCAAGTGAAGTCGGAGCTCTCAGAACTTATAGAAGACAATCATGTGATAACGATTGAACCTGTCTTCATGAAGGCTGATGATATGCCCGTTCAGACATCATCGATTATCCTCAATGGTAACGGTGGTGTCTTGAAGGCTGCTGTCAGTGATGCACAGGGATTCTCCGGTGCAGCTGGGGCGGCTACTGCCTCTACTGAACTGTTGCCCTTGAACACCAAGGTCACACTTCTTGGTGAAGATGCTTTCGAACGTCCGGGGTACACCTTTAAGGGTTGGGCATTCACATCTAATGCAACTGCCATCAACTTTGCAGCAGATGCCCTTGTCGGTATTGATAACCTTGACAGAAGCTCTGCTACAGCAGGCAATGATGCAACCAATACTCTATACGCTGTCTGGGATCAGGATCATGTGAATATCTACTACCAGGCAATTGGCACCAGTGGTACTGTCGATATTGCTCAGGAACTCAATATTCCTGCAGCTGACGGTCCTGTGACTGGTTCGACGGCTTCAGTTTCCGAGCCTGTTGCGGCTTACGAGTTCGTTGGTTGGTTCAAGGATGTTGAAGGCACTCAGGCTGTGGATAACTCCTGGGTCAGCGGTAATAAGCTGACTCCGGGTAAGGTCCAGAAGACTGTTGCCGACAAGACCTTCGAAGTATATGAACATGCTACTTACTACGCAAAGTTCGCAGAAAAGAATGTAAAGATCGTGTATCAGGTCGTCGGACCCGATGGATGCGAGACTGCTTGCACTGTTGATCCGACTCAGGAAACTGTTCCCATGGCCAGCGGCAATCCGTCCTCTACTGCGGCGACCAGCAGCCAGACCTACAAGTTCGTCGGCTGGTACGACAATGCGGAATGCACCGGCACCGCGCTTACCACTGAAGCGACGTTCAGCCCCGCAAAGGTGAACGGCGTCCATGTGGCAAAGACCTACTACGCCAAGTTCGAGTACAACCAGTACATAGTCAAGTTCGATAAGAACTCCGACGAAGCGACTGGTACAATGACTGACCAGACCTTTACCTATGGCGAAGCTCAGGCACTGACTGCTAACGCATTCAGCAGGACCGGCTACACCTTCAAGGGATGGGCGCTGGCAGATGACAAGACTAAGGTCGAATATACCAACAGTCAGACCGTGACAGACATCGCATCACCCGAGACCAACAATGAGGTCACCCTCTATGCGGTCTGGGAGATCAATGAGTATGAACTGACTATCCACTATGTGAAATTGACCGGCGGTACGGCTTATGAAGATCACACTGAGACGCTTAAATATAAGGCGTCCTACAGTGTGAACAGTGAGCCTCTTACCGGTTACACCGTGGACAAGGAAACTGTCTCCGGAACAATGCCTGCCGAGAACGTTGTGGTAACTGTTACCTACACCCCGATCGAGTACACCGCGACCTTCGACGTCAAAGGCGGCAATGCGATAACCAATGCTACCAAGACCTTCACGATAGAAGATACTCTGCCGTTTGAGGTTCCGACCAGGACGGGCTACATCTTCAACGGTTGGAAGATCACCTCTGATGTGACTGGCACCAGCTGGACTGAGAACAAGCAGTACGCGGCTGGAGCAACCCAGGCTGACGCCAACATGTACGGTGACGTCACCTTCACCGCACAGTGGACTCCCATTACCTATACCGTCAAGTTCGACAAGAACGAGACTGCGGGCACCACGGCGGTCACCGGAACGATGGCAGATCAGACCTTCACCTATGATGTGGAGCAGGCGCTGACTAAGAATACCTACGAGAGAGTAGGTTATGACTTCACCGGTTGGAACACTAAGGCCGACGGCACCGGCACCGGATACGATGACGAGGCTGCGGTAAAGAACCTGGCAAATACCCAGGGCGCGGAGGTCACAGTCTACGCCCAGTGGAAGGTCCACACCTACAAGGTCGAGTTCAATGGCAACGGCAACACCAATACTGACGTGACTATGGCAGACCAGTCCTTCAAATACGATGAGGAGAAGGCTCTCAGCAAGAACCTCTTCGAAAAGGTCTACACCGTGACCTATGATGGCAACGGCGCGACCAACACTGATGTGCTCACCGCTGCAGGCGGTTCCAAGCCCTTCACCTTTGGCGGCTGGACCGGCAAGGACGCCAATACCTACACTGACGAGCAGCCCGTAAAGAACCTGACCGCTGTCGACAATGACGTGTTCACCATGACGGCCATCTGGACCGCTCCCGTGATCACTCTGCCGACTCCCGTAAGGGCAGGCTGGACCTTCCAGCACTGGACCTGCGACGCTGACAGCAAGACCTACGCTGCAGGGGCAGAGTACACCATGCCGGATCAGAACGTGACCTTCACCGCGGTCTGGTCTCAGGACCTCGGAAGGATCACCATCACCAAGAGCAACGCCAAGTACGCCAACGAGACCTTCCTCTACAAGGTCGAGAGCGTGAGCCTGGTCGATACCGCTCATGACAAGATCGAGCTCACCGTGATGATCGCGGTCGATGCCAACGGCTACGGACAGGTAGTCCTGGCGGACGTCCCGTACGGTACCTACAAGGTCACCTGTCTCAACGACTGGAGCTGGAGGTACGAAGACGAAGCTTCACAGACCAAGTCAGTACCTGATCCCGCTAAGCCTTCTGATCCCGTCGACTTCCCGCACACCAACGGGCGCGACAAACTCAAATGGCTCGATGGATTCGCCTATCGGCGCAAAGACGGGCCTGTAAACAATGACTAAGAAAGGAGGGTGATCGAGTAATGGAAAACAGAAAGATGATGAAAACGATAAACATCGGAAACCGCAAGGTCACTCTTCTTGCGGCAGCGCTGGTCCTGGCCCTGTGCCTTGCGATCGGCGGCACCGTGGCGTACCTGCTCACCAGGAGCGCCATGGTAACCAATACCTTCACTCCCGCTGTCGTAGAGTGCGAGGTCGCTTCCGACGATGGCGCGGTCAAGAGCACCAGCAATATCAAGGTCTACGTGAGGGCGGCCTTCACCGGGAACTATGTCACCTATGAAAACGGACAGAAAGTGATCCACACCGATAAGGGCCATCCCAAGTTCCACTATACGATCAATACTGATTACTGGACCGAGCGCGGCGGCTACTATTATTACAAGGAGCTCGTCGAACCCGGCGCGACTACCCAGCCTTTGTTCACGGTGGTCCCGACGCTGGACAACCAGCATACTCCTCCTCACGGCTATTCGTTCACCTATGAGATCGCGGCACAGTGCATCCAGTGGCAGCCCGACGCGGCGGTCACCGAGGCATGGGGCTTTAAGCCGGCCGTGACCAACGGTAATTAAAGGAGGGCAGGGCAATGACTAAGAAGACATTCACTAAACTCCTTTCGGTGGCTCTGGTTGTGCTCCTGGCGGGCGCGGGCATCACCGCTGTGGCTGCTCCCTCAAAGCCGCAGGTCGTGTTCGACGTGGGCTCGAAAGAGTTCACCATGAACATGCCGGCTTACGGCGACGAGAAGTATCCCGACCTGTTCCCGTCCATGAAGGACATGATGCCCGGCGACGAGGCTACTGAAAAGGTCACTATCCGGGTGGACAACGCCGGTGATAAGACCGTCAAGATGTACCTGACCGCCGAGAACCAGAACGCCGATTACGACGCTCTGCTGGACGAAGGCGCAAAGATCACCACGACCATCAAGGGCAAGGACGGCGCTCCGAACGATCTGAGCGGTCTGCTGACCAAGCTCCACAACGTGCTCAAGGGCAGCAGGAACGCCAAGGAAAAGACATACACCAACGCGACCGGAATGGTCTATCTGGGCGCTTACACCGCGTCCGACAACCAGGACACCATCGACGTCAAACTGACGATCCCCAAAGAGGCGGGCAACGCTCTCAACGGGGCTGAGGCCATGATCGACTGGGTCTTCATCGCGGAGGTCATCGAACCGACTACTCCCACACCTCCGACTCCTCCGGGGCCCGGCGGCGGTGGCGGCGGACCGATCGGTCCCACCAAGCCTGAGCTCGTCAAGGATGACCACTTCGCCTACATCGTCGGATACGAGGGCGACCGCGTCAGACCTACTGCTCCCATCACCAGGGCGGAGACCGCGACCATCTTCTTCCGTATGCTGACCGACGAGAGCCGCAACAAGTACTGGAGCACCTCTTGCACCTTCTGGGACGTCCCGGCGACCGCATGGTACAACAACGCCATCTCGACTCTTGAGAACTGCGGCATCGTCGACGGTTACACCGACGGCAGCTTCATGCCGGACGAGCCCATCACCCGCGCAGAGTTCGCCGCCATGGCGGTCCGCTTCTTCAACGTGAAGGGCGACGGCACCCAGTACTTTGACGACGTCGAAGGCCACTGGGCCGAGGACGAGATCAACGCGGCAGCCAGCATCGGCCTGATCGAAGGCTACGGCGACGGGACCTTCCGTCCCCAGCGCGACATCAGCCGTGCGGAGGCCATGACCCTGATGAACAACGTGCTGGAGCGCGATCCTGTGACCACGCAGCTGCTGCCCGGCATGATCGAGTGGGTCGACAACATGAACACTGAGACCTGGTACTATGCCGAGGTCCAGGAGGCCACCAACAGCCACGATTTCGAGAGGGCTGCCGATGGCACCGAGATCTGGACCAAGCTGCTGCCGGTCCGCGATTGGGAAGCCTTCGAAACCACCTGGTCCAACGCCAACTCCGCTTCCAACCCCGGAAACGTGTACAAGAGCAATACGATAGACTAGGGGACCCTGAAAAAAGAAACTATCCGCCGGAGCGATCCGGCGGATTTTTACTTGCATTATCAGAATAAAAATTGTAAAATAATAGCAGAAGGAGCTGCCGGTAAACGGTCAGCCCTATTTAAACGAATTAAGCCGTTCAAACTTTGCTGGAGTGGGCGGCTATTTCTTTGCAGTTTTACTTGCATTTTAGCTAGCTTCTATGTAAAATAATAACAGAAGGAGTTGCCGGTAAACGGTCAGCCCTCTATGATTGGATATAACCGCTCACAAGATTGCTGGTCTCGGGCGGTTATTTCTTTGCATTCGCGATAGCGATCCCAATGCCTATGCATGTTAAGCCGAAGCTTACAATGGCAATGAAGTCATTCACGCTCATCTGCATCACCTCCTTTCATCCCGCATCCTTCGCCTTTCAGCGAGCAGAGCAGGGTGATCAGAGGGCTAACCGCCTACCGTTATGGCAGCTCCTTCCAACCAGATATTACCATAATATTCTATTCATGTAAATAGAATTTTTAGCAAATTTTCTCAATTGCCCTGACACTTATTAGTTCACTTTTATTGACGAACAAGCATTCTTTTTGTTATACTCCATCTTGTTGATCGGAGGATAACAATGAACGCAAAAAAGTTTACTACTAAAGATCTGGCTTATTCCGCTATCGGAGTCGCTCTTATAACCGTCTGCTCCTGGCTCTCCGTCCCCATGACCATACCGTTCACCATGCAGACCTTCGCCGTGTGCCTGGTGACCGCTCTGCTGGGGCTTCGCGGCGGGATCCTGTCCGTGCTGGTATACATTCTTCTCGGAGCCGTAGGGATGCCTGTATTCGCGGGCTTTGCCGGTGGACCAGCCTCGCTGTTCGGAGTGACCGGCGGATACATCATAGGCTTTATTTTCACCGCTGTCGCCGTCGGCCTGCTTACTGAACGCTTCGGAAGGACCATTCCGGTATTGATCTGCTCCATGTCTTTGGGGATCCTGCTCTGCTACATTTTCGGGACCGCATGGTTCATGTTCGTGTACGGAAAGAACACCGGACCCATCGGCCTTGGCACCGCGCTGTCCTGGTGCGTTGTGCCTTATATCGTTCCTGATGCGGTCAAGGTGATCCTGGCGTCGGTGCTCGCGGTAAGGCTTTATCCGCTGATCGGCATGAAGAAGTGATCCAAGAAGTACTATTATGGCCTTGCAGCAGATAGATTTGTGTAAGGCACAGACTCAAAAGACTCTCAGGAATATCCGGGAGCCTTTTTCTTTGTTCCCTATTGACAGATCGCAGACAAGTGTGCATTATAATTAACGTTATATAACTACAATTATATATCAGAAGGAGGAAATGTGCATGCCACCCAAAACAAGGATCACGAAAGACATGATCATACATGCGGCCATTGAGATCGCAAAACAGAGCGGATATGAGAACATCAACGCGAGGACAGTCTCCGAGCAGCTGCACTGTTCCACACAGCCAGTCATGTATCATTTCTCAACCATTGACGCCATGAAGCGGGCTGCTTACGCACAGGTCGATCATCTGCATTCAGAGTATCTGATGACGATGATACCGGAACAGGATCCGGTCATTGGGATCGGCCTCAATTATATCCGTTTTGCCGTTGAGGAGCCGCAGCTGTTCCGCTTTCTGTTTCAGTCCGGATATGC
>JAFRQL010000155.1 GCA_017428655.1 Bacillota bacterium | reverse complement strand
TTGTTCTCTCCGGGATCGTCGGTCATGAAGGAAAAGGGAGTGATATTCTCATCCCCGTGCTGGACGGTCATCTTCGAAAGATCGATATCCTGGATCAGGACCCTCGCGGGAGTCCCGGTCTTGAAGCGGCGCATCTTAAGGCCCTTTTTCTTGAGATTCTCCGCCAGTATCACGGAAGGAGAAAGCCCAGAAGGACCGCTGTCGTAGGCGCAGTCCCCGATGAATACCTTCCCTCCGAGGAAGGTCCCGGTGGCGAGGATCACCGCCGAAGCCTCGTAATACGCTCCGGTCCTGAGGATGACGCCCTTTACCCTGCCGCTCTCGTCAAGATCGATATCGACGACCTCGCCCTGCTTTAAGAGCAGGCCTTCCTGGGACTCAAGGGCAGCCTTCATCACCTCGTGGTACCGCCTCTTGTCCGCCTGGGCGCGGAGAGACTGGACCGCCGGGCCTTTTGAAGTGTTGAGCATCCGGCTCTGGATAAAGCTCTCGTCGATGGCAAGTCCCATCTGGCCGCCCAGAGCGTCGATCTCCCTGACCAGCTGGCCCTTTCCGGTACCGCCTATGGCGGGATTGCAGAACATGTTGGCGACGGCCTCAAGATTGATCGAAAGAATGAGGGTCTTCTTGCCCATCCTGGCGGCGGCAAGGGCAGCCTCGCACCCGGCGTGACCGGCTCCTATGACGACGACGTCGTATTTTCCCAGCTTTTTTATCTCCATCTATTTTCCCAGGCAGAACCTTTCAAATACCGCGTCGATGATCTCGTCGGAAGCGCTGTCTCCGGTGATCTCTCCGAGAAGGTCGAAGGCCTGCCTCACGTCTATCTCTATGATATCAAGGGCCTGGCCCATGCCGATCATGGCGCAAGCCTGACCCAGGCTCTCCCTCGCCCTTCTGACCAGGTCGATGTGCCTTACGTTGGTCAGGACCGGATCCTCGGTGCGCTTAAGACCTCCGTAGATCTTTTCCTCGATGGCTTTGGAAAGGTCGGACAGTCCTTCACCCGAGGCCGCGGAGCACCTGACCGTCGTTATATCGCCTGCCGCAAGTGCCCTGAGTTCTTCGGGTCCGAAGGCCATACCAAGATCATTCTTGTTGAGCACAATGATCCTGCTGCTTTCCGCGGTGAGCTCAAGGAGTTTTATATCTTCTTCATCGAAAGACTTTGAACCGTCCATGACCAGCAGCACCATATCGGAGGACGCCAGAGCGGCCCTGCTCCTCTCGATGCCAAGGCTCTCGACTATGTCGCCGGATTCCCTGATGCCGGCGGTATCGGTGAGGTGGACAGTTATCCCGCCCAGGGACGCCCTTTCTTCTATGGTGTCTCTGGTCGTTCCCGGCACCGGTGTGACGATGCTCCTGTCGGACCGAAGAAGTGCGTTCATGAGGGACGACTTGCCCACGTTGGGCTTTCCCGCGATGGCGATGCTTATGCCTTCTCTTATGATCCTTCCCTCGCCGGATCCGGCGAGCATCCCGTCCAGGGCCAAGATAACGGGCTCCAGGTCTGCCCCCAGCTTTTCAAGTGTCTCCTCTTCGATGTCCTCGTCGGGATAATCCATGTTGACGGTGATGTCGACCAGGATATCCAGAAGGTTCTGCCTCTCCCTTCTCACCCTTTCGGACAGGCTGCCCATGACCTGGGATACCGCGCTCTTATAGCCTTTTTCCGACCCGGCGCTTATGAGGTCCATGACCGCTTCGGCCTGGGCAAGGTCCAGCCTTCCGTTGATGAAGGCCCTCTTGGTGAACTCACCCTTTGAAGCGGGCTCCGCTCCCATGCGAAGACAGAGGGAGAGGATCTCCCTTAAGGGCATCATCCCCCCGTGGCACTGGATCTCGCAGCAGTCCTCTCCGGTGTAGCTGGCAGGAGCCTTCATGTATACGCAGAGGGCCTCGTCCAGGACCTTCATCGAGGAAGGATCAACGATATGGCCGTAATGCATGTACCTGGGTCTGAACCTGAAGGTCCCCAGCTTTGAAGGGTCGGGGACCCTTCCCGGGCAGAAGATCTTCCGCATGATCTCAAGGCTTTCGGGCCCTGAGAGCCTGATCACTCCGATCCCGCTCTCGCCGTAGGCAGTCGATATGGCAGCTATGGTAGTGTCGAATGTCATTTTATAAACCAAAGGCTGTCCAAAGGACAGCCTTGATACGCATCTTATTTCACAGGTTCGATGATGACCCTTCTGTAGGGCTCCTCGCCCTCGCTTCTGGTGGTCACACCGCTGTAATTCTGCAGCACCGAGTGGATGACCTTTCTTTCGTAGGGATTCATGGGTTCGAGCCTTACGCTCCTTCCGGTCCTGACCGCCTTTTCGGCCAGTCTGGAAGCAAGTTTTTCGAGGGTCATCTCCCTCTTGCGCCTGTATCCTTCCGCATCGATGATGGTACGGATGTACTTGTTCTGATCCTTGTTGACTACAAGGCTGGTGAGGTACTGGACCGAATCCAGGGTCTGTCCCCTCTTCCCGATGACGGTCCCGCAGTCGGGTCCTTCGACCTCGGCGTAGACGCAGTCGTCGGAAGTGTAAACGGTCACGGTCACGTCCAGACCCATCTCTCTGAACAGGTCCTTGAGGAACGCTCCGGCGGGATGCTCTTCGTTGAGCACCAGATCCTCCGGTCTCTCGCTGAGGAGCCCTGCCTCTTCATATTCAGCCTCGGCCTTTCTTGCGGCTTCGGCAGCCTGTTTGGCGGATCTTTCCGGCCTGTCGGCTCTGTTCCTGTTTCTTCCGTGGGACTTTCTTGAAGCCCTTCTGGGGGCCTGTTCCTCTTCGTCCTCATCCTGTCCGGTGAGTTCGATCAGGATCTCGTTGTTGCCTTCGTAGCTGACCTGCTTTTCATATCTGGGTGTCTTTGCAGGCTTGGGAGCTTCGGCCTTTTCGACCTCAGCGGGGACCTCGGGCTCTTCCTTCGCGGCGGGAGCCTCGGCCTTCTTCACAGGCTTTTCAGGAACGATCTCCTCGACCCTTACCTTGGCAAGCTTGTTTCCGATGATGCCTAAAAATCCTCTGCTCGGCTCCTCGAGAACGGTGATCTTCACCTGATCCCTGGTCAACTTAAGATCCTGCAGGGCAAGTTCGACCGCGCTGTCGATACTGTCGCCCCATTTTTCTGAAAATTTCATCAGCAGCCTCCGAGTTGCCTATTGATTCTTCTTCATATCGCTTTCGAATATCTTCTTTGCCTCTTTTTCAGCCTCTTCCTTAAACTTGGTCTTTGCCTTGTTCTTGTTGAATAACATCGTCTGACCTATGGTGAAGATATTTCCGACGGCCCAGTAAAGGGCAAGTCCTGCCGGGAAGCTCCTTCCGAGAAGGAAGATCATCACCGGATAGAAATACTTCATCGCGTTGTTCATGCCCGATGCGTCACCCTGCTGGCTGGTAGCCGAGAAGGTGAAATACGTGCTGATGCCTGCGATCAGAGGAAGTATCCAGGGATCTGGCTGACAGAGGTCCGGTACCCAGAGGAAGGATTCGTGGACAGCCATGATCATGGAATCCTGAGTCATGTAGGTGAGAGGATTCCTGAGCAGTGCGAACAGACCGATGATGAAAGGCATCTGGATAAGCAGAGGCAGGCAGCCTGAAGCCGGATTCACGTCGGCGTCCCTGTAGAGCTCCGCTATCTTCTGATCCCTGGTCTGGGGATCTGCGGCGTAGCGCTTCTGGATCTCCTGCATCTTCGGCTGGATCTCGCTCATCTTGGCAGTTTCTTTTATCTGCTTTCCATAGAGGGGCAGCAGACAAAGCCTTACCAGAAGGGTAAGGATAATGATTGACAGACCGTAGTTATCCAGCAGTCCGTATATGGCGGACAACAGGTAACCGATCGCTGTCGACAGAAATTTCATCCGAATTCCTCCTAAGTATCGTATGATCCTATTTTTTTAAGGGACAGGATCGTAACCCCCGGGATTGCCCGGATGGCACCTCAATATCCTCTTTATCCCCAGTATGCCGCCCTTGACGGCTCCGTATTTCATGATGGCTTCCTTGCAGTAAGCCGAACAGGTCGGATAGAACCTGCATGTCTTCGGAAGCAGCGGAGAGATACACCTTTGATATATATTTATTAAGAAAATGAATATATATTTCATGTTATCACCCGGTCAGACCGGTCCTTCTGAGTGCGGCCTCGATAGATCTTTTCACATCCGCACATTTAACATCCGCTATGCCGTTCCTGGCTATAAAGAGCATGTCAAAGCCCTTCGGAAGGGCTGTCCCGGAAAGCCTTACGGCTTCCTTCATCAGACGCCTCGCGCGGTTGCGCGTGACGCTGTTTCCCACCTTCTTGCTCGCTATATAAGCGGTCCTGGTGAGATCTGTCCCGTTGCGGCGGTATATCACGACCACGTACTTGCTGCCCGAAGACTTTCCCTTTTTATACAAGGCGTTGAAATCTTCAGTTTTTCTTAAAGTCAGGTCGTCCTTCATCACTGCAGCGGCCCTTCCGTCACTAAGCGGTAAGGGACTTTCTTCCTCTTGCTCTTCTTCTCTTCAGCACGTTCCTGCCGCCCTTGGTGGCCATTCTCTTGCGGAAGCCGTGCTCCTTTGCTCTCTGGCCCTTCTTGGGCTGATAAGTCATTTTCATCGCTATGTCCTCCCTTCCTGATGGATTCGCAACACTAAAATACTCGCCTTTGGCGAGATATTCGCCTTGAGATTATATAGGTTATATTTTTTTATGTCAACACATTTCCGCCGCTTATATAGAAGCTTTTTCCCGAAGGCAGCATGGCCTTCAGTTCTTCGTCTATCTCGGTGGAGGTGATGAACACCTGAACGTCGCTCATGGCCTCGATGAGGAACCTCTGCCTCTTTCTGTCCAGCTCCGAGAGCACGTCGTCGAGGAGCAGCACCGCGTTCTTTCCGGTCTCCTGCTTTATCAGGCCTATCTCGGCCAGCTTCATCGAAAGGGCAGCTGTCCTCTGCTGGCCCTGGGACCCGAATAGCCTTATATCTATGCCGTTGAGCTCGATCTTAAGGTCGTCCTTGTGGGGACCGAAGCCGGTATAGCCCTTGAAGATATCAGAATCGAAATTCTTTCTCAGCTTGGCCTTGTAGGCTTCCTTTCTTTCAGCGAGGCTGTCCCCTTCGCCGGAAGGAACTCCGGTCTCGTAGGAAAGCTTCAGTTCCTCGCTCCCGCCGGAGATCTCGCTGTGGATCCTGCTGCTGATCTCTTCCAGCTTTGCGGTGAAACGCTTTCTTTCGTCAACAAGACGCAGACCGTAGTCGGAAAGAGCCTCGTCGAAGACCTCAAAGAGGGCCATGTCGGTGTTGTTCTGCCTTAAAAGCATGTTCCTCTGCTTGAGGACCTTCTTGTAATTTCCAAGATCGCTGTAATATACCGGCTTGATCTGGCAAAGCTCACGGTCAAGGAACCTTCTCCTGTTGTCCGGCCCCTCTTTTATTATTTTTAGATCATCCGGGGAAAAGACCACCACATAGACGTTCTCAAGAAGATCCACGCTCCTGTCCAGCTTGATGCCGTCGACCTTTATGAGCTTTCCTTCCCTGGCGTAGGCTATCTCGATCAGGGTCTCGCTGCCGTCTTCATCGACTACCACCGATGAAGCCCTGCCGATATCCTGACCAAAGGCGATCATCTCTTTATCGTTGTTGGTCCTGAAGGATTTTCCCAGACCCATGACGAAAAGACCCTCGAGAAGATTGGTCTTTCCCTGAGCGTTGCTTCCAAGAAAAAGATTGAGCTTTTCGTCGAATTCGAGGGTCTGCTCTTTATAATTTCTGAAGTTTTCCAGTCTGATGCTCTTGAAACGCATCAGGCGGCCACGATCCTTACGGGAAGAACGAAGAAGAGGTAATCGTCCCCTTCCACGGGCTTGATCAGGCAGCTGGATACGCTGTCGATGAGATCGAACATGACCTCTTCGTCGTCGGTCGCCTTGAGGATGTCCAGGATGAACTTGGAGTTGAATCCTATGCTGATGGGCGAACCGTCCATCTCGCAGAGGATCTTCTCGCTGACCTGTCCCTCTTCGCTTCTTGAACTGATCTCCAGCTTTCCGTCGGCCGCTGAGAACTTGATCAGATTGTTCTGACCTTCCCTGGCGAAGAGCGAGGCCCTTTCGAGGCTTCCCTGAAGCTCGCTTCTGGAGATGATGAAGCGGGTGTTGTGGTTCTGGGGAATGATGTCCCGGTAATTGATGAAGTCGCCCACCAGAAGCCTTGCGGTCATAACGGTATCTCCGCAGGTGACCCTGAACCTCTTGTCGTCGATGGCGATGGAGATCTCGTCTTCTCCTTCGGTCTCGGAGAGGAGCTTTGCGATATCGCTGAGCATCCTGGCCTGGATGACGACCTTGCCTTCGATGCCGTACTCAACGCCGAATCTAGCGATGGACATCCTGAAGCCGTCGAGGGCGCACATTTCGATGCTGTCCGGCATAAATGAGATGAGGCATCCGATGATTATGCCCTTTTTGTCGTCGATGCTGGCCGCGAAGCTGGTCTTCTTTATGAGCTCGCAGAATGACTTCTTGTCGACGGTGGTGGATTTTATGACGTCGAGGCTTCCAAGGGAAGGATATTCCTCGGCGGAGAAGCATACGAAATTGAAGTCGGAGCCCAGGCAGTTGAGGCTGAGATTTCCGCTCCTGTCGCTTTCGACGTTGACCATGGCGTTGGGAAGTCTTCTTACTATCTCGGAGAAGAGCCTGGCGTCTACCACCAGACTTCCGTTCTCTCCGTTCTGGACCTCGAGGGTGGTCTGGATGGTGAAATCCAGGTTGGAGCAGGTGAGCCTGAGGACTCCGTCGTTGAGCTCCATCAGTATTCCCTTTAAGATGGGTATGGTGGTCCTCACCGATACGGCCTTGGATACGGTATTTATGGCTTTGTTGAGAGCCATCTGGGAACATGTGAATCTCATTTCGGTCCTCCTTTTTCTTGTAATTATTTTTGTTGTTGTAGAAGAAGCGGCTGTTGAAATGTGGAAAAGTCCGGGACGCCTTGATTTCAGCGGCTTCACAGGTCTTAAAAAGCCTGTTGAAAACCTCCGAGTTTTTTCCACAGTTCTGTGTAAAACTACAGTAGCTTCTTGATATTTTCGATGACTTCGGAAAGCTCGGGGACTTTCTTCAGGTCTTTTTCTATCTTTTTATAACTGTACAGGACGGTGGAGTGGTCTCTTCCTCCGAATATCTCCCCGATCTTCGGGAAGGAATAATCGGTGAGCTCCCTTACCAGGTAGATGGCGATCTGTCTGGGGTAGGCCACGTTCCTGGCGTGGGTGCCTCCTTCGAGGTCAGAGACCTTTATGCCGAAGTAGCTGGCGACGCAGTTCTTGATAACGTCGGGAGTTATCTCGGTGGTCCTGGTGTCGTAGACCTCGGACAGGACTGTCCTTACGAAGTCCTTGGTTATGGGCTGCTCGGTGAGGGCAGAGAAGGTAAGCACCCTGGTGAAGGCGCTCTCCAGCTCCCTGATGTTGGACTGGATGCTCTGGGCTATCATGTCGAGAGCCGCGGTGAGCTCGGGATCGTTGATATCAAGGTCTTCGAGGATCGCCTTGTTTTTCAGGATCGCCATCCTGGTCTCGTAATCCGGGGTCTGGATGTCCGCGATGAGTCCCCAAGAGAACCTGGAGATCAGCCTTTCGGGGATCTCTCCCAGCTCTCTGGGCGGTCTGTCGCTGGTGAAGACTACCTGCTTTTTAGCGTTGTAGAGGGCATCGAAGGTTGAGAAGAGTTCCTCTTCGGTAGAGGGCTTTCCCGCGATGAACTGGACGTCGTCAAAGAGAAGGTAGTCCACGTTCCTGTACTTGTCCTTGAATTCCTGGGTCTTCTTTTTCTGGATCGCCAGGATCAGTTCGTTGGTGAAGGTCTCCGAAGATACGTAGAGGACCTTTTTCTTGGGCTTGTTCTGCCTCACATAGTGGCCGATGGCCTGCATCAGATGGGTCTTTCCGAGGCCCGAAGCGCCGTAAAGGAACAGAGGGTTGAACTTGTCGTATCCACCCTTGGAATTGTTGTCTCTCTTTGCTACTGCGGTCGCCGCGGCATAGGCCAGCCTGCTGTTGTTTCCCGGAACGAAGGTATCGAAGGTGTAGTTGGGGTTCAGGGGGTCGGGCTCCTGTTCTCCGTCGTCTCCCGGATCCCTGTTGGTCACTGACACCGAGTATTCCTTTCCGAATACCAGTATCATTGCCCTAGATATTTCATCCTTGTTTCGGTTTATGAAATTCTGATAGAAGCTGGAATTGCCGACGGCGGTATGGAGGGACAGGACCTGGTCCTTCTCGTTCAGTTTTACCGGAGCGAGGGGCTTCAGATAGTTGTCCACCTTGAGTCTTTCCATGGTCTGGGCCAGCAGGTCCAGAACCTGGTTCCATTTTGCCGTAAGTTCTGCTTTCGTCATTTTTCCGTCAGTTTTTTAGTAAGTCGCATTGCCGGGACCGGATCCCGGCGCATATCCAGTGATGTTTTCCGTACACGGATATAGTATAATCCATCTTGGGTATCGATGGACGGCCGCGCCGTATTTCAGCAAAAAAAGTATTGCCGGAGAGCAATCGCGGGTACCATATCCTGCTGTGGAAAACATTATATCAAATAAAGTTTTCCACAGGAAGAGCCTTTCGCAAATTCGAAAATTCAAGCACATCAGGATTTTTCCAACTGGTTGTGCAAAACTTTTTGAACATTTTCAACCGACCATAGATATTGTGTTTGAGCAGCCTGATTTTTTTCATGAGCCGACCGGATTTTTTTCGGCGAAGGTCCTTTTTAAGGCGAAGCTATTCCGACAAAAACTTGAAAAAAGTGCTATTGTCTGCTATAATTCATTAGTTGCGAATTTTACTTTTTAACCGATCGCGAAAGGCCCGGCAAAGCCTTGAAATTAAGCCTTTCGCGGGATCATGGAGGAATTATGTCACTGGAAGATCTGAAGCCCGAAGAGCAGAGATACGATGCCGAGCAGATACAGGTCCTGGAGGGTCTGGAGCCTGTCCGCAAAAGGCCCGGCATGTATATCGGCACCACAAGTTCCAGAGGACTTCACCATCTTGTTTACGAGATAGTCGACAATTCGGTGGACGAAGCCCTTGCCGGCTACTGCAGGAATATAGATGTCACGATTTTAGAGGATGATTCGATCGAAGTAGTGGATGACGACCGCGGAATGCCCGTGGACGAGCATCCCAAGATGCACGTGCCCGCCCTTGAGGTCATCATGACCGTGCTCCATGCCGGAGGAAAGTTCGGCAAGGGAGGCTACAAGGTATCCGGCGGTCTTCACGGCGTCGGAGCATCCGTCGTCAACGCCCTCTCCGTCTTCATGGAGGTCGATTCCATGAGGGACGGCCATATATACACCCAGACCTACAGCAGAGGCGTAAAAACTTCGGAAGTTCACATCACCGGAGAATGCGGAGACAGGACCGGAACAAGGGTCGTGTTCAAGCCCGATCCGGAGATCTTCGACGATACGGTCTACAGCTTCGACGTCCTTCAGCAGAGGATGAGGGAGATGGCCTTCCTCAACAAGGGCATCAGGATCAGCCTGACCGACAAGAGAGAAGGCAGGGAAAAGTCCGAGGTCTACCACTACGAGGGCGGCATCAGGGAATACGTCATGTTCCAGAACGAGAACAAGACCCCGATCCACGACGAGATCATCTACTTCGAGAGCGTAAAGACCGAAGAAAAAGAGGTCGACGAGGAATATGACACCAACGTCGACGGAAAGGTGGTCACCAGATCCAGAAGGGTCAGGAGGAACGTGACCAGCGAATGCGAGATCGCCATGCAGTGGACCGACAGCTACGCCGAGACCACCCTTTCCTACGCCAACAACATCAACACAATCGAGGGCGGCTCCCACCTGGTGGGATACAAGGCTGCCCTGACCAGAGCGGTCAACGATTACGGAAGGAAGGCCAAGCTCCTGAAGGAAAAGGACGAGGCCCTGACCGGAGAGGATATCAGAGAAGGCCTCACCGCTATTATTTCAGTGAAGCTCGAGGAACCCCAGTTCGAGGGCCAGACCAAGACCAAGCTGGGCAACGCGGACATGAGGAGCTTCGTGGACGGCTGCACCTACGACAACGTCACCGCCTACCTGGAGGAGCATCCCGCCCAGGCCAAGGTTATCCTCGAAAAGTGCACCAGGGCCGCCAGGGCGAGAGAAGCCGCCAGGAAGGCAAGGGATCTCACCAGAAGGAAGAGCGCCCTTGAGAGCGCGTCCCTTCCCGGCAAGCTGGCCGACTGCAGCGAAAAGGACCCCGCCCTCTCCGAGATCTTCATCGTAGAGGGAGATTCGGCAGGCGGCTCCGCCAAGGACGGACGCGACAGAAGGACCCAGGCGATCCTGCCCCTGCGCGGAAAGATCCTCAACGTTGAAAAGGTCAGGGAGGAGAGGATGCTCGCCTCCGACACCATCAGAGACATGATCACCGCCTTCGGCTGCGGAATAGGAGCCGAATTCAACATCGAAAAGCTCAGATATCACAAGATCATCATCATGAGCGATGCGGACGTGGACGGAGCCCACATCAGGACCCTGATGCTCACCCTCTTCTTCCGCTACATGAGGCCCCTCATCGAGGGCGGATACATCTACGCCGCCCAGCCTCCCCTCTTCAGGGTAAAGTGCGGCAATGACATAAGGTACACCTACTCCGACAGGGAGCAGGAGAAGGTCCTGGCCGAGTTCTCCAGGCTCGGCAAGAAGGTGGAGATACAAAGATATAAAGGTCTGGGCGAGATGGACGCGGCCCAGCTCTGGGAGACCACCATGGATCCCGCCACAAGGACCCTGGTCCAGATAACCCTCGACGACTTCGCTTCGGCGGACCAGATCTTCACCACCCTCATGGGCGACAAGGTCCCGCCCAGAAGGAAGTTCATCGAAGAGAACGCCCATTACGCCAAGCTGGACGTATAAGCCCCTTCACAGCAGCATTGAGGAACAGACATGTCAGATACCGATAAGAAGAACGAACAGATCAGCGGGCAGGAAGAGAAGCAGACCGGAAGCAGGCTCCTTCAGCACGAGATATACGACGAGATGAAGAACTCCTACATCGACTACTCGATGTCGGTCATCGTCGCCAGAGCCCTTCCCGATGTGAGAGACGGCCTCAAGCCGGTCCACAGAAGGATACTCTACGGAATGAGCACCCTGGGCAATACCCCCGACAAGCCTTACAAGAAGAGCGCCAGGATCGTGGGCGAGGTCATGGGTAAGTTCCACCCTCACGGCGACGCTTCCATCTACGACGCCATGGTAAGGCTCGCCCAGCCCTGGAACATGAGATATCCCATGGTCGACGGCCACGGAAACTTCGGTTCCATGGACGGGGACGGCGCGGCGGCCCCCCGTTATACCGAGGCCCGCATGGCCCCCTTTGCCCTTGAGATGCTCAGGGACATCGACAAGGACACCGTAGATTTCATTCCCAACTACGACGGCGAGGAGATGGAGCCGGTGATACTCCCGGCCCGCTTCCCCAACCTTCTGGTCAACGGGAGCAACGGCATCGCGGTGGGAATGGCGACCTCCATCCCGACCCACAACCTTCGCGAGGTCATCGCCGGGACCAAGAGGCTCATCGACGATCCGGACCTTACCATCGATCAGCTGATGGAGGACATCAAGGGGCCGGATTTCCCCACCGGAGCCACCATCGTGGGAAAGAGCGCCATCAGGGAAGCATATACCACCGGTCAGGGCAAGGTGAAGATCAGGGCCAAGGCCTCCATCGAGGAGGGCGCCCACGGCACCTACTCCATCGTCTTCAACGAGATCCCCTACGCGGTGAACAAGGCCTCCATGGTCAGCCACATCGCTGAGCTGGTAAAGGACAAGAGGCTCGACGGCATCAGGGACATCAGGGACGAGTCCTCCAAGGGCGAGGTCCGGGTGGTCATCGATCTCAAGAAAGACGTGAACCCCCAGGTCATGCTCAACAGGCTCTACAAGCACACCGAGCTGGAGAGCAATTTCAGCGTCATCATGATCGCCCTCGTGGACGGAAGGCCCAGGCTCCTGAACCTCAAGGAGATACTGGTCCACTACATCGCCCACCAGAAGGACGTCCTCACCAGAAGGACCCGCTACGATCTGGCCAAGGCCGAAGCCAGGGCTCACATCCTGGAAGGCCTGCTTATCGCCATCGACAACATCGACGAGATCATACATATAATCAGGACCGCCTACGACGACGCCAAGCAGAGGCTGATGGAGAGATTCGGCCTCGACGACGTCCAGGCCCAGGCCATCCTGGACATGCAGCTCAAGAGGCTCCAGGGCCTTGAGAGGGAGAAGCTCCAGGCCGAATACGACGAGCTCCAGAGGAAGATCGCCTATTACAAGGGCCTCCTCGCCGACGAGCATCTGCTCATGGGCGTGGTCAAGGACGAGCTCACCGCCATCAGCGAAAAGTGGGGCGACGACAGAAGGACCGAGATCATAGCCGATGAGGGCGAAAGGGACGAGGCCGAGCTCATCCAGGAACACGACGTGGTCATCACCATCTCCCACCTGGGCTACATCAAGAGGGTCGCGGCCGACACCTACCGTACCCAGAGAAGGGGCGGAAGAGGCGTGACCGGCCAGTCCACCAGGGACAACGATTTCGTCCGCCACCTGATCAGCTGCTCGACCCACGATACCCTTTCGGTCTTCACCAGCAAGGGCAGGGTCTACACCATGAAGGCCTACGAGATCCCCGAAGGTGCAAGGACCGGCAAGGGCATACCAGCCATCAACTTCCTCAACATGATGCAGGGCGAGAGGATCACCAGCGTCCTGCCCTTCAGGCCCAGCGAAGAGGTCAAGTACCTGATCATGGCCACCAGAAAGGGAGTCATCAAGAAGACCAGGGTCAGCGAATACATGACCACCAGAAAGACCGGCCTCATCGCGGTCACCTTAAGAGAGGACGACGAGCTGGTCAGCATCAGGGAGACCGACGGCGAGTCCTCGGTGATCATCGTCACCGCCCAGGGCAAGTCCATCACCTTCGACGAGAGGGACGTAAGGCCCATGGGAAGGGCTGCCGCGGGAGTCAAGGCCATCGAGCTTGACGAGGGCGACAGCGTCGTGGGCATGGAGCTGGCGGTGCCGGGCACCGAGATCCTGGTCGTCACCGAGAACGGTTTCGGCAAGAGATCGCCCATCGGCGAGTACAGGGTCCAGACCAGAGGCGGCAAGGGCATACTGACCTACGACAGGAACAAGATGGACAGGACCGGCCTTCTCATCGGCGCCATGACGGTGACCGAGGAGGATCAGCTCTTCCTGATCAATTCCGACGGAATAATCATCAGGATCAACGCCTCCGACGTGTCGGTCCTGGGGCGCAGCACCCAGGGCGTCAGGATCATGAAGGTGGACGAGGGGAGCCAGATCGTCGCAATGGCCAAGGCCTTCATCTCGGAGGATGAGGACGAGGAAGCCGAAGACGGAGAAGAAGCTGAAGGCTTTGAAGAGCCCGCCGATATGCCCGAAGAGAGCGGAAGCGGCGCGCAGAAATAGACATAAGCATTTAAAATACAAAACAGACCGTTAATGAAGAGCCGGGGGCAGAGGCCTTCGGAATAAACCAAGGAGTCATCGATGAAGAGGATCTTCTCGGGCGTTCAGCCCACAGGAAACATCCACATTGGCAATTATCTCGGCGCTCTCATACAGTTCGTGGAGCTTCAGGACGAAAAGGACAGCGAATGCCTGTACTGCGTAGTCGATGAGCACGCCATCACCGTCCCCCAGGACCCCAAGGAGCTGAGGCAGCACATCCTGGACGTGGCCTCCCTTTACATGGCGGTGGGCATCGACCCCAAGAAGTCCATCGTGTTCGTACAGTCTTCGGTCCCGGCCCACGCCGAGCTGGGCTGGATCCTCAACTGCTGCGCCAACACCGGCGAGCTCTTCAGGATGACCCAGTTCAAGGCCAAGAGCCAGGGCAAGGAGTCGGTGGGAGCCGGCCTTCTCACCTATCCGGTGCTGATGGCGGCGGACATCCTGCTCTACGACGTCGACGTGGTGCCCGTGGGCAACGACCAGAAGCAGCACATCGAGCTGACCAGGGATCTGGCCATCAGGGTCAACAGCCACTATGGCAAGGACACCTTCGTGGTGCCCGACGGCAGGTTCCTCAAGGCGGGAGCCAGGATCATGGCCCTGGACGATCCGACGGCCAAGATGAGCAAGAGCGCGAAGAACGAGCACAGCCGCATCTCACTTCTCGATCCTCCGTCGAAGATCAAGAAGTCGATCATGAGGGCTACCACCGATTCAGAGGGGTCCGTGCGCTTTGATATCGAGAACAAGCCGGGGATCAGCAACCTGATGAACATCTATTCCGCCTTCACCGGTAAGACGGTCCAGGAGCTGGAGGACGAGTACGCCGGCAGAGGATATGGCGATTTCAAGAAGGATCTGGTGGAGGTCACCGTAAGCGCCCTCTCGCCGATCCAGGAGAGATACAACGCCATCAGGAATTCCGACGGTCTCATCGACGTCCTCAGGGAGGGTGGCGAAAGGGCCGACGCCATCGCGAAGAAGACCCTGAAGAGAGTCCAGGACCGCTTCGGACTGGGGCTGTAGGAAGAGCGAGGGGTGGCGCAAGGAGGTACCGCGCGTATAATAATGCGCGGCGGGTGACTCGAAGGTGGGGCCCGCCGCCGAGAGCCCGCAGGCGGATGGGACGGATGCCTTAGAGGCAGGACCCGCCGCAGCGCCTGCGCCAGGACCCCGAGCGAAATAATATAAACGAAAAGAAAGAGAACTGTATGTGCAAGAATGAAAAGATCCGCCTGGCGGTGGTCTTCGGAGGAAGATCCAGCGAACACGAAGTCTCCCTCAAATCCGCCGCCGCGGTGATATCCAACGCGGATAAAGAAAAGTACGACATCGTCCAGATCGGCATCACCAAGGACGGCAGATGGCTGATATTTGAAGGAGAGCCCTCCTCCATCGCCGACGGCAGCTGGCAGCGCCAGGCCGAAGAAGCCCTGGCAAAGGATCCCGAGAGATTCGCCTTCTCCGTCGCCGGCAGCACGGGCAGGACCCTGGCCGGCATGGCCGACTTCGTCTTCCCCATCATCCACGGCCAGTACGGCGAGGACGGCTCGATCCAGGGCCTTCTGGAGCAGCTGGGCCTTCCCTACGCGGGAAGCGGCGTCACCGGCTCCGCGGTCTGCATGGACAAGAGCATGGCCAAGCTCATCTGCGCCGGGGCGGGCATCCCCCAGACCCCCTACGTCTTCCTTGAGGCCCACGATATCAGCAATGAGATGATCCGCGGGATCGATGAAAAGCTACGCTATCCCTTGTTCGTAAAGCCCGCGGGCATGGGCTCGTCGGTGGGGATCACCAGGGTCGCCGAGCCTGCAGGGCTCAAGGCAGCCCTCTTCGAGGCCGCGTCCTACGACAGCAGGATCGTGGTCGAACAGGGAGTCAGGGGCAGAGAGCTGGAGGTCGCGGTCATGGGCAACGAGACTCCCAGGGCCTGCGAGATCGGCGAGATCATCTCCGCCGGGACCTTCTACAGCTACGACGCAAAATACAACGACGCGGACAGCAGGACCATCGTCGGGGCCGAGCTTCCGGACGGAAAGCGGGAGGAGCTCATGAGGCTGGCCGAAAGGTGCTACGAGACTCTGGGCTGCGAAGGCTACGCCAGGGTGGATTTCTTCATGGACGAGGACGGCGTCCTTCTCCTCAACGAGATCAACACTATCCCCGGCTTTACGTCCATCAGCATGTTCCCCATGCTGGCTCAGGCCTCCGGTCTGACCTACTCCCAGGTCATCGACAGGATCATCGAACTGGGGTTTGAGAGAGCGGAAAAGAGAAGAAAGCTCAGGATATGATCCTGTGACCGGCTAAAGCCACTTCATGACGGGCTGCCCCGGGCAGGCGCCGAAGACCTTAGGGCCGTCAGGGGCATGCTGCAGGGCAGACCGTCATTTTTTTCAAGGAGGACGTCATGGCAGGAAGAAAGGCAGCCGTCAGGATGACCGAGGGCTCCATCGCGGGGGCTCTATTCAGGTTCACCATGCCCATCATGCTGGGCAACATATTCCAGCAGCTCTACAACACCGCCGACGCCCTCATCGTCGGCAACATGCTCAGCAGCCGGGCCCTCGCCTCCGTCACCTCGGTGGGCAGCGTCATCTGGATGCTCATCGGATTTTTCAACGGTTTCGCCCAGGGCTCAGGCGTAATAATTGCCAGATACTTCGGCGCGGGGGACGAGGAGGGGCTGAAGAAGGCCATCCACACCCACACCCTGCTCTGCTTTCTCGCCGGCGTCGCCCTGACCGTGGTTGGACTGGTGCTGAGCCCCTGGATCATCTCCCTGATGAACACTCCCGAGGAGGTCGTCGGCCAGTCGATCCTCTACCTGCGGGTCTTTTTCATGGGCGGCGTGGGGCTCGCGGTCTACAACGGCTGCACCGGACTGATGCAGGCCGTGGGCGACAGCAGGCATCCCCTTTATTATCTGATCTTTTCGTCCTGCCTCAACGTGGTGCTGGACATCGTTTTCATCGGCGTCTTCGGGATGGACGTGGACGGGGCGGCCCTCGCCACCATAATCGCCCAGTTCCTGAGCGCCATCCTCTGCCTTATGAGGCTCTTCAGGACCGACGAGGTCTACAGGCTGGAGCTCAGGAGCATGCGCCTCGATCCCGTCGTATTAAAGAATATCTTCCGATTCGGCACCCCCGCGGCGGTCCAGAACACCATAACTGCCTTCGGCAACACCATGGTCCAGGCCAATGTCAATTCCTTCGGGGACATGGCCATGGCGGGAGTCGGGGCCCTGCAGAAGATCGAGGGCTTCATCTTCATGCCCATCACCAGCCTTGCCATCGCCCTTTCCACCTTCGTGAGCCAGAACCTGGGCGCCAAGGAGTTCGAGAGGACCAGGAAGGGCGCCCGTTACGGAACCCTCTGCGCCATGGCGCTGGCGGAGGTCATGGGGCTGCTGTTCCTCCTGTTCTCCAGGAATTTCCTGGGCTTCTTCACCCACGAGCCCGAGGGCATCGCCTTCGGATTCAGGAGGGTCCAGCTGGTCTGGGTCTTCTACTGCGCCCTCGCCGCGACCCACTGCCTTGCCGGCGTCATGCGCGGCGCGGGAAAGCCCATGGTCACCATGGTCGCCTTCGTCGGCTGCTGGTGCCTGTTCAGGGTTCTGATCATGACCATCTTCGTTCCCATCTACAGGAGCATCGACGTGGTGTTCCTGGCCTTCCCCATCACCTGGACCATGAGCACGGCCTACCTGGCGTGGTACTATTTCAAGGGCGAATGGCTGAAGGCGAAGGAACTGAGTTAAAACAGAACTATTGTTACGTATCGTGTGTTATTGCCTGAATTTTCGGCATTTTTGGAGTTTCGCCCTGGGACCCCTTCGGGGCTGATGAGGATGCTTTGACGGGGCCTTTGGGACCGGGAGAATGATATGAGACTCAAAGCGGTCACAGTTGAAGACATGATGACGGTGAGGGAAAGGCGGGCCGGGGGCCAGGCTGCCCTGCTGAAGGAGATGGCCGGTCCGGGCGCATTTTGTGCTGCCGGAGATGATCGGGGCTCTGACTGCTGCGCCGTCACCTTTACCATGAACGTCCCGGGGCCTTACAAGGTCTTTCCGGGGATCTCATATGCCTTCGAGAGCGGTCTGAAAAGGTTAAAGGACCTTATGCGGGATGAAGGGATCTCCGTTTTGAAGGAGGTCCGGACCTGCGGGGCCGGGGGCTTCGAGGCAGCGCTGGGCGTCAGGGCGGACGCGGTCCGGCTCAAGGAGCTCTGCGTCAGGGCGGACAGCGAAAGGCCTCTGGGAAGGCTATTTGATATCGACGTCTCGGTCCCCGGGCCGGGAGGGCTTCCGGTCAAGATCGAAAGGACTGAGGCGGGCTTCGGGCCGAGAAGATGCCTGGTCTGTCCGAGGAAGGCCTTCGAATGCGCCAGGAGCAGGAGACACAGCGTTTTCGAGCTCATCATGGAGGCGAAGCGCCTGATCTTTTCCGATCTCATGGGTCGGGCCTGCCGGGGGGCTCTCATGGACGAGCTTTTCCTGACCCCCAAGCCGGGCCTCGTGGACATGGCGGACAGCGGTGCCCACAGCGACATGAACGACGCCATGCTCAGGGAGAGCATCGACGCCATCGCGCCTTTTATACTGGAAATGGCCGAGGCGGGCTTTGAGCTGGGGAAGGCGGAGGCCTTCAAAAATAAGGGGTTTAAGGATATCCCGGGCGGAGGACCCGGGGCTTCTGCCAATGGCGCGGAGGGTCAAATAGCGGCCTCTGGGCATGGTCCGGGCAGTTCTTCGGATGCTTTGATCCGGGATGCAGACGGTCATGCTGATGGTACGTTTTCAGACGGACATTGTGACGGTTCGCTTTCGGACGGTCTTTCCGGCTGCGCCCGTACTCTAAGGATGCTGGGCGTCATGGCCGAGAGAGCGATGATGAACGCCACCGGGGGCGTCAACTCCCACCGGGGCGCCATCTACAGCATGGGGATCCTGGCGGCCGCTCTGGGGCGCGAATACGCGGCGATGGATCTTTCCGCACCTGAATGTGGCGAAGATCCGGAGATCTCATGCGAAGAATTCTTTGAAAAGGTCCGCGGTTCTGCCGCGAAGATCGCCGGGGCTGTCGAAAGGACGAAAAGCGAAGCCGGGTCCGTCAGTTCTGACGGCGAGACCGCAGGACAGTGCGGCTCTGCTCCCGGCGCGTCCCTCTCCCACGGCGCTGTCGTAAAGGAAAAGTACGGGGCAGAAGGCGCAAGAGGCGAGGCCCTGCGGGGCTTTCCGTCAGCCTTTACCGCCCTTGACGAGTTCGAAGAGACAGGCAGCTGGAAGCTGGCCCTTCTCAGACTGATGGCGGAGACCGGGGATACGACGGTCCTCTACCGGACGGGCTGGGAAGGCCTTTCATACATGCAGACCGAGGCGGCCAAAGCCCTTGAGGAACTGAAGCGCCATGATGCGGCGCATCCGGACAGCCCGAAGGCGTCGGGCGGCGGGGATCCCGGAGAAGAGGTCCTGTCTGTCATGAACCGGGACTTCATCTCAAGGAACATCAGCCCGGGAGGCTGCGCGGACATGCTGTCCTGCGCCATGCTCCTGGAGGCCTTCAGATCCGCAGTATTCGGAGATGAAATGGTTAATGCCGGCGGCGCTCAGCCGGCGGGACGGTGAGGACCATGGAGCGTGAGATCACCGTATCAGCGGTATCAAAAAGCGATAAAAGGCGGATGAAGGAAGTCCTGGCCCTGCTCGAGGCTGAGGGCTTAAGGCTCGATCCCGCTCTCGACTATCTCTGCGCCGCCGAAGATCAGGACTTCAACGTCGTCGGCTGCGGGGGTGCGTATAAAAACACCCTCCGCTGCTTCGCGGTCCGAAGGGACATGCAGGGCCTGGGCGTGATGAACGCCCTCCTCTCCCGCCTCATCGAGGACCGGGCGGAGAAAGGCTTTTCCCACCTCTTCGTCTATACCAAATGCAGCGCGGCACCTTTTTTCACGGGCTGCGGCTTTACCGAAGCGGTGCGGATCGAGGGCAGGCTCAGCCTTCTGGAGAATCGAAGGGACGGTCTCGGCAGCTGGATAAAAGAGACCGAGAAGAGTCTCGGCGGACCGGCCACGTCGGCAGGCCCTAAAACCTTCCCCCTTTCCGCTGTGGTCATGAACGCCGATCCCTTCACCCTGGGCCACCGGTATCTGGTCGAGAAGGCCCTTGAAAACAGCGGCCGGGCGCTGGTCTTCGTGGTCAGCGAGGACGCGAGCCCCATCCCCTTTGACGTTCGCATCAGGTTGGTCAGGGAGAGCCTGGCGGACCTTGAGAACGTAACGGTGCTCCCCTCCGGCCCGTATATCATCAGCAGCGCCACCTTCCCGAGCTATTTTCTCAGGGACGAGGATCAGGCGGCAGAGGACCACGCTCTTCTCGATGCGAAGATCTTCGGCAGGATAGCGGAGGCTCTGGGCATAAAGGCGCGGTTCATCGGTGAGGAGCCCCTGAGCAGGACCACCGCGGTGTATAACCGGGTCCTGAAGGAGGCCCTGCCACCCCTCGGCATAGAGGTCGTCGAGATCCCAAGGCTCGAGGTCCCGGCAGCATCCTGCGGCACCATCGGCTCGGCAGTTTCCGTCTGCGGAGCGTCCGAAGCTTCAGGCTCCCCGGCGGCATCCGGCCCGATCAGCGCATCAAAAGCAAGGGCTCTCATCGCGGAGGGTAGGACCTCGGAGATCAGAAGCCTGGTCCCGGAGCCGGTATTCTCCTTCTTCACCGGCGGTGAAGCGGCGCCGGTCATAGAGCGCATAATAAAAGCCGCGGGAGCGGCTCCCGGAGGCGGGCTGAGGCCATAGCCGGAAAAAACACTGCCCGCGGAGCACAATACGACGGAGCGTCAGAATATGAAGTATCTTAAGCAGTTTCTCATTATAATCGCCATATCCTTCGCGGGGGAGGTCCTCCACTATTTCATCCCCTTGCCCGTCCCTGCCAGCATCTACGGCATGGTCCTGCTCTTCGCGGGGCTCTGCACCGAGCTGATCCCCCTTTCGGCGGTCAAGGAGACCGGGGATTTTCTCGTGGCCATGATGCAGATAATGTTCATCCCGGCAACCGTAGGCCTCATCGATTCCTGGGACATCCTGAAGGACCGCTGGCCGGTTTACCTGATCATCACCTTCGTCACCACCATGGCCGTGCTTCTGGCTGTGGGAATGGTGGTCCAGCTGGGCCTTGCCCGCTCCAAAAAGAAGGAGGGCAGAGAAAATGCTTAGCGGCCTCATCTCCCAGTCTGTATTCCTGGGCGTTCTCATCACCCTGGGAGCGTGGTTCCTCGCCCTCGCCCTGAGGAAGCGCTTCGACTACGCCTTCGTCAACCCCCTGCTCATCGCGGTGGTCCTGACCATCGCCATTTTGCTGGCGACCAGGACCCCCTATCAGACCTACTACGACGGCGCCAAATACCTGAGCTACCTGCTGACCCCGGCCACCGTCTGCCTGGCCATCCCCCTTTACGAGCAGCTGGAGGCCCTCAAAAAGAACTACAAAGCGATCCTGGCCGGCATCGTCACCGGCGTCGTCACCAGCCTGCTCTCGGTGCTGGCCCTGGCTCTGATCTTCGGCCTCGACCACGCCGAGTACGTGACATTTTTGCCAAAATCGGTGACCTCGGCCATCGGCATGGGGATCTCGTCGGAGCTGGGAGGCTACTCGGCCATCACCGTGGCGGTCATCATCCTCACCGGCATCATCGGCAACATGATGGCCCAGCCGGTCCTCAGGCTCTTTAAGATCACCGACCCCGTCGCCGTCGGCGTCGCCATCGGCTCGTCGTCCCACGCCATCGGCACCGCCAGGGCCATGGAGATCGGCCCGGTGGAGGGCGCCATGAGCAGCCTTTCCATCACCGTGTCGGGACTTCTGACCGTGGTGGGAGCGATGATCTTCCAGAACTTTATCCAGGAAGCTTCCGGGCGCAGGTCCGGCGGAAGAGGCCAATCAGAACGTAAAATAATGCCCCGCGGCGGGCAGGAAAGGAGGAAGGCCTATCATGGCATACAGCGAGCTGATCAAGAATTTCAACCGGATCCGGGACTATATGCGCGAGTTCTACGTCTACGGCTTTAAGAGCCGCGATGAATACAGCAGAAAGAGCGCCCGTTCGTACGACGACGAGAAGAGGCGCCTGGAGAGCTGGCTCGGGGACTACATGCAGTTCCGGCAGACTCCCGAAGGCAAGACCGTCTTCCTCTCCATAGACAGCCGCGTCTCCCGCCACAACCCCCTCTACGCCGCATGGAAGACCAAGAGCTTCACCGACGGCGATATGACCCTTCATTTTATCCTGTTCGACATCCTCCAGTCGCCCGGGACGGCGCTGACCCTGAAGGAGATCACCGGTCTCGTCGACGAGTACCTCTCCTCCTTTGACGAGCCCAGGATGTTCGACTCCTCCACGGTCAGAAAAAAGCTCAACGAATACGTCTCCGAAGGGATCGTCGTCTCCGAAAAGCGCGGAAAGACCATGTATTACAGGCGGGCGGAGGATGCGGACCTTCCGGATCCCGACGTTCTGGATTTCTTTTCCGAAGCCGCCCCCTGCGGAGTCATCGGGTCCTTCCTTCTCGATAAGGCGGACTCCCACCGGGATCATTTCGCCTTCAAGCATCACTACATCACCGGCGCCATGGACAGCGAGATCGTCTGCCAGCTGTTCGCCGCGATGTCCGAAAAGAGAAGCATCACTATAGAGTCGATAAACCGGCATAAGGACAGGCTCTCCGAGAACCGCGTGGTCCCCCTCCGCCTGATGATCAGCGCCCAGAGCGGCAGGCAGTATCTGATGGCGTACGTGCCGCGCCTTAACCGGATCATCTCCTTTCGGACGGACAATATAGCGTCGGTCAGGCCGGGGGAGGTGTCGGAGCGCTTTGACGAGCTCCGCGAAAAGCTCGACGGCATGATCCCCAACATGTGGGGCGTCAGCACCCAGAGCAGGTCCGGCGGCCGTATGGAGCACGTGGAGTTCACGGTCAGGTATAGCGAAAGCGAGGCTCATATACATCAAAGGCTCGAGCGCGAAAAACGGTGCGGGACGGTGGAGAGGATCGACGATCATACCAGCAGGTTCTCGGCCGACGTGTTCGACTCCAGCGAGCTGGTCCCCTGGATCAGGACCTTCATCTGCAGGATCATTGACTTCAGCTTTTCAAACAAGGCCCTGGAGGCCCAGTTCCGGGAGGATATCGAGGAGATGTACCGCCTCTACGGGCTCGGGGAGGTGACGGAAGATGATCTTCAGTGAACTTTACAGCGCCTATTACGATACGGTGGCCCGCGTCCTGAAGGCGGCGGTGGAGCATCCGCTGAAAAAGGACGAGCTCAGGGATATCATTGAGAAAAACGCCTTCGGGGAGAGCATCCTTAATATAGAGCCCGCCCTTGCCGAAGGAAGGTGGCAGCTCATCCGCCCGGACGGGTCCACCCCGCTGAGATACCCTCCCTCGACGCCGATGACGACCCTGGAGAAGCGCTGGCTCAAGGCGGTATATGCCGACCCCAGGATCGGACTGTTCACCGACGAGGATATATTCCCCGGCGTAGAGCCCCTTTTCACCGCGGCCGACTGCTGCGTGTTCGACAAGTATTCCGACGGAGACCCGTACGATGACGAGGCCTACCGGAAGACCTTCCGGCTGATGCTCGACGCGATAGAAAAGCGGTACCCGCTGAGCATCGACACGGTGAACCGGAAAGGAGGGACGGCCCATCTGGTCATGATGCCGGAATATCTGGAGTATTCCGAAAAGGACGACAAGTTCAGGCTCAGAGGCTCCGGCTGCAGATACGGGGATACGGTCAATCTGGCCAGGATCGTCCGTTGCGAGCCTTACGAAGGGACGTTCAGCCGCGCTCCCCGGACCCGGCTCAGGCCCAGGACCCAGAAGGTCGAGTTCGAACTGATCGATAAAAGGAACGCCCTGGAGCGGGTCCTGATGCATTTCGCCCACTTCGAGAAGCAGGCCGAAAGGATCGGCTTCGACCGCTACAGGGTGACCATCTCATACGACAGGGACGACGAGACCGAGATGGTGATCCGGATCCTTTCCTTCGGTCCGATGATCAGGGTCACGGCGCCGAAGCATTTCATAGAACTTATAAAAGAAAGGCTCAAAGCCCAGAAAAGTTGCGAACGTTAGATCGTTCGCAACTTTTTTTCCGTGATGCACGCGATATGAAACAGTAAAATGACACCGTAAGCAGGGGTGCGATAAGGTGAGACCCGGATCAGGAGTGAAAATGCCTACGCCTTCATGATGGAGGTCCTGGGGAGCGGGCGCTACGCGAAGATAGCGGCATAGCGGTATTTCGGGCGGGTCGGGGCGGATCCGCCCGTTTTTTAGAAAGGAGCACAGAAATGTTTGAGATAAAGGGAACTGTGACGACAGCGGTCTGCTACGCCAGGGTCGTGGAAGACGAGGCCATTGAGCAGATCAGAAGGATGTGCAGCTACGCTCTTACCGAGGGCAGCCGGGTCAGGATCATGCCCGACGTCCACTCCGGGGCGGGCTGCACCATCGGGACCACCATGACGGTGGTGGACAAGGCCTGCCCCAACGTGGTGGGCGTCGACATCGGCTGCGGGATGTACACCGTCCGGCTCGCCGACAGGGACATCGATTTTGAGAAGGTGGACGCCGCCTGTCATTTCATCCCCTCCGGGATGAACGTCTGGGAAGAGAGGATCGAGAGGTTCGATCTGACTCAGCTCCGCTGCTTCCGCTCCCTCAGGGACACGAAGCGCCTTGAGAGGTCTCTCGGGACCCTCGGCGGGGGCAACCACTTCATCGAGATCGACAGGGCTTCCGACGGGACTTACTATCTTGTTATCCATTCCGGGAGCCGCAATCTGGGCAAGCAGGTGGCGGAGCTCTACCAGAAGCTGGCCGTCGACCTCCACGCCGGAAAGGAAGACTATTTCCAAAGGCGCGATAAGATCATCCGTACATATAAGGAGGAAGGCAGGCGCTCCGAGATCCAGGGGGCCCTCAAGGCTCTCGAAAAGGAGTACCACGCGAAGGTCTCCGCGGTCCCCGAGGATATCTGCTGGCTTTACGGGACTTATCTGGACGATTACCTCCACGACGTGGAGATCTGCCAGACCTTTGCCCGCAGGAGCCGGGAGAAGATGGCCGAGATCATACTCGAAAGGACCGGGATGACCGCGGTCGAGGCCTTCCACACCATCCACAATTACATCGACACCGAAGAAATGATACTGCGCAAGGGCGCCATCGCTGCCCATGCCGGCGAGAAGGTCCTGATCCCGATCAACATGAGGGACGGGTCCGTGATCGCGATGGGAAGGGGCAATCCCGAGTGGAACTACTCCGCGCCCCACGGCGCAGGGCGCATAATGTCCAGGACCAAGGCAAAGGAGACCATCGACATGGAGGCCTACAGGCAGTCCATGGCGGGGATCTATACCACCTCGGTGAACGAGGATACCATCGACGAGGCGCCCATGGCCTACAAGTCTTTGAGCGACATCATCGACGTGATCCGGGACTCCGTGGACGTCCTCGACGTCATGAAGCCCGTATACAACTTCAAGGCCTCCGGCGATGACGCCCCCTGGAAGAAGAAGGTGAAGGACGATGAAGGAACTGATCCTCAGCAGACTGAGGCAGATAGAGAGGGATAATGGCGTCAGGATCCTCCTGGCGGCCGAATCGGGCAGCCGCGCGTGGGGCTTCGCGTCCTGCGACAGCGACTACGACGTGCGGTTCATCTACGCGAGGCCGGCAGAAGACTACCTGAGGATCGAAGAGATCCGCGACGTCATCGAGGTCCCCATCAGCGGCGAGCTGGACATAAACGGCTGGGACCTCAGGAAAACGCTGCGCCTGCTCTACCGCTCGAATCCCACACTGTTTGAGTGGTTCTCGTCCCCTATCGTCTACAGGGAGACCCCTTTTGCCGCCCGGTTCAGGGAGATCATGAACGACTACTTCTCCAGAAAAAAGAGCCTCTATCACTACATAAGCATGGCGGAGGGCAATTACCGGGAGTTCCTTAAGGGTGAAACGGTGAAGGCAAAGAAATACTTTTATGTCCTGCGTCCGGTCCTCGCCTGCAGGTGGGTGCTGGACAGGGGGACGCCTCCTCCGATGCTCTTTTCCGATCTCGCTTCGGCGGAGCTTCCGGGATACCTTCGGCCCGAGGTGGACCGGCTTCTGGATCTTAAGATCAATTCCCCCGAGATCAGGGAGATTCCGCGGATCGATATCCTGAACGAATATCTCGAGGGCAGCATCGGTGAGATCAAAGGGATCGCCGCGGAAAGCTGCGAAGAATGGTCCAATGACATGACGGAGCTGGACGAATTGTTCCTGCGGACGGTGTCCGGGGAGTGAGGCGCGGCAGTCTCATCAGCCTTTGTGCTTGCGGCGGTATTCCCTCCTGAAGCAGGTCTCGCAGAGCCGGCCCTTGGAGTGCAGGAGCAGCGGCCTTCCGCAGCTCTCGCAGAAGCGGATGTTGTTCTGCAGCCGGTAAAGGAGTATCTCGTTGATATCCTCTGCTGCCTTTGCCCTCGCCTCCGAGATCCCTTCGAGGTCTACGGCGGCCCCGAAGGCCCTGGCGAAGGAGAAGTAGAGATCCAGCTTTCTGCAGTAGAGCTCGAGCTCGGGCAGGGTCGTCGCGTCGCTGGTCTCGAGGACGGGCTGCTCGATCTCGTCGCCGTCGGCAAAGGACCTGAGATAATCGAAAAACAGTTCCTCAAGAGGACCTTCGTTTTCGTCGAAGGGGATGTTCGCTGCCTTGAGCTCGGTCTCTTTGGGCAGGCTGAACCCCCTTTTTCTCATGGCGGAAATGATCTTGATGTATCTGGAGACGTCGAGCTTTCGGTATGAAGGCAGAGCCGGCATCCTGCTCCACTGGGTGAGGACCTCGAGAAGGTCAAAATCCACCTTGAGGACCATGTCCGAAAAGCCCTGGACGGCGTACTCGATCTGAGGCACGGCGCCGGTCAGTCCCGCGCGGATCAGTTCCGGATCCTTGAGGGCCCCGACGTAGCCCTTGTCGTACATACCGAAGCGCCCCGCCCGTCCCGCGATCTGCTGGATCTCCTCGGGCTTCAGGTCTCTGCGCTCCGTCCCGTCGAACTTTTCGGTCTCCATGAAGATTATGCGGCGGATGGGAAGGTTGAGCCCCATCCCGATGGCGTCGGTGGCGACGATGTACTCCGTCTGCCTGTCCAGAAAACCCTCCATCTGCATGCGCCTGGTGGCGTACGGAAGGGCACCGTAGATTATGGCGGGATCCCTGCCCTGCCGCCTCAGGTCCTCGGCGGCGCTGAGAACTCCGACCTTGGAGAAGGATATGAGGGCGTCGCCGGGCTGCAGATGCTCAAAGTCGATGGCCCTGTTGATGAAGACCAGCGGGGTCTTTCTTTTGTGGTGGACGATCTCGAAGCTGTCCCCGCAGCTTTTTATGAGCCGGATAAGGATGTCCCTTGCCTGGGGAGCCGCGCAGAGATGGACCTCGGGGGCGAGGACTCCCAGGATCGCCCTGGTCCACGCGTAGCCCCGCTGAGGGTCCTCTATCATCTGGCACTCGTCTATCACCGCGACGTCGTAGCGGGCCTTGAGATCCAGCTTTTCCGCCGTCGCCGCGACATGGGTGTCCCCCTTACGCACGTCCTCCTCCTCTCCGGTGGTGAGGCTGCAGTTGACCCCGCCGTCGAGAAGGGTCTCCTGGGCCTCCACCGCAAGGAGCCTGAGGGGCGCGAGATATACCCCCGTCTTCGCCCTTTTCAGCCTTTTGAAGCCCTCAAAGGTCTTCCCGGTGTTGGTCCCGCCGATGTGGAGGATGAAATGGCGCTTCATGGCCCTGGCCTCGGGGTACTCGTCCTTGGGATTGAGGGCGAGGAGGAGCCTGAGGCTGGACTGTATCGCCTGGGGCACATACCAGACGGACCAGACGCTGCCGAGACCCTCCGTCACGAGCCTCTGCAGGGGGAAGTTCTTTCTCTGCAGCATCCTGACCAGGTCTTCCTCCGACTGATCCTCGCGGAAATCCTTTGCGGTCTGCTCCGCGGCGGCATGAAGGACATAGGGATAGCGCTCGACCACCTTCTTTCGCAGCTCCTCTTCAGAGTCGGAAGCAAGGGCCGCGCAGGTCGCGACGAAACGCCTGAAGGTATCCGGGACCGCGCTGCCGTCGCAGTGCTTTTCCATGGCAAGAAACGCTTCGATACAGCCCTTCTTGAGCCTCATCGGAGCGTTTTTATGCCTTTTTATTGACCGGATCCTGGAGATCAGACCGCGGTGGTACATCGCCGCAAGGGTCCATTCCGTCGTCCCCCTTCCGCAGGACCTGTCCCAGGAGCCGCAGAGCATGTCCACGATATCGGCCTTCTGCCTTTTCAGCCTCTCGCGGCGGTCGGCGTTCGTATTCTGTTTTGGGTCACGGTCCTGACTCAAATCGCGGATCCCCCTTCCGATCATATTATATCAGCGCGGGAGCCTTTGAGCACGGGAAAAGAATGAGTTCGACGAACAGAACGGTTTCAGCGTTTCTGTTATCGGAATGTATTTAAAACGTATGTTATATAACAGCAAGAAGATGCATTCCGAAGGTGCATCTTCGTTGGTATTTCAAGGGTTTGGGGGTGTGGTAAGTTGTCGGGAGATCCCCCGCTTCAGACCGGCCGCAGCCTTTTGATCTTTCTTCCTTCCTTCGGGTTCGGATACCCGGGTCTGATCCTTTTCCCCTCCGCCCAGGCCTTTCTCGCCTGATCAAGGCTCATGGGATTTATCCCGTCATAACCGGGATCATCCCTGTTGAGCGGGTCATCCTCCCAGCCGCACCTCCTGCAAATCTCAAAGCAATCGTCCCTTCTGATCTCGCTGCCGCAGACAGGGCATGATCCGTGGCTCTCTTCAAAGCAGCGCTTGGGGAAAAGATGCCCTGCGGGTTCGCTTTCAAAGGCGTATTCGTCGAGGACTCGCAGCCATCCGGGGCCTTCCGCCACGCATTCATAGACCTTTCCCTTAATGACCGCGTCAGACAGGCTGATCAGGGCTTTTGCATACATTTGCTGCACCTCCTTATAGTACACCTCAGATCAGTCCGAAACGTGTTCCTTGAAGGCTGCATGTTTATTCATCCCGGGATGCTCGGGATCTTTTATAGTGCCTGGACTGATACGCGTACCTTCTGCTTTTCTTTATGGTCTTCCACATCTTAAGGCAGTCGGTCCGCTCTGTGCGGGGGATCATGCTTTGAAGCTCTGAGAGGGCCGCCTCATACTGGGCTTTTTCAAAAGTAAAGCTGAGATCATAGGAGATGTCATCCCAGTGGCTGTGTTCAAAGTCCTTCCAGTAGACGAATCCATCATCGCCGGTTATGTGAACAATAGCCCCGTTGCATCCGGGATCGCCGCAGCTGCTGCAGGAAAACAAAAAAGCACCGTAAAGGTTGGAATAAGAACCTTCTTCCAATGCATCGCTCAAATAAAAATAGAGGGTCTTGGGATCCAGATGCCCGTGGAGCAGCTTTCTGGTATCGATCTTTATTCCCTTGCTGATATAGTAAGGGATCTCAAACCTGCGGAGCATGTCTAAAAGTGGCTCTCCGTCTATATAGATCTCCACGGCGTTTACGCCATAATTATTGTCAACTGCCCAGTCCTCTCCCGCATCCACAGGATCATACAGTTCGAATTTTATCGTATTGATCATGAGCTTCCTCCCCCGTATAAATGTCAGCAAGATCTTCGAATCCGTCAATGATTTCGCCGAGGCGTCTGCGGTCCATGTTTTCCGTTACGGAAATGGTCCTGATCCGGACCGCTCCATCCCAGACGTCGAAAGACAGCGTGAGATCATATGAACGCTTATTCCGCCTGCAGCTGATATAAAAGTAAGGCTCATCCATGTATATATCGGCCCGGTCTTCCCTGCCGTCATAGACTTGGTCCAGTTCCATGACGATCCTTTCCAGGTCAAAGTCCTCTATGCAGGGGTCCGAGTATGTCTTCGTTCTGCCTTCTGCTTCAAATGTGACTCTGACCATCAGCCAGTCCTCGTCCGGGTATTCATACCCTTCGATATCAAAGGAAAGCCTTCTGGTCCCGTCAGACAAACTGATCATATCTTTCTGATCCTCCTTTCTTTAGAACGCGCCGCATCTCCCCGCAAATATGTAAGGGTCCATTATACCTGAGTACGGCGGCCCGAAAAGAGGGTCGGAAGAGATTTAAAGAATGTTTAAACGATTTGAAACGGAAATGAAAACAAGATGAAAATATAAAACAGGGGCTCCTTTGGAGGCATGAACGAAGTATAGATGCGGTTTGAGTCTTTATAAATCGAGCACATCTATTAGAATTCCAAATATGACTGCCTGCTGCGGATCTCCAGCTCCAATAACTTCATCGCATACAGGCAGTCCTGCGTCCTGCTGTACCAAGATCGGTATTCGTCGGTTCTGCGCCGCTTCTTTGCCGGCTCGTTCAGGCGCAATTCTTCAAGGACGTGAGCATATTGATTGTACATCCTCTTCAGCTCGTCTGTAGGCCACCCAATCATCTGCTGCTCAAAAAGATCCCAATAGTCATCATCCTGCCCGATCACTGAAAATATACTGTCGTATTTATGATACACGGATCTGCACCCAAAGCCATCAGCGATGCGCATTATGAATATCAGGATGGAGGATCTGTTCCGCTTAATGATCCCCGTCTGCATCATTGGATCCTGCTGTCGTCATATTACTAGTACGCCCTCCTCCGCAAGCTTTGAGATCTCTTCATCATACGGATCGAGCTCTCCTGTCACCAGGCTAAAGTAATGGTATAAAGCGCGGATCTCTTTTCTTCCAAGAGTCATCGAGAATGTGTTGCTGCCGCAGGTCCCGTCTCTAAGAGGGAAGCACACCGTCAGCCAAAGATACAGATCTGAGGCGGGATCGCTGCAGGCTGGAGAGAATAGGAACCAGAAGTCCCCCTCCATCGGCTCGTAGTATTCCGGTGTTATCAGATTCCCCTCAAGAAGAGCTTCCGTCAGATCACGGATCTCGGCGACCTCCCTGCAGGCCAGAGCCTCATTATCAAAGGAATAGTGGACATAGTCGCCTGTCAAGGCAAAATGGTCTCTGGTCCAATGATCGCCTTTCTCGCCGCTGTCTTCCGGGATCCAACCGCGTATCTCAAGTGTCATTATCACTTCATCGATATCGAGTCTTAATTTCATTTTCCCTTGATCAATGCCTTTCATTGTGTTTCGCATGCGGGGTTTGCCGCACAAGGTCCTGCTTTCTCTTCAGTTCGAAGGCTCTCCATCAGTGTCTGCATCCGAGGCAGTAATGCGGACCCCTTCTGTAAATATCATATCACTCTATATGTACTGAAAACAGGACAGGACCGATTCTTTGACCATTTTTTGATTCGAGACTACTTAAGGGGGGAAACTATATAAAATGAAAAAGTAGCATTCAAAACACATGCTGTATAACAAAACGAAGATGCATCCCTGAGGTGCATCTTCGTTGATATTCCAAGGGCCTATGGGTGCGGTAGGCTCTGTGGCCTAAAGCACCTTTTCTTATGCTGACCCCGCGCCGCAGTTCTTTTCTTTACCGGGGACTTTCAAGTCAGCGGGAAAAACCAGATTTGCCCAAATGTGTAGAGAAAAGATAATTGAGCGGGAGGATGGGGCGGTCCGGGGGAAGGGAAATGTGAGGCGGATGGGATAGTATTGGCGTAGGCAGAAAATCAGAGCGCCTGTTATGTAACAAGCGTTGTCGCGACTCGCCCCTTGAAAATTCGGGATTTTCGCAGCCTTAGGCCCATGCCCGACAGCGGCAAAGACCCGGCTGAAGATCCCCACGAAAATGCAGGCCGGATAAATGCCCGCGAAAAAAGCCGGTCCCGCTGAGGGATCGGCCCAATTGAGTCTGTTGATTTTTACGCCGGATGCAACAGGCTTTCGTCCCTGCTGCAGGGTCAGGAGCCCTTCTTTCTCCAGGCGGACTTTGCTGCGTTCCTTTCCGAACGACCGCTGTCGTCTGCCCCGCTAATCCTGTGCCAGATACCTGTAGAGATACTCTACCGCGTTGCAGCGTGGGCATTTCGCTCCTATGTCGAAGCTTCCCGACCAGGTCCCGTCGAGAAGGCCGGAGCCTTCCGCCCAGTTCAGGGCGTCATCGTACCATTCGCCCTCGCCGGTCCTGCCCGGCTCTCCCATGGCCCTGTAGACGAAGGTCAGGATGTGGCTGTTGGCGCAGAGGGTCTTCGGGCTGAAGGCGTCTGGGGAGGTCCCGTCGGTTATGCCCTTTTCCACCGCCCAGAGCACCGGCTTGTAGAAGTAGTCGGTCTCTTTTACGTCGGCGAAGGGGCAGTCTTTGGTCTCAGGCTCGGGGCAGCCGGCTGCCCTCCAGAGGAAGGTCATCACCTGGCCCCTGGTGCAGGTGCTGAAGGGACTGAAGGTGGTCGTCGTGGTCCCGTCGGTTATCTGCGGATCCGAGGTATATGCCCAGACCACCGAATCGTAGTAATAGTCGCTTTCCTTCACGTCGGTAAAGGGGATGGGCCTTTGGGCGGAGGGCTGTGGATCCACAGCCGGCGCTGCGGGCTCGGGCAGGGCAGGCGCCGCCCCCGGGACCGGAGTTCCCGGCAGGGCGATCCCGTCTAAAAGCTTTACAGGTGCGTGCTGATGGGTCATGTGACTGGTCTCGAAGGAGCTCTCTCCGTATTTGTTCCTTATATCGACGTCGTTGAGACAGGTCTTGAGCATCTCGCCGTGGGCGTTGGTCCCCCAGCCCCAGAGGGAGCCGTCGCTCTTGACGGCAATGGCGTGCTGGGCACCGAAGCTCACCGCGGCTCCGCCATCCAGGACTTTATATGCCTCTCTGCTTCCGCCGTCTACGCAGAGACCGTCCCCGGAAGCGACTCCGTGATCGCCCCACAGCCACAAAGAACCGTCGGACTTTACGGCGGCATTGGTCCCCGCAGAGGGTATGCTCTTCACGCCGTCCATTATCTTGACCGGCGAACTGCCCTGTCTGACGTCCCAAAGGGTGCCGTCGGTCTTAAGGACCATCCCTTCCCGGAAACAGGCGACGCCACTGATATTGCATTTCCCGGGCCTGAGGAGCCAGCTCTTGGACTCCCCTGCGGGGATGGGCCTCAGGCTCTGCGGGGTGCTCCCGCCCCACATCCAAAGAGAACCGTCGGTCTTCGTCACGGCGACTGTATACAGATCCGCTCCGAAGCTTTTCAGCGAAACGTATATGTCTGAAACGTCGTCCATGATCTTTACGAAGTCGTCGATGACGCCGTCGCCGTTGTCATCGGAGACAGGGATGCGGCCCATCATGTTCTTTCCCTTCATCCAAAGGGTGTGGTCGCTCTTGACTATGGCGGTGGTACCGTTGTCCACCGCGGCTGCGATGACGTCGGAGGCGATCTGGTGAGGCCTCGGATCCTCGCTTCCCGACCAGGTCCAGAGACTGCCGTCTTTTTTAATCGCCAGGGGGACGTCGCTCATATCGACGGAGATCACGTCGTCCATCAGCTTCAAGGGCTCATTCTGAAAGGCCCCTATGGGGTCTCCGTAGGAGTCCCTGCTGATGACGTTTCCGTCCAGCATGAGGCTGTCGATGAAGCTGTAGGGGTTCTTGCCGGACATCTTGTAGACGGTGCCCTGGCCGAGAGCTCCGTTGGAACCATTGCCCCAGACCCAGAGGGAGCCGTCGGTCTTGATCACGGCGCAGTTCTGAAAGCCCGCGGATACGGTCTGACCGAACACGCTGCGGCCGGGGATCGATACGCCGCTGGCTGCCCATACGGGGACCGCGGCAGACAGGATCAGGCAGAGCGCCAGCATCGTGGATATAAACTTCTTCATGAAAGGATCCTCCTCAAACGGTGCCGCTTTTGCAAACAGGTCTTCATATATGCTTATGACGGCCGGAAAAGGGGGATGATCATCGGCCGTTCGCCGGATCGGTCAGAAGCGGGTGGATCTTGTCTTCATAAAAAGCCCTGTTGTGTAAAAGTTTTCATTTAAATGATAATCGAAAGAGCCTTTTGTTTCAACAGAAACTTGCCTGCGGGAGGTGTGCGGCCATGCCCGTCGGCGGCAAAGATCCGGCTGAAGATTCCCGCGAAAATGCACGCCGGATAAATGCCCGCGAAAAAGCCGGTCCCGCTGAGGGACCGGCCGTTCGGTTCTTGTGATATTTGCGCCGGATGCGGCGGGATCTTTGTCCCTGCCGGCGGGTCAGAAGCCCTTCTTCCCCCAAGCGGACTTTGCCGCGTTCTTTTCCGGGGAATCGATGGCGTCCTGGCCGTAGTCGTGCTTGTGGCTCCTCTTGAGCTCGTCCGCCGCGCAGGAAGCGTCGTGCATAGCGCCAAGATCGCTGAAATTGCGCTTGAGGGCTCTGGCCTCCTCCGCCCGCTGACGGGCCATCCAGTCGTTCTTCCTGTCCTCCTGAAGGATCTCCCTCAGGGTCGTGTAGGATTCGCCCTTCTCGTCCTTGAACTTGGCCCTTTCATGGGCTCTCTTGGAGCCTGCGGAGTAGGACCCGAAGGTGCTGCCAGAGGCTTTTGGAGCCTGACGGGGAGACGCGGCTTCCGCGGGATCGCCCGTGCTCTGGAATTTGATCTCGCTGAGCCTTTGGGGCTTTTCGCTGCCGGAGACCGATCCTGCGCCGCGGGGGGCCTGGGGTCTTCCGTAATAGCCCGAGGCTGCGGGACCGCTGCGGCTGGTTTCCTTGTATCCGGACCTGGCCTTATTGACGGTCTTGAAGATCTTCGATATGACAAAGATCCATATCAGCAGCCAGATCAGGCCGAAAAAAGTTTCTAATGCTTCTGCCATTTCAGTTCCTCCTTTCGGAAGCTACTGGCCGGCCTTATCGCTCTTGACGGTCTCGGACAAAGCGCTCAGGGTGCCTGCCAGGTCCGCCAGATTGGACGGGACGACCAGCTTGGTAGCCTGACCGTCGGCCATCTTCTCAGCGGCCTCGAAGGATCTGATGGTCATGTAGCCTTTTCCGGGCTGAGCCTCGTTGATCAGCTGGATACCGGCTGCCTTGGCCCTCTGGACTGCCAGCAGCGCCTCGGCTTCGCCTTCAGCCTCTTTGATCTTCTGCTGCTTGGCGGCTTCTGCCCTGAGGATAGCGGCTTCCTTTTCGCCCTCTGCCATGGTGATGGCGGCCTGCTTCTTACCTTCGGCGGTGAGGATCGCTTCTCTCTTCTCACGCTCGGCCTTCATCTGCTTTTCCATGGCTTCCTGGATGCTTCTGGGCGGGTCGATGTTCTTGACCTCTACCCTGCTGACCTTGATGCCCCACTTGTCGGTGGCGTCGTCCAGGATGGCGGTGATGCGGCCGTTGATGTCGTCGCGGCTGGTCAGGGTCTCGTCGAGGGTCATGCTGCCGATGATGTTTCTCAGGGTGGTTGCGGACAGGTTCTCGATGGCGGCCAGCGGTCTCTCGACGCCGTAGGCGAAGAGCTTGGCGTCGAAGATGTAGAAGAAGACGACCGAGTCGACCATCATGGTGACGTTATCCTTGGTGATGACGGGCTGGGGCTCGAAGTCCGCGACCTGCTCCTTCAGGGAGACCTTCTTGATGACCTTGTAGAAGAAGGGGACCTTGAAGTGAAGGCCGGCCTGCCAGGTGTCCATGTATCTTCCGAGGAATTCCACGACCCAGGCGTTGGCCTGAGGGACGATGCAGATGCACCTGATGGCCAGGATGATCAGGATCACGATGAATGCGATTATGAATGGCATGTGAATACCTCCTTTTGATGGTTCTTTGATGGTAATATTAAAACACAAAAAAGGAGCGTTAACAAGGCTCCAATGGCAGGAATAGGGGCTTCTATTCCGCGAATGCGGCGGAATGGGTCAGACGCCGCAGTCCTCGGGCAGGACGCCGAAGATGTAGGCGGAAAGAAGGGAGACCGCCCGGTTCACCATGCGGAACCATGTGGCGCGGGAGCTCCTGAACAGGGTCATGTAGAATTCGGGGGTCTTGGCGGCGTACTCGGGCTTGATGTAGCGGGCGTAGAGGAGCTCGCCGGCGTCGAGGATCGTCTCCGATGGAGACGAGAGCATGGCCTCTATCCCCTGCTGGACCGCCCCGGTCAGGATGGAGGAGTCGGTCCGCTCCGGCAGCTGCGGGCTCTGGGCCGGGCGGGAGGAGGGAGCGTTTTGATCCGGAGAGCTTTGGGGATAGGCGCTTTGGGGCTGGGTGCCTTGAGGCCTGGAGCCTTGGAACTGGCTGCCTTGGGGCTGAAACCCCTGCTGCGGGGTGCCTTGGGGCTGGGAGCTCTTGTGCTGGCTCCTTTGAGGCTTGAACCCCTGCTGCGGGGCGCTTTGGGGCTGGGAGCCTTGGAACTGGCCGCCTTGGGGCGCCTGGGCTCCCAGGTCGAAGGGGTCCGGCCTGTTCTGACAGAAGGCCGCGGCACGGTAGTTCTCGAGGAGCCTCTTGGTCGTTTCGAAATGCTCGCCGCCGGGACCGTTGAGAGCCTCGGCCTTTTTCATGAGGGCAAGGAGCCTGTCCTTTGAGGGCATCGCGGAGCCTGTGACGCATATGAGATCGGCGCCCTCTCCCCGCCTGGCGGGCCTGAAGGCGCTGCCGTCGTTCATCACGATGACCTTTATTTCGTCCGGAGAAAGATCCCGGTAGTTTTTCGCCCTGATGTCCATCTTTTATCCTCCGTCAAGGATTATAATATAAAAGCAGGGATGCAGACAAGTACCGGAAGCATTTCCGTTTTAAGGCATGAGGGGCCGGGTGCTTGAAAGGCAGGACCGGGCGCAGGGCCTGTACCACGACTCCGGGTGCGTGAAAGCAGGACCCGCCGAGCATCTATGCCACGACTCCGGGTGCTTGGGTGCATGTTTGTGGGGCAGCTTGAAGTCTTAAAACTGATAAAACTGCAGACCAGAAACAGGAATGACACCGCAGGTCGAAACACAGGACAAATGTCATAAAAATAGCTGTAACTTGTGACATCGTGAAAGGAATACACGATCGCTGTCACAAACCTGCGGGTTTTACGGAGTATTGCTCCTTTTAAGCGTCTAATTTGTGACACGGATCCGATCTGATCGACGATCATGTCACAAATTGCGCAGATCTGAGCGGGAAATGGGATCAACAAAGCGATAACCGGGTAATAATGTGACACGATTCATTGCTCTTATGAAAGATGTCATAAACGCCTAAAGCGAGGGCGCGCAGAGAGGCTCGCGCTGAGTCCCGTAGGTATAGGGGTTGGGCGCTTGAAAGGCTGGGTCTGCCGCCGAAAATCTGGAGGCAGGCGGGATGCATATTATAGAGGTATGACCCGCTCTGAGGGCTGTAGGTATATGGGGTGGATGCCTTAGGGACATGGTCCGCCGCGGGGCGAGGCTTAGAGGCTTTTCTGCCCATATTTTGATAAAGATCGCATGACCTTGAGCTAAACAAAGGAAAAAGATATGAGATTCTTACACATTTCAGACCTTCACCTGGGCAAGCGGGTGAACGAGTACAGCATGATCGAGGATCAGGTCTACATCCTGGAGCGGATCGCGGACATCGCGGACGAGGAAAGGCCCGACGCGGTGCTGATCGCGGGGGACGTCTACGACAGGACCGTCCCGCCCGCAGAGGCAGTCAGCCTTTTCGACCGCTTCCTGGTGAGGCTCTCCCGGGCCGGGCACCGGGTCCTGGCGGTCAGCGGCAACCACGACAGCGCGGAGAGGCTCGCCTTCGGCGGCAGGCTCATGGAGGGCAGCGGCGTTTGCATCGCTCCACCCTACTCCGGAAGGATCGTCCCCCAGGTGCTCTCCGACAGCTTCGGGGAGGTCCGGATCTGGATGGTCCCCTTCCTGAGGCCGGCAGCGGTGAGGCCGTTCTTCCCGGATCTTGAGATCGCGAGCCACACCGACGCTCTTGCCGCGGTCATCTCGTCCATGGAGATCGATCCCGCGCAGAGGAACGTTTTCCTGGGCCACCAGTTCGTGACCGGGGCGTCCCGGAGCGGGTCGGAGGAGATCATCGTCGGCGGTGAGGGGGCTGTGGACGCGTCGGTCTTCGCGCCCTTCGACTACACCGCTCTCGGTCATCTTCACGGCGCGCAAAACGTGAGGAGCGCGGATCGCCCGAGCGAGGTGCAGAGCCTGGAAAGTGCAGACCTCCTGCTCGAGGCAGGGAGCCAGGCAGGCATAAATGATCTGCTCGAGGCGCGGAGACCGGTAGAACCGAGCTCCCTATCTGAGGTCCAGAACCTTGAAATTCCAAGGATCCGCTACTGCGGCACTCCGCTGAAATATTCCTTCTCGGAGGTCCGCCAGCGGAAATCGGTGACGATAGCGGAGCTGGGGGCGAAGGGCGACCTTAGGATCCGCGAGGTCCCGCTGGTCCCGCTGCGGGACATGACGGAGATCCGGGGCTGCTACGAGGAGGTCACCCTGAGGAGCTTTTACGAAGGAAAAGACTTTAAGGACGCCTACCTTCGGATCACGCTGACCGACGAGGACGACGTCCCCGACGCCATGGCCAAGCTCAGGGTCATCTACCCCTACCTGATGAAGCTGGACTACGACAACCTGAGGACCAGGACTTCCCTGGAGGTCGGCAGCCCCGCGGACCTTGAAAAACGAACGCCTCTGGGGCTTTTCGAAGAGCTCTTCGGCCTTCAGAACGGAAGGCCCATGAGCGAGAGCCAGCGTGCGCTGGCGCAGGACCTGATCGGCAGGATCTGGGAGGAGGAAAGATGAGACCTGAAAAACTTGTGATGCGGGGCTTCGGGCCCTACGCGGGGGAGACGGTCCTCGACATGGACAGCCTGGGCAGGGGCGGTCTTTACCTCATCTGCGGCGACACCGGGGCGGGCAAGACCACCATCTTCGACGCCATCTGCTTCGCCCTGTTCGGGACGGCCAGCGGGAGCGCGAGGGAGGCTTCCATGCTCCGGTCCAAATATGCCCCCGCCGGCGCGCCGACGGAGGTGGAGATGACCTTCGAATACGCGGGCAGGGAGTACCGGATCAGGCGCAATCCCGAGTACGCGAGGCCCAAGGCCCGGGGCGGCGGCGAGACCGTTGAAAAGGCCGGGGCGGAGCTTCACATGCCGGACGGCCGGGTGATCACCGGGGTCCGGGACGTGGACCGGGCGGTCACCGGGATCCTCGGGGTCGACAGGGACCAGTTCAGGCGCATCGCCATGATCGCCCAGGGCGACTTTCTGTCCCTGCTGCTGGCGCCGACGGAGGAGCGGAAGAGGATCTTTCAGAAGATCTTCCACACGGAGAACTACGGCAGGCTCCAGGAGCTCCTCAGGGCAAGGACATCGGAGCTTCAGAAGAGGAGCGAGGCTCTGGCCGGCGGCATCGCCCAGTACATCTCGGGGATGGTCCTGCCCGACGGGACCGAAAGGCAGGATGAGTACACCGCCGGGGAGGCTCTGGAGCTTCTGGACCGGGTCATCGAAGGCGACGAAGAGCTCGAACGGGACATCCGCTCCAGGCTCTCGGGTCTGGACGAAAGCCTTACTCTGGCCGCCAGGCGGGTCGAGCAGGCCGAGGCCCTGATGAGGGCTGAAAAAGACCGGGGGCAGGCGCTTCAGGCGCTGGAGCTGGAGAAAAAGACGCTGGACGGGCGGAAGGCCGCTTTGGACGAGCTGGAGGGCCGCCGCGTCGAGATGAAGGGCTGGAAAGACGGGGCGGCCTATGGCAGGGGCCTTCTTCCCAGCTACAGGGAGAGGGACGTTCTGAGAAGGGAGCTCTCCGAAAAGCAGGTCCGGCTGGGGGAGCTCAAGCGCTCTCTTGATGACCGCGGCAGGGATATCGACGAGAAGGCAAAGGCTCTGGGCCTTATAAGAGAGGGGCTAGCGGGCGCCGCGGGAGCGGAGGAGGCTGCGGCCGCAGCTCAGATCAGGCTGGACAAGGCTGTGAGAAGGGCGGATGAGCTCAGGGCTTTAGAGAGGGATCTCGTGGAGCTTGGGGAGCTCGAGAGGAAGAAGAGCGAGGCGGCAGCCGCATATAAGGCCCTCGCAGGGGACGCCCGCCGGGCAGCGGCGTCCTATGAGCTGGCCAACCGGGCCTATCTGGACCAGCAGGCGGGCGTCCTGGCAAGGGATCTTGCCGACGGCCTCCCCTGTCCGGTGTGCGGGTCTCTGGAGCATCCTCATCCGGCTGTGCTTTCCGCGGACGCTCCGACGAAGGAGGAGCTGGACGCCCTTAAGGCCGCCAGGGAGCAGGCGGACGCGGCATGTTCCGACGCGAGCAGGGATTCCGGGGAGGCCGCGGCGAGGGCCGGGGCAAAGGAAAAGGATATCCTTGCGAAGGTTTCCGCTTTGCTTTCCACTGAAGATCTTTCTGATGCGAAAAGGATCCTGGCTGAAGAGCTTGAGCGGGCACAAGGCGAAAAGCAGGCCTCCGAAAAGGACCTTAAGGACGCAAGGCTCCTCGCGGAAAGAAAGAAGCGCCTCAGCGAGGAGCTTCCCGGAGCAGAACAAAGCCTGGACAAGGCGAAGGCCGCGCTTTCCGAGGCGGAAAAGGAACTTGCTGTCTGCGGCTCCTCCGTAAAGGATCTGACCGGCCGCATCGACGGTATGGCGGAAAAGCTCCTCTGCAGGGACGAGCAGGACGCTCTTGACCACGTCCTTCAGTTCGAAAAGGTCGTGGACGACTGGCAGAAGGCCCTGGACGGCGCGGCGAAAGCCGTGTCGGAAAGCGAAAAGAGGATCGCAGCCCTAGACGCCTCCGTAAAGGACGCGGAAAAGAGGATGGCCGGGGCCGAGGCCATGGATCCCGCCGCCGAAGAGCAAAAAAGGCTCGATCTGGTCAGGGAGAAAGACAGGCTCACCGACGAGCTCAACACGGTATTTTCAAGGCTTACCGCCGACCGGTCCGCCCGGGAGGGCATCAGGAAACTGGCAGGCGAGGCCGAGGAGCTGGAAAAGCGCCGCGCGGAGGTCAATACCCTGTCCGCCACGGCCAACGGCACCCTGCCGGGTAAGGAAAAGATCATGCTCGAGACCTTCGTGCAGATGAGCTACTTCGACCGGATCATCGTCCGGGCGAACACCAGGCTCATGGTGATGAGCGGCGGGCAGTACGAGCTGATGAGGCGCAGGGAGGCCGGGTCCTTCAGGTCCCAGAGCGGCCTTGAGCTGGATGTCGTCGATCATTACAACGGCAGCGTCCGCAGCGTCAGGACCCTTTCCGGCGGCGAATCCTTCAAGGCGGCATTGTCCCTCGCCCTCGGGCTCTCCGACGAGGTCCAGTCGTCGGTGGGAGGCATCAGGCTCGACACCATGTTCGTGGACGAAGGCTTCGGGTCTCTGGATCCCGCGTCCCTGCAGCAGGCGGTGGACGCTCTGGCTTCTCTGGGAAGCTCCGAAAGGCTGGTGGGGATAATCTCCCACGTGGAGGGCCTTAAGGAGAGGATCGACCGGCAGATCATCGTGACCAAGGACCCTTCGGGCGGCAGCAGGGTGAGGATCGTTACTTAGACCGGGGCAGCCTTCCATCCGGTCCTTCAATGAGGGCCAAACCATATAAAACATTCGTTACATAACAGTATTTCAAAATCAAAAACGCCGGGATCTCAAGGTTCCCGGCGTTTCGCTATTTCAACATATTACTCCTTCTGTCCGTGCTTTCCCTTGAACTGCCAGAGGGCGATCATCCCGAAGAGCAGGACGACGATGCCCAGGCAGATGAACAGATGGGTCATGCTGCGGGGCACGAAGCCCAGCATCAGCAGCATGGGCGCTCCCAGAATGATCGCCCACAGGTTCTGATAGATGATGTTGTGGGAGGCCGGGGTCTTGAAGGCCGGGTCGATCTCCCTCAGAAGGATCACGCCGGTGGAGGCGGTCCCGGTCAGCATGCCGTACATGGCGAGGAACATTTCATCCGAATAGGACGGGAACAGCCTGCGGCAGACCTTTTCGCAGTACCAGTAGGTCACCAGGGCGCCGGCAATGCACTCCAGCAGCAGCGGCATCCAGAACTCCTTGTACCTGAAGGCCGAAAGGTCGATGGAAGCGATGGACGCGATGACCATGATGTCGAACATCAGGCCGCTGATCCGGTTGAGCATGTAGTTGTTGGTGTATTCCCTCTGCATGATGTTCTTTCTGCGAAGACCGTTGCAGATATTCTTGAAGAGGATAGCCCAGGCGGTGCCGATCAGGAAATTGAAGCCCCAGACCAGCGGATTGACCGTGTTCATGGCAAAGCCGCCGGCAGGCTCGAGGACGAACCGGTACAGGGCGTACATGGAGAAAAAGGCCACGGCGTAGGTCATGAAGACCAGGGCGAACTGGACGGTCAGCTTGTCCAGCGACTCGGACACCGGGATCTCGTTGTCCCCCCTGAAATCGGAGAGCTCCATGGCGTCGCTGATCTCGTCGTATCTTTCGTGGTACTTGTCGCTCCGGCTCAGCCTGTTCAGGTAGAAGAGCCCGCCCACGCAGGCGCTGACGAATCCCATGGCGGCGATGGTGAGACCGTAGCTGGTGCCTCCGGTGAAGCCGTACTGGCTCTCGTAGGTCGCGCCCCAGTTGAAGGCTTGTCCCGGGCCCTGTCCGTAGCCCATGGGAAGGAGGATCCCGCCCGCGGCGAAGCTCCCGACCAGATAAAAGAGGCAGACCGAGATGAGAAGCCCGGTGGCTGCCTGGATCAGATAGCCTCCGACGGTGACGGTGGCGGTGGCGAAGACGTCCCTTCTGGCCTTCTTGCCCTTGACCCCGTCCAGATGGCGCCAGGCCAGGGCAATGAACCCGAGGCCGAGGCCGTGGTAGGTCAGGGCTTCAAGGGTGCTGAGCTGCAGCATCTCGTTTCCCGTGACCGCCCTGTATGCGGCCTCAAGGAGCAGGACGATGAACCCGCCCAGCACCGAGCTGGGCAGCAGGGACTTTTTCAGCGCGCCGATCCTTCTTCTCAGCAGGTTCGCCAGCATCATGGACGCCAGCAGCACGGCGAGGGTTATGACGAAGGACCAGACCTCCGCGTCCCAGAAATTGAAGCTTCCAGTCATTTGACTCTC
>JAFRQL010000154.1 GCA_017428655.1 Bacillota bacterium | reverse complement strand
GTCATCCTGGCCATGGGCGCAGGAAAGACCGCAGCCAAAGCCATCAAGGAGGAACTTGGGAAGTAACCCGGAAAGGAGTCCATAATGGTCACCATCTCGCTTACGGAACTGCTGATCGGCGTGCTGGTCATAGCAGCCATCGTACTGATCATCTTTCTGATCGTAATGGTCGGAAAGCTTCTGCCCAGCCTTGCTCATCTCGAAAGGATACTTGCAGAGGTCGAGGTCATGGCCGGAGACGCCAGAGGGCTGACCGGCGACGCCAAGGGAGCTGTCACCAAGCTGGCGGCTTCGGTGGTGGACGTGAGCGAGCTCATTAGGGGAAACAAAAGCGTCGTTGCCGCAGGCTCCAGCCTGGTCAATGCCGCCGCCTCCCTGAAGGGTATCATGAACAAGGATACCGAAAAGAACAAGGACAAGGACTCCAAGAAGTGATCCCATAAAAAATGCTCCCCGCCCCTTCCGATGGTTCGGAAGAAGCGGGGAGTTTTATTATGCCCTGTAAGGCATGTATCCCGCTTACGCGCTTTTACTGCTGCACTATGTCTACGTTGTGCAGCCTGGAGGTGAGGCAGAACACGACGGAGTCCGCTCCGCCATCGAAGAGTCCCTTGACCCTGTCCTGGTCGTAGGCCTGGAAGTTATACGAGAAGTACATGGGAAGGAAGACGACCTGGTCGAGCCAGAGCTCCTGGGCGCGGATGACCAGCTCCTCCCTCTTCTCATCGTCGGTGGTCCGCCAGGCCTCCTCAAGGAGAGCGTCGACCTCAGGATCGGAAAAGCCCGGGTTGGGGTTGAAGCTCTCAGTGTCGGTATGCATCACCTGCATGGGGCCGTCTATGCCGGAAAAGCCTCCGATTATGTACATGGGGCATCTGCCCTCGGAGATATCCTCAAGATGGGTGCCCCACTCCACGGTGATGGGCTGGCAGTCGAAGCCCTGCTTGGCAAGCATTGCGGAAAGCAGGACGGCGCAGTTGATCCTGACAGGATCGTTGGTGCCGACCTGGATGTTGAACGTGAAGGTCTTTCCGTCCTTTTCCCAGATCCCGGCGCCGTTCTTCTTCCATCCGGCTTCCTCCATCAGGGCGATGCCCTTACCCACGTCGTACTCGGGAGTATGGGCCTTGGCCCTCTCCTGATCGCCTCCCAGGTTCTCGGGAGGTATCTGGCCGTATGCCCTGACCGCCTGGACCACGCCGCTGCCGTCGTCGGGATATGCCGCGGCGACGATGGCCTCCATATCGGTAAAGGACGCCACGGCCTTCCTTACCCTTAGGTCAGAGAAAAGCTCGCTGGTGACGTTCATGGCCGCCCATCTGCTGTCGGAGGTGCCGCCGAAGAGGGTGACCTCCTTCTTCTGCTTTACCCCCTCAAGCTCCGTATAGGGGAAATAGTCCACGTAGTCCACCTCTCCGTTGGCAAGGGCGATGGCCGCGGCGGAAGGATCCTCGATGAACTTGTAGACCACCTTGTCGATATTGGGCTCTATGAAATAGTCGTCGTTCTTGACCAGCACCACCTGGGTGTCGGTGATGCTGCTGTCCCACTTGAACGGACCGGACCCCACAGGATGCTCCGCCAGATCCCAGCCCTTCTCCTCCGCCCTCTCGGGCAGGATCACCACCGTCGCCAGCTTGTAGAGGAGCAGAATGTCGATATCCTTGGTCACGATCTCGACGGTCTTGTCGTCGACCGCCCTCATGGACTCGATGGTAGAGAGAAGATCCTCGTACCTGGTGCAGGTGTTGACGGGATCCATGTGGAACCTGAGGGTATACAGCACGTCGTCCGCGGTGACCTGTACCAGCTCATCGCCGAAGAGGTCGTTCCCCCTGTGCCAGCAGTAGTCCGGGCTCAGATGGAAGGTCCAGGTCCTTCCGTCTTCGGCGCATTCCCAGCTCTCGGCCAGCTCGGGGTAATAGTTCCCTACGAAATCGCTCTCCACCAGCCTGCTGTAGACCTGAAAGAAGATATAGTAATCTCCATCGGTGTCGGAGGTCCAGGGCCTCATGGTGGTCAGGTTCATGCTGGACGCTATCGTAAAGACCTTTTCGTCCTTATTCTGCCGGGCGCTGCCGCTCCCGCATCCCGCGAGAAGGGACAATATGAGAAGGACTGCGGTCACGAGCTTTATTCTTTTAAACATAACGATCCTTTCTGATGATCAGCTGCTGCTCCGCAAAAAGCTGCGGGACCGTTCTATGTTAAATGATTTAACAGTTCTTGTCAAGAAAACGGCCCCGGTGACAGGACCGGGGCCGCTGGGGATGGGCCATGCAGCAGCGCCGCATGGTATCGATATGGTCTTGTTATTCTTCCGTCAGATGGCAGGCGCAGAAGTGGCCGGGAGCGATCTCCTTCAGCTGGGGCTCCACCTGGGAGCAGATCTCCTTGGCGTAGGGGCAGCGGGTGTGGAACCTGCAGCCGGGCGGCACGTTGGCCGCGCTGGGGACCTCGCCTTTGAGGATGATCCTCTCCCTCTGCTTTCTTCCCGAAAGGATGGGTATGGCGGAGAGAAGAGCCTGAGTATAGGGATGGGCCGGCTCCTGGAAGATGTCTTCAGTGGGAGCCTGCTCCACGATCTTTCCCAGATACATGACCGCGACCCTGTCGGAGATGTGCTCCACCACGTTGAGAGCGTGGGATATGAACAGGTAGGTCATGCCGTACTGTTCCTTAAGATCCATCAGAAGGTTTATGATCTGGGACTGGATGGATACGTCCAGGGCGGATACCGCCTCGTCGCAGACCAGAAAGCGGGGCTCCAGGGCAAGGGCCCTCGCGATGGCCACCCTCTGGCGCTGGCCTCCCGAGAACTCGTGGGGATATCTCAGGCCGTAGATCGGGTTGAGTCCCACGTTCTTAAGGAGCTGGTCGGATCTTGCCGCCGCGTCCTCCTTGGTCATTCCCATCTTGACCGTCAGGACCTCCTGCAGCATGTTCCTCACCGTGTGGCGGGGATTGAGGGACGAATAGGGATCCTGGAAAATGATCTGAAGATCCTTCCTGCTTGGATGCGGAGCGCCCTTGCTGTGGTCCAGGATGTTCTGGCCGTCGTAGAGGATCTCCCCGGATGTAGGCTCGTTGAGCCTTACGATGGCCCGGCCGATGGTGGTCTTGCCGCAGCCGGACTCGCCTACCAGGCCCAGGGTCTCGCCCCTGTTGATATCGAGACTGACACCGTCGACAGCCTTGACGTTGCCTATGGTGCGCTGGAGTATCATCGTCCTGATGGGGAAATGGACGTGCAGATCTTTGATCTCGATGATCTTATCGCTCATTTACTTCGCCTCCTTTCCCTGAGAACGGAGATGGCAGCTCACCCTGCGGTTTCCGACGACCATCTCTTCGGGCGGGACGTCCTTGCAGATGTCCATGGCCCACGGGCACCTGGGAGCGAACCTGCAGCCCTTGGGGAAGTTGAGAGGATTGGGCACCGTGCCCTTGATGGACTCAAGACGCCCTCCCCTGGTCACCTTTATGCCCGGGATCGACATGATCAG
>JAFRQL010000153.1 GCA_017428655.1 Bacillota bacterium | reverse complement strand
GGCACGCTCACGCGCGCCACGCCGAGTGTCCGCGAGATTATCGCCTTCGGCAGCTGGGATGAGAATGAAATGCTTCGCCTGGCAGCCTGCCTGGAAGAGCATTATCCCCATTCGGTGGCGAGGGCAGTGGTCAGCGCCGCAGAGGAGAGGGGGCTGCTCCACGAGGAGGAGCACACGAAGGTCCAGTACGTCGTCGCCCACGGAATATCCAGCGAGATCTACGGCAAGAAAGCCGTCATCGGCAGCAGGCATTTCGTCTTTGAGGACGAGGGCTGCGTGGTGCCGGAAGGTGATGAAGCCCTGTTCGCCGCCCTTCCCGAAGATTATTCCCACCTTTACATGGCGGTGGACGGAAGGCTCAAGGCGGTCATATGCATCTCGGACCCGGTGCGGGAGGACGCCGCCAGGGTCATTGACGAGCTCCACGGCCTGGGCTTCACCAAGATCTGCATGATGACCGGGGACAGCGAAAGGGTCGCGGCTTCCGTCGCCTCGAAGCTCTCCCTTGACGAATACCACGCGGAGGTCCTTCCGGAGGACAAGGCCGCCTTCATCAGAAGGGAGAGGGAGGCCGACAGCAGGGTCATAATGGTGGGAGACGGGATCAACGATACTCCCGCCCTTTCCGAAGCGGACGCCGGTGTCGCCATCAGCAGCGGAGCGTCCATCGCCAAGCAGATCTCGGACATCACCATCGCCTCGGACAGCCTGGAGAGCCTGGTTATGCTCAGGCGCCTCAGCACCGCCCTGATGGGCAGGATCAACGGCAATTACAGGTTCATCATAACCTTCAACGCCGCCCTGATCGCCCTGGGGCTCGCGGGGATCCTTCCCCCGGCTTCATCGGCGCTGCTCCACAACGGTTCGACCATACTTAGCGGGGTGAAGAGCATGACTCCTCTGCTCCCCGCGGAAAAGCAGGCATGACCGCAGAATAAAAAAGACTCGGAGCTTTTCGCGGCGGCAAGCCGTGAGAGCCCTGGGTCTTTTTGTTTTATTTATCTTTCGGGCCGTGACCCCTGCGGGCCTTCCGGAAGGTCGTCCGGTCCCTTCGCAGCCCTGCTATATCAGGCTGTGAAGATCTTCGATCACCTGCATCCCGACCTTCCCCGGGAAACCGTCCACCGCGAATTCCGGGGTCTTCGTCCCTGCGTTGACCAGGCCTTTGGTCACGGTCTCGGCGAGGAAGAAGGCGGTATCCTCGGCCGAGGGGAAGCACGCGGTGCCGGAGGCCTTCTCAAGGGCGGCGCAGAGTGCGTAGGCACCCCAGTTGGAGGTGGTCGCAGCGATGAGATGGTCGCAGGCGGTGGTGCAGGGGATGATGTCCAGCTTTTCTTCGATCAGGTCCCTGAGGCTCCCCATGCCAATCTCGTTGCCGCCGTCGCCGATGCCTATGGTGAGGTAGCCCCGGCGGGACGCCGCTTCGAAGAGCTTGCTCAGGGGGGCGGTCCAGCGGCCGATGTCCTGACCGGAGGCGTTGCCGTAGAAGCCCTTCGCGTTGAGGCCGCACCGCTCTACCGAGATCAGGCAGGATGGCTTAAGGTCCTCCAGGAGTTTAAGGCAGTCCTCTTCGCCGAGGTCCATGTCCGCGTATACCGCGGGGATTCCGCTTCCTTCAAAAATCCCGCTGCAGAGGGCGTCGGTGACGATCACCGGCGTAAAGCCCAAAGCCCCGAGGGTCTTAGCGACGCACCAGGCTCCCGGAGGTCCGTCGGTCTCCGCCGCTCCTCCGACGTAAAAGCCTGTGGTGATGAGCACGGTGCCCTTTTCTTCGGACAGCAACGCTTCCGCAGCCTTTGTGATATATCCGGGCCCCAGCGCTTCGCTGAGTATGTCCATTCCCTGGCCGAGTGGCGCAGGGCGATGCTTTCGAAAGTCTCCAATGGTCCCTCCTGGCTCATGATAGATAATGATACCACGAAGAAGGCCGTTTGAGTTAAAAATATAAGCGCGGCAGTAATCAAAAAAACGGCCGGACGGTTCGGACGCCACGCGGGAATTTGCCGAGGCTGCGCCTTTGTGATATCATCCGGGCAGGAGGATCCAATGAAGCTCATCGCCTCTTCGTATTACCAACGGTTCCGCTGCATCGCCGGAAAATGCAGGCACAGCTGCTGCAAGGGCTGGGAGATCGACATCGACCCGGTCTCTTTGGAGCGCTTTAAAAGACTTGGCGTCGGCAGCATCAGCGAAGAGGGGACGCCCCACTTCATCCTCAGGGAAGGGGACGTCTGCCCACATCTCAGGTCCGACGGGCTGTGCCAGCTGATATGCGATCACGGCGAGGACGTCCTGTGCGATATCTGCCGCGATCATCCCCGGTTCAGGAATTTCTGGACAGGCTTTGCCGAGGTCGGCCTAGGCCTTTCCTGCGAGGAGGCCGCCGGGATCATTCTGTCGGAAAAGGAGCCCCTGAGGCTGGTCCGGATAGGCCTCTGCGATGAGGATGGAGTGCAGATAAGCGCAGGCCTGGGGCAGGATGGAGGCCTTTCGGATGTTGAGGGTGGAGGCCCCGCCTTTGATCCTGCCGAGTCGGAGCCGGACTTTCCGGAAGACGAGGCCTGGCTCTGGGAGCTTCGTGAAAGCATGCTCCTTAAAGCGGTCATGATGAAGGATCCCGTGGCCGCAAGGCTCTACGAATATCTGGTCTTCCGCCACCTGGCGGACGCCCTGTACGACGGCAGGCTCGAAGGACGCATCGGATTTATCGAACACGCTTTTGAGACTGTGACCGGCCTTTGGAGCGGCAGCCCTGACCAGAGCTTTGAAGCCCTGGCCGGGATCGCCAGGCACTGGTCCGAAGAGACCGAGTACAACGAAGAGAAGAAGGATGCGCTGATCGAAAGGTTCGAGAGCAGCGCTCATACCTCAGTGTGACCGCACCGGTCATCCATTTCTGTCAATATGGTTCTGGATAATACTATCAACATATGGAGGTGTAACCAATGAATGCGATCGATGCGATACGCCGCGATGTGCCGGTGACGTCAAAATGCCTGTATTTTGACGCTTCCTACGACAATGGAGGAACGCTTTTCGGCCGTCAGGCCATGCAGGAGTATTTTGATGACTGGGAACACGCAGCCCTGAACATGGAAAGGGGAGGCCCCGGAAGAAAGACTTTCTTCGATAAAGCTGATATCTGCCGCGAAAAGCTGGCGAAGCTTTTGGGCGGTGTAGATCCTAAGGGTATCTGCTTTACCCGCAATACCAATGAAGGCCTCAACCACATCATGCAGGGATACCGTTTTGAGCCCGGCGACAACATCGTCAGCTGCGACATCGAACACGCATCGGTCCTCTGGCCCTGCCTCAATGCCAAAAGACTCAGAGGAGTCGAGGTGAGAGTCGCCCACGCTGTGGACGGTCTCTACATGACTCCTCAGGTGCTCATGGATGCCTGCGATGAGCATACGAAGATGATCGCCGTCAGTCACGTCCAGTCCCTCAACGGTTACAAACTCGATCTTGAGACCGTAGGACAATTCTGCAAGGAGAGAGGGATCTTCCTTCTCGTTGACGCGATCCAGTCTTTAGGCATAATCCCGATGAAGGCGGTCGATTGGAACGTCGCGGCCATCACCTGCGGAGGCTATAAGGGCATGCTGTCTGTTGAGAGCACGGCCTTTACCTGGATGCGTTCCGACCTGATGAAGAACGTTGAGCCTCTCTATGTCGGTGCGACCCGCACACTTAAGGTCGATAAGGAGAAGTGGGAGCTTTCGGTAGCGGAGCCCGAAAACGCCAAGAAGTTTGAGAACAGTTCTCTTGACAATCCCGGCATATACACCCTGCTCGCGGGAGTGACCCGCCTTGAGGAGGTCGGAGTGGAGAACATCTGGCCCCACGTATGCCGCCTCTACGAGAAGCTTTACGACGGCCTCTCCGCTATGGGTTTCACCATGGTCTGCCCCAGAAACGAAAAGGAGCACGGTGCGACCATTGCCATCAAGTTCAGAGATCAGCAGGCCGCAGCGGAATACTTCAAATCGAACGGTGTGGTCTTCAGCAATTCCAGCTATCTCAAGTTCTCTGTCGGATCCTACTGCTCCGAAGAAGACGTGGACAAACTGCTGGATATCGCGTCCCGCTGCCCTGCAGAATACAAATAGGAGGCTTAAATATGGATCCTATAGCGGTGATGACCATGGAGAACGGAGCCGAGATCGTGATCGAGCTTTTGCCCGCCCATGCTCCCAACACTGTGGCAAGCTTCATTCATCTCGCGAAGCTGGGCGTTTTCGACGTCCATGCAATAGAGCGCATTGTCCCGGGGAAATGGGTGGACGCCAGCTACAGGGCGTTTCATCGGGAGGAGGCGAAGTACCTCATTCCCAGAGAATCCGAGCTCCATCCGGAGATCGAGCCTCTCGATTCCCATCCCGGATGTATATGCATGGGCGGATACAAGGCAGGCCTTGCGGGAGGAGAGTTCTTCTTTCCACTGAAGGACTGTCCGGAGCACAAGGGCGTCTATCCGGTATTCGGGAAGATCCTTTCCGGTATGGATGAGATCCTGCGTCTTGAAAAAGTGGAGACCGTACCAGTGGAGGGCCTCGGAATGGAGGTCAACTGTCCCAAGGAGCCTCAGATCATAAAACGAGTGACGGTGGACACCTTTGGCGAGGAGTATCCGATGCCCGTCACCGTCGATGCTCCACGGCCCAAGAACTGGGAGTAAAGGACCTTGATCTATACAGCGCGGACGTGCAGGATCATGCGTCCGCGCTGTTTTAACTTCAGGTTTTGCCGCGATACGAGCCTGATTTCGGGCATGCGGCAAAGGCTGCTGCGGGAGGATCCCGGGATCTATTTTGGCATGCGCCCGTATTTTGTGAAATCTGTGTGTAAATATTCACGTTTTGATGTGAAGTTTGACACAAACTATTGATTACTTTTTTGTTTAGTGATAGTATTAGACGAAAAATTAAAGCAATTAATAGTAAGCATTGCTGAAAAATGGAATTGACTCCCTAAATTATATGATTTTAGCGATTCAGCAAGATATTGCAACAGAGGAGCAAAACGGTATCAATTATGCGAGTAGGAAAGAAACGCTACATAGACGAGACGATAGAAGTCACCGCTGAAAGAGGGCTCGAGAACGTTACGGTGAGGCGCATAGCGGGCAAGGCAGGGGTCTCGGAGGCCGCTCTGTACAGGCATTTCGCCGGCAAGGAGGACCTGGTCAACGAATCCTTCCTGACCATCGACAGAGAGATCTCCCAGCTCTTCCTCAACAGCTTCTATTCCAACAGCTACTCGGGCGGCGAATTTGAAGACGTACTGAAGGCGGTCTGGAAGGAGGTCTTCGCGTTCCTTCTGAAGGAGAAGAGCAAGACCCTCTTCATGATCAGGTACAGGTTCTCGTCCCTCTTCACCGACGACGTGAGAGACAAGAGGATGGTATGCGGCGAGGAGTTCACCCCGGTCTGCAGGACCCTGGCCGAAAAGCTGGGCGGCACCGAGGATTACTACCGCACCTACGCGATCTCGTATATCTTCGAGGTCACCATACTGTTCTCGGAGAAGATCCTTCTGGGAAGGCTCCCCTACAGCCCGGAGCTGGAGGATTCCCTCTGGAACTTCATCATCAACATAATCCGCACCTTCAGCGAGGACACCCTGACCGCAAAGGCATAGCATTGGCCTGATACAGCGCAGCTGCCGCGTCTTTTGACGCGGTTTTTATTTGTCGATTTTTTATACATATTATTCAGTATCTATAGATGCACTTCAAAAACCGGGGCGGACTGTGGTATCATATGAGCAGAAAGGTTATCGCTGAAACAAAAGGAGGAACCATGGAATATCAGCATATAATCGACGCCGTCATGAACGAGAAGGAGCCCCTCAGCGCTCTTGCTCTCAAGATGTACGAGAATCCCGAGACCGCATACAACGAGGTCAAGGCCAGCGCATGGCTCTGCGAGGCTCTTGAGCACTACGGTTTCAAGGTCGAAAAGGGCCTCTACGGCATGCCCACCTCGATCAGGGCGGAGTGGGGAAGCGGCCATCCCGTCATAGGCCTCCTCGCGGAATACGACGCTCTTCCCGGTCTTTCCCAGACTCAGAACACATATAAGGACCCGGCGGTCCCCGGCGGTCCCGGACAGGGCTGCGGCCACAACCTGCTGGGCGTCACCACCCTGGCGGCTGCCATTGGAATGAAGGCCGATCTTGAAAAGAGCGGACTTCCCGGCACCGTCGTCTTCTACGGCTGCCCCGCTGAAGAGGTCCTCACCGGAAAGGCCTTCATGGCAAGGGAAGGCGCCTTCAGAGAGCTGGATCTGGCCTTCGCATGGCACGGCAGCAGCAAGAATCACGTCGGCCTCGGCATGGGCGGCGGACTCAACAGCGCCATCTTCCACTTCAAGGGCAAGACCGCCCATGCGTCCTCCGCGTGGAACGGCCGCTCGGCTCTCGACGCCGTCGAGCTCATGAACAACGGCGCCAACTACCTGAGAGAGCATATGACCCCCAATTCCAGGATCCACTATGTATACAAAGAAGCCGGCGTAGCTCCCAACATCGTCCCCGACAGGGCTTCGGTCTGGTACTATGTCAGGTCCCTGCACCGCTGGGATATCGACGAGCTCTACGGAAGGCTGGTCAACTGCGCCAAGGGCGCGGCCCTCATGACCGACACCGAGGTGGAGATCGAGTTCCAGGGCGGCTGCTACAACACCATGTCCAACAAGGTGCTGGCGGACATCTTCGCCGAGGTCTATCCGATGGTCCCCGCTGCCCAGTACACCGACGAGGAGCTGGCCATGGCGGACGCTCTCAACAAGACCATGCCCGAGTACGAGCACAAGAAGCCCGCTGAGCCCATCCACACCGGTTTCATCTACAAGCCCGAAGAGTATCACATCAGCCCGGGCTCTTCCGACGTCGGCGACGTCCAGCACATCGTTCCCGGCATCATGGTGAACACCGCCAGCCAGAACATCCTGGGAGTCAACCACACCTGGCAGACCACCTGCTGCGCAGGCAACGGCATCGGCTTCAAGGGCATGATGAGAGGCGGAGTCTGGATGGCCCTCGCTGCGGCGAAGGTATTCAGGGACAACAGCCTGGTGGACAAGGCATGGGAGACCTTCAAGAAGGATCTGGACGGAGAGACCTATCAGTGCCCGATCCCCAAGGAAGTTCCCGTTCCCCAGCCCCAGCAGTAAACAGAAAATAATATCAAGGGGCCCGGGGATCGTTCCCGGGCCCTGCCCATATCATCATCCAAGGAGAAATACATGAAAAACAGCGGACTCAACAAATGGATCGCCGAATGGTACGAGAAGTACGGCGACGAACTCAACGAAATGGCCCACGACATATGGGCTCATCCTGAGCTGGGCTTAAAGACCTATCACGCGGCTGAAGCGGCCCTTCAGTTCGCCAGGACCCACGGATTCCCCGACGCGGTGAAGACCAAGGCTGGCCAGGGCTTCGGCTTCTGCGAGACCGGCAACGCGGTCATCGCCACCTACGGCAGCGGCAAGCCGGTCATCGGCATCATCGGAGAGCTGGACGCTCTTCCTGGCCTGGGCAACGAGGACGTTGACCACAAGGCTCCCATCGAGGGACCGGGCCAGGGCTGCGGACACAACCTCATCGCCGGAGCCTGCATGGGCGCAGCCTGCGCTCTGCGCTACGCCATGGAGAAGGAAGGGGTCAGCGGCACCCTCAAGATGGTCGAATGCCCGGGCGAAGAGGTCGGCCGCGGCAAGGCCCTCCTCGCTAAGGACGGAGCCTTCAAAGACATGGACATCGCCATCATGTGGCATCCCGGCAGCGGCGAGTTCTCCACCGAGCCCCAGCACCCCCTGACCGTCATGGCAGGTACTTTCGAGTTCCACGGAAAGTCCGCCCACGCCGCGGGAGCCCCCTGGAACGGCAGGAGCGCCCTTGACGCGGTCCAGCTGATGAACATGGGAAGCGAGTTCTTAAGAGAGCACGTCAAGACCGAGTGCCGCATGCACTACCAGATCACCAACGGCGGCTCCGCTCCCAACATCGTGCCCGACTACGCTTCCGTCAAGTATTTCTGCAGAGCCCTCCACAACGACGTGGTCAAGGATCTCTACGAGAGAGTCGTAAGGAACGCCGAAGGCGCCGCCCACATGACCGACACCAAGCTGGACGCCAACCTGATCTTCATCATCCCCTATTTCTACGAGAACAAGCCCCTCTGCAAGCATCTGGACGCGGTCTCCAGGGTCATCCCCGAGATCGAATACACTCCTGAAGAGATCCAGTGGGCCAAGAACCTGACCACCGCCTACACCGGCGAGCCCGCCCCCGAGAAGCTCGAGGACCTGCTCCCCTTCAGCAAGAAGGAATACGAGGAGTGGGGCGTCGGCACCACCTGCACCGACACCGCGGACATCTCCTACTTCTGCCCGACCGCCCACATCCACGGCGGCGGAGAGATCAAGGCAGCTCCCGGCCACCACTGGACCGTCACTGCCTGCTCCGGCAGCACCATCGGCATGAAGGCCATGCAGAGAGCCGGCAAGGTCCTCGCCCAGGGAGGTCTGGAGGCCCTTTACGACCAGAGCGTCATCGACGAGTGCTGGAAGTACTTCAAGAGCCTCAACATCCCCTCCTACGACGAGGTCTATAGCCTGCCCATCCACGATATCCAGGAGGCATAATTGACCGGATTCAGCCGCCACATATCTGGCAAATTCAATAAGATCCCCCAGGGCCTCATCCTCGACACCGGGGCCCTGGCTTCCTATGACGACGTCATCGACCTGAGCATCGGAGATCCGGATCTGACCACCGACGCCGCGGTCATCGACGCCGCCATGAGGGACGCGAAGGCAGGATATACCCGCTACGGGGATCCTGCCGGAGATCCCCAGCTCATTAGGGCGGTCTGCCGGGACTGGAGGCTGCGCCAGGGCATGGAGCTGGATCCTTCCATGGTCCAGATAACCTGCTCGGCCGGCCTTGCAATGATGATGTCCCTGATCGCGGTCACGGACCCGGGGGACGAGGTCATCGTCCTTTCTCCCCACTATCCGGAGTACAGCGGCCAGATCGCCATGGCGGGAGCGGTGGAAAGGGAAGTCGCCCTGTCCTCAGAGGAGGGCTTCGCCATCACCGCGGAAAAGCTGGAGGCCGCGGTGACTTCAAGGACCAAAGCCCTGATCTTCAACAATCCGGTGAATCCCACCGGGGGCCACTACAGGGAAGATACCCTGAAGCTGCTGCTGGATTTCGCCAAGAGCCACGATCTGGTGATCCTGGCCGACGAGATCTACACCGATCTGGTCTACGACGGCCCCTTCAGGTCCATCCTGGCCCTGCCCGGGGCCATGGACTGCGCCGTCAGCATCGGGAGCTTCTCCAAGAACTTCATGATGACCGGCTGGCGGGTGGGCTTCATCGCGGCGGATCCCGCTCTTCTTGACGTCATCCTCAGGATCAGCGACTGGATGACCTACTGCGCCCCCAGCGTCTCCCAGAGGGCAGCCCTCGCGGCGCTCAACGACGCCGAAAGGCTCAGGGGCCTCTACGTCCCGGTATTCAGGGAGAGGGTCATGGCGGGGGCGGAAAAGCTCGCCCAGTGCCCGACCATCGACATCGCAAGGCCCCAGGGCACCTTCTATCTCTTCCCGTCCATAAAAAGGAGCGGTATGACCTCACAGGAGTACTGCGCCTGGCTCTTAAAGGAAAAGCACATTCTGGCCACTCCCGGAAGCCTCTTCGGCAAAGGAGGGGAGGGGTGCGTCAGGTTCGCATGCACTGTGCCTGCGGAAAAACTCACGGAAGCCTTCGGAAGGCTGTGAAGGGAGGTCTTCATGACAAATCTCGAGACTGCTAAGAAATATCAGGACTACATGGTCGAGTGCCGCCGGTATCTTCATGAGAACCCGGAGCTGACCGGCCAGGAATACAATACGGTAAAGTTCATCGACGAGCAGCTGACCGCTCTGGGCGTCGAACACGTGGTGGTGGAGAACGGCGGAGTTCTGGGCTTCATCAGAGGACCCAGGAAGGGCCGCACCGTCCTTCTTCGCGCCGACTGCGACGCTCTTCCCGTCACCGAGAAGGACAATCTGGGAAACTGCAGGGTGGTCTGGTCCAAGAATCCCGGCGTCATGCACGCCTGCGGCCATGACGGCCACACCGCGGGGCTTCTGGGCGCCGCCAGGGTGCTCCTGGAAAAGCAGGACGAGCTGGAGGGCGACGTGATCCTCTGCTTTGAAAGGGGAGAAGAGGGCGGGGGCAACGTCCGCTACATCTTCGCCTACATGGAGAAGAACGGCATCCACGTGGACTCCTGCTTCGGCCTTCACGTGGGCTGCGCCATCCCCACCGGTAAGATCGCGGTCAACGACACCAGGGTCAACGCCGGCTCCATGCGCTTTCAGGTGACCATCGAGGGAAGGGGAGGCCACGGCAGCCGTCCCGACAGGTCCATCAACCCCATCGACTGCTTCGTCGCCATCTACCAGAGGATGCAGGCCCTGCGCCTCACCGCGGTAGATCCCTACCAGACCTGCACATATTCCGTCGGAGTACTTAAGGCGGGCGAGGCGGTCAACGTCATCCCCCAGACCCTGACCTTCGGCGGCACCATGAGGACCTACGATCCCGACACCGCCGGCATGAAGTTCCACGACGAGATGAAGACCATCATCGAGTCCACCTGCGCGTCCTTCGGCTGCAAGGCGGTCTTCGACATCTGGCCCAAGCCTGGCCTTGCCACCGTCAACGAGCCGGCATACGCGGCCTTCGCCAGGAAGGTCATCGGCGCCGAGCTGGGCGAAGAGAACGTGGGACAGGTGGAGCCCTCCATGGGCAGCGAATCCTACTCCATGTATCTTAAGATGTGGCCCGGAGTATTCGGAGGCCTGGGAGCGGGCAATCCCGCCAAGGGCACCGGCGCCAGCGGCCACAACGAGAGGTTCGATATCGACGAGGACTGCATGATCTACGGAGCATGCGCCCACGCCACCTACGCCATCGAGTACCTGAAGCTCAGGGACGTCCCCGAATACGGGCCCAAGGTGACCTTTAAGGAAGTCCTGAAGATGCAGGGAAGAGAGGCCATGATAGAGGAGCTCTACGGAGAATAGCGTACATTATGACAGTCTGCGCGGACGGCGGGCCTTCTGCGGCTCCGCCGCCCGCTTCGCTTTATCAAGAGGTATGATGATCTCATGAAGACGGCGCTGCTGCTCAACTGCATATCTCATCTTCTGGTGGACGGGACCTGTGTTGCCGGTCTTTTTCAGAAGGCCTCGGCCCCTCATTTTCTTTACGCCGTGCTGATATATGACACCCTGGCCTTCGCGACCCAGTGCCTGGTCGGCCTTTGGGTAGATAAGAGGGAGGACAGGTCAAGGCTTGAGGCTCTCTCCATGGCCGTCGTCTGCCTTTCGCTGTTCATTCCGAACGCCCTTTTCAGGGCGGCCGCGGCGGGCGTCGGCAACTCGGTCTTTCACGTCTGCGCGGGGACGGTGACCCTGGAGCATGCGGAGGGGAAGGCCGGATCTTTGGGCCTTTTCGTCGCTCCCGGAGCTTTCGGAGTGACCATCGGGACCCTGCAGCCCAAGACCGCTCCAGTCTTCGCCGGGCTCCTGGCATTGGCAGCCCTGCTGGTGCTGGTATCCGGCGAAAGAGCCTCCTCCCATTGGAAAAAGCCGGTGGCAGCCTGCAGTCAGGAAAGACTTTCAGCGGAAGACCAGCCCTCCGGTATGATCCCTGGGGAAGGGGACCTGCTTTCCGATGCGTCCTTATGCGCCATCCTTCTCACCGGCGCCGTGGCGGTCAGGGCCATCGGAGGCTCCGTTGTCGTCTTCCCGTGGAAGACCGGTCCCGCTCAGGCCATGCTCCTGACCCTCTTCGTCTTTCTTGGCAAATCGCTGGGAGGCTTTTTCGTCGACCGGCTGGGTGAAAGAAGGACCGCTCTGATATCGCTGCCCCTCTGCGCGGTCTGCATTGTCTTCTTCACCGCCAGCATGCCGCTGTCGCTTCTGGGCCAGCTGCTGCTGAATCTCACCATGCCGGTGACCCTCTGGCTGCTGTACCGCATCATGCCCGATGATCCGGGGGCGGCCTTCGGCCTTGCGGCTTCGGCCCTCTGGCCGGGAACTCTCATAGGAGCCCTGATCCCCCTCGCCGGTCCCGCCGCCGGGGCGCTGACCCTGCTCTGTATATCCTTCGCTCTTTAT
>JAFRQL010000152.1 GCA_017428655.1 Bacillota bacterium | reverse complement strand
TCAGGTAAGATTACTCATGCGGGGATCCTGTCGGTCCCACGCCGCATGTCTTCCTTGCAAGGACGCCGGATCTGGTATAAAATCGATCTATTAATGCGCAGCTCGTTATAGAAAGGACCACCAAATGACCCTACAGCAGATCAGATATGCCCTGACAGCGGCGGAGCAGGGCTCGATGAACAAAGCGGCGGAGATCCTCTACATCTCCCAGCCCACTCTTACCACAGCGGTCAGGAGCCTGGAGAACGAAGTCGGCGTCCGCCTCTTCAACAGGACCAACCAGGGCATCACCATGACCGCCGAGGGCAGGGACTTCCTGATGCAGGCAAGGCAGATCTATCAGCAGTACGAGCTGCTCAAGGACAAATACGCCTCGGGGCAGGTCAGGAAGAAATTCAAGGTGTCCTGCCAGCATTATTCCCTGGCGGCGAAGGCCTTCGTGGAGACCGTCAAAAAATACGGCACCGGCAAGTTCGACTTTGAGATCAGCGAGACCAGGACCATGGACGTCATCACCGACGTGGGCAGCGCGGTCAGCGAGCTGGGGATACTGTTCATTTCCGACTACAACCGCAGATACCTTGAGAAGCTCTTCAAGGAAAGGGAGCTCACCTTCACGGGGCTGGTGACCGTTCAGGCCTTCGTTTGCCTTTATTGCGGGCATCCTCTGGCGAAAAATGAGTCCATAGGCTTCGAGGAGCTGGCTCCCTATCCCAATATGAGCTTCGACCAGGGGGAGAACGCCTCGCTCTTCCTCAACGAGGAGATACTGGCTGACAACGAATATCCCCAGACCATAAAGGTCAACGACAGAGCCACCATGCTAAATCTGCTCAAGGGGCTCAACGGTTACACCTTCTGCCCGGGGGTGATCTCCGAGGAGCTTCACGGTTCGGATTACGTGGCCGTGCCGTACAGGCCCGACGAGGACAATCCCGGAAGGCTGATGGAGATAGGGTACATAACCAGGTCCAGGTCCATCCTTTCTGACGTCGCGCTGGATTACATTATCGAGCTCAAGAAATGCTTCAATTCGGGCTCCGAGGTCTGATAAAGCCTCAATTTTTCAGCCTTTTCGACCTTCTACCGTCCTTTCATCCCTTGACCGCAGACCGGCGCGGCGGGATCGTCCCGTCTCTCCGTTATAGTTTGTTTTTATATCAGGCTCAAGAATAATACAATTTGCAAATAAGCCTCAAGTGTTTTATCATCTACCCATGTTTTTAAGAAAGGAAACAGACATGAAGATCGCGGCTAACAGGATCGATATGATGATGTGCATGTGCAGCGGGTCCCGGACCGGACCGGCCTGCGCATGAGTTTGCGCGGCCAGTTCATGCAGGTATCCGGGAGCTTTCAGAAAGGCTCCCTTTTATTATGTTAATAAAGAGGCGTAAATGATAAAGATCAAAGATCTGAGCAAAAGATTCGAAACGAAAAGCGGCGTGATAGACGCCGTGGACGGAGTGTCCCTGACCATCGACGAAGGTCAGATTTACGGGATCATGGGTTATTCCGGTGCGGGCAAGAGCACCTTGGTAAGATGCATCAATTTTCTCGAATATCCGGACAGCGGAAGCATCGAGATCGACGGCTTCGGGAAGATCTCATGCGAAAACGGCCTGCTGATCCTTGAAAAGGGGGAGAGCAGGACAAGGCTCACCGAAAAGGACCTGAGGGCCTTGAGAAGATCCATCGGGATGATCTTCCAGCACTTCAATCTCTTCGACCGGAGGACGGTCTTCGAGAACATCGCGTACCCCTTGAGATACTGCAAAAAGACCAAAGAGCAGATCTCTTCCCGGGTGGACGAGCTCCTCAAGCTGGTAGCCCTTGAAGATAAACGGGACGCCTATCCCAGCCAGCTTTCCGGCGG
>JAFRQL010000151.1 GCA_017428655.1 Bacillota bacterium | reverse complement strand
TCCTTATAGTTCTTGTTGTTCTTGGTGAAGACCTTGTACAGCCAGTTGGACATCGGCAGTGCGATGAACAGGGACATGTACAGACCGTCAACGCCGGTCAGCATGTTGGATGTCGCGGCATATGCGGTGAGCTGGTCTGCCATGCCGGGATTGGCGTCGATGACCGAGCCCAGCTGAGCGGACATCATCGATGCGGAACCGGTGCCGCATGCCATTGCAAGAGCATAGGGATGGAAGACATGGCCGTTGGCAAGCAGGGATACCATGATGCCGCAGAACAGGGTGCCGAGAACGGTTCCGGTGATGTAGCCGCCCATGACGCCTACACCTTCTTCGGAGTCAAGACCATACTTGGCGCCGATGATGGCCAGGGAGCCTTCTCTGGAGATGGAGAAGGAGCTTCCTACGACTGCACGGCCCATCCTGAAGACCAGGATGCCGAGGGGCACTGCCAGAACAGCGGTACCGAGGTTGCCGAGCTCCTGAAGGATCAGGGCGGGGCCGGCCTCTACGACGGCCTTGATGTTGGGGCCGATGGTGGTTCCGGTCTTGGCGGTGAGCAGAAGAACGCTGATGTTGATGTAGGGGGAAGCGTCTTCCATCATCTTCATGGGGAATACTTTGAACCCGCCGAGAACAGCACCGATGACCAGAGCGTACAGCATCGGGAAGAGCGAGAACGCCGTGATCCCGAGGTCGAACTTCTTGGTTCCGATGAACTCGGCAATGAGGGTCAGGACAAGCGTAATAACGTGTATACGCCAGTCTTTGAGCAGTTCATTCATAGTCAATTTCCTCCTGTGAATAAATGCCTACAGATAATAACGGTTCGGCTAAGTGAAGAATGTGTGAATTCGACAGCCGATAATTTAATATAGCATCAACTTATGGTATAAATCAAGAGATTTTTCTTTTTAAAAAAGCATTATTTAAATTATTATTATATCAATAGGACTCAGACGTCGATTTGACCGTGCGATATGCAATATATTATATATTAATTATATATCATTAACATGCAATTATTTCTCATTTTTCTGCAGTGTGCAGTGACTTTTTCTCCCGCAGGCAGGTCTAGTTCATCTTCACAGAATATCCTTTGAAATCTCCTGCCTTTTTATGTATAGTAGTAATGCTGCGCGGAAAGCGCCGTAATAACATCGGAAAGATCGTAAATGGCAAGATATATATTTAAAAGGATACTTTTAGTGATACCCGTGGTGCTGGCAGTGATCCTGCTGGTCTTCGGGCTGCTCTACATAACGCCTGGCTCCAACATGAACAGGATGGCTGTGTATACCGGCGACGCCTTCGACGGGGTCCTCGAGAAGATCGAGCCCGCCAGCGGCTTCTTCGCCAGATACATGAGATACTGCTACAACATCTTCTTTAAGTTCGAATTCGGCTACGGAGGACGGGGGAGCGCCGACATTGGCGCCCAGATGAAGCTGCGCTGGGGCTGGACCCTCAGGCTGGCCGGCCTGTCCCTTCTGGTCAGCGCCCTCATAGGGATCCCCGCCGGAGTGATCTCCGCAGTGACCAGCGGAGGCTGGCAGGACAGGGTGATCTCCGCCGTCGCCACCGTCTTTTCATCCATCCCCAGCTACTGCATGGCCGTGGGCCTTGCTCTTCTATTTGCCCTGAAGCTGGGATGGCTGCCCTCCTACGGGGTGGTGGAGCCCAAGGCTCTCGTCATGCCCGTGGTGACCGTTTCGGCCATGGGCATCAGCCAGTTCATCAGAGTCGTAAGGTCCGCCGTATCGGAGACCCTCGAAAAGAATTACATAACCGCCCTCAGGGCGGCTGGCCTCAAGGAAAGGCTCATAATCGGAGTCCACGCCCTTCGCAACGCCCTGGTCCCCATCGCCGCGTCTCTGGGAGAGACCGCGACCAAGATCCTGGGCGGCGGGTTCGTCGCGGAGAAATTCTTCGCCGTCCCCGGCATAGGCTTCTATCTCATAAAGGCAGTCGATCAGGTGCAGCCTCTTATAATCCTGGCCTGCGCGTCCAGCACCGCCGTGCTGCTGGTCCTGATCAACCTTGCCACCGACATGATCAGTCTTGCCGCGGACCCTCAGCTGAGAAAAAGGGTCGCGTCGGCGCCGGGAAGGGGGGGCAGAAGCGATGGAAAATAAAGGCGAAAGGCTGGGAAGGAGCGGCTGGCTCTACCGCTTTACCAGGGACAGGGCCGGGATGTGCGCCCTGATCGTCTTCAGCGTTATACTCTTCGCATGTCTGTTCGCGCCCCTGGTCACCAGATATTCCTACGACGAGATGAGGGTCGCCGATCGGTTCCTCAGGCCCTGCAGAGAGCACATCTTCGGATGCGACTACTGCGGAAGAGATCTTTTCTCAAGGGTCCTCTACGGCGGGCGCATGACCCTCAGGATCGCCGCCTCCGCCACGGCTCTTGCCGGAGCCTTCGGCCTGGTCATAGGCACTGCCTGCGGCTGCATCGGAGGCCGCTTTGAGATGATAGTCATGAGGATCATGGAGGT
>JAFRQL010000150.1 GCA_017428655.1 Bacillota bacterium | reverse complement strand
GGCAACCGATCAGATCCTGCAGCTTCTGAGAGACCTCAACAGAAAGCTGGGCATCACCATAGTGATGATCACCCACGAGATGGCGGTGATCAAGGCCATATGCACCAGGGTCGCGGTGATGGAGGACGGCAGGGTCGTCGAGGAGGGACCGGTCTACGACGTCTTCTCCGACCCCAGGCAGAAGATCACCAGAAGGTTCACCGAAGCCTCGTCAGGCCTGGGAAAGCTCGGCAAGCTCATAGACAGCGGGGCCGTGAGCCTGGAAGATAGCGGAGAAAGAAAGCTCATCAGGTTCACCTACACCAGGGACACAGTGGGAAAACCGCTGATCTCCACTGTATCAAGGCAGTTCGGAGTGGACGTCAACCTGCTCCTTGCCAATGTGGACGTGGTGGCGGACAGAGCCCTGGGCGGCATCGCCGCTGAGATCTCGGGCGAAAAGGAGGCTGTCGCGGCAGCCCTGGAATACATCAAAAACTGCGGAGTAAGAGTGGAGGTGATAGAAAATGAGTGAGCTCTTCATATCGATGTTCCCCAACGCGGCCAACTACTGGGACCGCTTCCTCGAGAGCATGGAGGCCACCTTTCAGATGTTCTTCATCGCAGGACTGCTCACCATGGTCATCGGCGGGACCTTCGGAGTCCTGCTGATCGTCACAAAGCCCGGCGGCATCAGGCCCAACAGGATAGTCCATACGGTCCTTGAGGCGGTTACCAATATCTTCAGGTCCATACCGTTCATAATCCTGCTGATCTTTCTGATCCCCTTCACCAGGCTCATCGTCGGGACCTCCATCGGGGTGAGGGGAGCGGTGGTCCCACTGGTATTCGGAGCGGTCCCGTTCTTCACCAGGCAGGTGGAGAGCGCCCTCTCGGACGTGGATCCCGGAAAGATCGAGGCGGCGCGGGCCATGGGAAGCGGCATCTTGGGGATGATCTTCAGGGTATATCTTAAGGAGGCTCTTCCCGATCTCATAAGGGTCGTAACCATAACCGCCATCTCCACCATCGGGCTCACCACCTCGGCCGGGGCGGTGGGAGCAGGGGGGATCGGAAGCTTCGCCATCAACTACGGCCAGAACATGCACTATCAGGACATCGTGAACCTTTGCGTCATACTGCTTCTGATCATCGTCTCGCTGATCCAGATCATCGGAAATACCCTTGCAAGAAAGACGTACAACAGAGAATTGTTTAAAAAATAGGAGGAATCAAAAATGAACACTTTTAAGAAGGCAGTGCTGCTGCTCACCGTAATTCTGATCCTTGCGGTCCTGTGCTCCTGCGGAGAAAAGCAGCAGGCGGAGCCTCTCAAGATAGGCGTTCCCAGCGACGCGACCAACCAGGCCAGGGCCATCAGGCTCCTTGAGACCGCCGGTCTCATCGAGGTGGACGACGCCGCGGGCTTTACCCCCGAGCTCAAGGACATCACCAAATACATCTACAACATCGAGATCGTTCCAGCCGCGGCCAATACCCTGGTAGCGACACTGGACGACTACGGCGCATCCACCATCAACGGCACCTATGCGGTCCCAGCAGGGCTCAGTCCCACCGAGGACGGCCTCATCACCGAGGTCCAGGATGCGGGGTCCGGCAATCCCTTCATAAACGTCATCGCGGCCAGGACGGAGGACAAGGACAACGAGGACTATAAGAAGATCGTCGAGGCCTACCAGGACCAGACCATCGCCCAGTACATCCTTGAGAAAAACAGCGGCTCATCGATCCCGGCCTTCGACTACGATCCTAACTATACCGTACCCGACGATTACGTGAGCAGCCTCGAGGGCTACAAGTCCTCTCCCGACGGGAAAAAGGTCATAAAGCTGGGCGTCTGCGGCTCCGGAGACGTCTGGAGGGCGGTGCAGAAGGTCCTGGATGAGCAGGATTCCGGACTTTACGTCGAGGTGATCATCTTCGACGCCTACAACCTGCCCAACGAGGCCCTGAACAGCGGGGAGATCGACCTGAATGCCTTCCAGCACATCGCCTACATGAACTCCGAGATCGAGTCCCAGGGCTACGATATCGTTGCCATCGGAAATACCTCCTGCGCTCCCCTGACCCTTTATTCAAAGAAAGCCGAGGATCTGGACGCCCTCAAGAAGCTGGCCGGCCTCAAGCAATAGCGTTCAGGATACCTGCCAGTCCGAATTACCATAAAGCCTTCACCTGTCAGAAGGCTGACCTGACCGTTCCCATAGGGAACGGTCATTTTTACTCGGACAAATATAAGTTTTCCCGCGCTTACAAATGAGTTATAATAATAACTATATTATCCACCACTTTCACCCGACAATTTTCCCTTTCCCGACGTTATATAAATAAGGAGACCGATCATGCCGGCAGCGGAGGGCCTCAGCGCCTTTGAGAGCTTTTACGACAGGCACTGGAAGACAGTGTACCGGATCTGTATGATGTTCCTTAAGAGCGAGGCCGACGCCGAGGACTGCACCGAAGACGTCTTCGTCAAGGTCCTGACCGGAGGCATGGTCTTTGAGGACGAGGTCCCCTACGAAGAGCGCAGGAGCCTCCGCTTCGTTTTATAAGAAGGCCGCCAGGTGGGCCCTTCCGGCAGCGGCGGTGTTCGTTCTCTTTATCGCCGGAACATTGATGAACGGAAGGCCCGCTCCTCTTGACGGCGCTGCGCCCGGGACCTCCCAGGAAGAGGCACGGACCGGACAGACCGAGCTGGTCAATCCCTTCAGGGCTGTCGATTCCTCGGAAGAGCTCAAGGCAATACTCGGGATCGACGTCAGGCTCCCCGAAGGGGCTGAAAACGCGTCCTTTGCGGTGATCGCTGGAAAGACCGCCCAGGCTTCCTTTGGATACGAGGGCTGCTCCTACACCCTGAGGGCGTCATCCCAGGCGCCGGCGGAGGACCTTTCCGGCCTTTACGGAGAGGTGAAGGACGCGGAGGATCTGGATGGCGGAGGAAGATATGAGACCGTCGACACAGGTGCTTCCGTCTATAATATCATCACATGGGATGAAGGCGGGACCTCTTACGTCCTTTTCTCGGAGGACTGCGATAAGCAGGCGGCGGAGAAGGTCTTCAGCCTCATAGAATAATTTTAAAAATTATTTAAAACTGCCCGACATTTTCTCAGCGCCGAACGTTATATAGACAGAACACAAAAAATAAGTTCCAATAAGCAAACGATTTATTGCTAAATAACAAAGCCCCGAGAAAGGGGAGAAAGGAAAGACCCGGCAAGGTCCCGGGTCCGGTGAAAGAAATGAGAAAAGCAAGCTCCGTATTCGTATCCGTCTTCCTCTGCATGATGATCCTGGCCGCTTCCGTGATGCCTGTCATGGCGGCGGAGAGGCTGATCGCTCCCGCGCCTGAAGCAGCGCCGGCTGCCTGCCCCGTCGGGACCTACGATCTGGTCATCGGCGGCAAGGACAGCGGCATCAAGGCAGCCGTCTACGTGCCCGTCCGCGCAGTCGCGGAAGCCCTGGGCTACACTGTAGAGTGGGACGCGGTCGAAAAGGCAGTCATCCTTGACAACGGCGTCATGCACACCAAGTTCTGGGTCGGCGTGGACAGCTACCAGGTGACCGCCTCCGGCGAAGAGACCGTCGGCATGAGCGCTCCCTTCACTCTCGGGATGCCTCCCGTGGTCGCCAAGGGCATCAGCTACGTGCCCGTCGCTCTCTTTGAAGCCTTGGAAGGGAATGTGGAAGGGATGTTCTCCATCGAAAACGGCAAAGTGGTGATCGCAAAGGAAGAAAAGCCCGAAGCTCCCGAAGTCCCCGTCATGGGCGGCTGGACCATCGCTGACGACATGGATATCACCGAAGAGATCAAGGCTATGTTCGAAAAGGCAGCGGCAGGCAAGCTGGGCGTCGACTATATCCCCGTCGCGGTCCTCGGGCGTCAGGTGGTCGCAGGCACCAACTGGTGCATCCTCGCCCGCAAGAACGTCGTAGTCCCCGATGAGCCGACCTGCTACGCCCTCGTCACCGTCTATGAGGATCTCGAAGGGAATGCCTCCATCACCGAGGTAAAGAACGTGGAGCCCGCAAATCTCGTGGATAAGAGCGCTGATCCCGCCTCCCTCTTCATCGATGAGGCTTTCGTAAGGCTCCCCGGCAGCTGGACTCCCGTCCAGGATGTGACCGTGACCGATGAGCTCAAGGAGATGTTCGCCAAGGCTCTCGGCGGCCTGGTAGGCGCGGACCACGAGCCCGTCCTCCTTCTTGAGACCCAGGTCGTATCAGGCGTCAACTACTGCTTCCTCTGCAAGTCGACCCCGGTCTATCCCGGCGCCCAGGCCCACTACACCCTGGTCTTCGTCAACAATGATGCAGCAGGCAATGCAAGCCTTATGAACATCGCAGATCTCGATCTCGGAGTTTTCAACGACTAGGCATTCTGACCGGTCCCGCTGCGGATGACGCATCAGGGACCGTTGACCTGAAATGATCGATATGATCCGCTTCCATCACGGAAGCGGATCTTTCGTATAAGTGATTATAAACAAACTTGCAAAACTGTCCTACCGGTGGTTAAATGGTCATATGAAGAACATTACAACGTATTATGCCGACCGGCACAGTTTTCCGGTCAGGCTCGCAGTTCTGCTGATGGTCGTATCGGCAGCGGCGCGGTTCGTCTGCTGGGCAGCTCCCGGCACGTCCGGAGCGTGGACGGTGATCCTGCGCATCATATTCCCGGCGGCGGTATGCTTTATGCTGGCCGTCCAGCTTCTTTTCATGTCGGAGACGCAGTTTTACGTGACCCGGATCCCCGTGGTCCTTTTCGCCCTGATCTTCATCGACAGGATCGTTCATCTGCGCATAAGTCCCGTCATGACCGCTGTCCTCATTGCTCTGTGCGTGCTGCAGACGGTGGTCTACTGCGCGACCTACAGAGGGCATCTGGGCTCCTGCATCTGGGCTTTGATGTCGTGGATCGTCCCCATAGGGATCTTCTTCGCCGACAGGCATTTCAGGCTGCTGCTCAACTCGATGATCAGGGACAACAGGCCCATCCTCATCGCTGACTGCGCCATCGTCTTCGGTATCATATTCGCCATACTGGCGTCCAGGCCGATGCCCCCGTATAAAGAGGGTGATCCCTACCGGATGCGTCCG
>JAFRQL010000149.1 GCA_017428655.1 Bacillota bacterium | reverse complement strand
TCGTCCTTTACCGTGTAGACGGAACCGTTTGCCGCGGCGGTGAAGTCCCCCATCTCCGCCGGGATGGTCTTTACGAAGGCTCCGGTCCTCTTGTCGATCATCAGGCTCCTGCCGTTTTCGACCAGATACATGTAGTCGGTGTCTCCGCCGGCGATCATCCGGGCGTTGAATAGGCAGTCGGGGCTTGGGAAGACCGCTTCGGTTATAGTGGCGCTCCAGAGCTTTTCCGGGGACTTCTTCTCAAACAGGTCGTAGCACTCCAGGGTGAAGGGGTAGGACCTGCCGTAGTAGGAGACCGATCCGTCCGCCGAGCCGAAGGCAAGGGAGGACCTCATGACGAAGAGGCGGATCCCGTCCGTTGCCGCTGCCGCGTTGGGGAAGAGCTCGTAGACCCTGGTCGCCTTTTTATTGTTCAGGTTGAGCTCGTCCTTTCGGGAGATCATCCCGCCGCCGGTGCCCCAGAAGGCGCTGGAGGCCGCTGCGTTCTCATATGACAGCTTCGCTCCCGACGAATGGGTCGCCAGAGCGTCGAGGCCCTCGTCCGCGATGGAAGCCCAGGTCTGGCCCGAGGTGAAGACCCTGGCGGGATCTGGGAGCCTGACCGTTTTAACGTCCGCCGCGATGCTGTCCTTGAGAAGGCCGGCGTATATCTGCGGCGCCAGTCCCAGGGCCCTCTCCTGATCCCTTCTCGTGCCGCTGACCAGCAGGATCTCCGCGGTCTTAGCCTTTTTCAGCGACAGCAGGACCTCCGGGGCGATGTTGTCCACGTGGGACCTTGCGGTGACTTCGGAGGATCTGTAGTCCGCCGCGGTGACGTACTCGGGCAGGGTCTCCTCCGTCCAGACGTCGGTCACCCTGAGCCTGACGTCGAACCAGCCCACGCCTGTCCTCGTGAAGTGGACCGCCTGAAGGGCGCCGAAGCTGTCGTCTCCAAAGCCCAGAGCGGTATTTACCGCGCCGAAACTGCCGTCCCCGGCGGGGGCTATCTGCCACTGCCTGTCCAGCTGGTCGCCGTCGGTGAGGGTCGCGTCCCTTAAGTCTATCCTTGCTGTGTTGGAGGATATCCCGCGGTAGTAGCTCTCGGCGATATCGATGGCGGCTGCGGGCGCCTCGTCGGGCAGGACGGTGAATTCGACAGTTACCGTGTCGGCGCTGCCCCGGCTGTCCGCCGCATGGATCTCGTAAGTGAGGGCCCTGGCGTCGCGGAACTTGGTCAGGAAGGACAGGCGGACCCGGCAGTAATACGGGCCGGTCTTCATGTTCTCAAGGCTTCTGTATTTTATGTGCTCCGAGTTCACGGGCGCTGCCTCGGCGCCGGAGAAGTTCTTGTCCACGGTGACGGATTCGCCGCTCTCAGGGTCGGTGATCCTTATGGTGAGGGAGTTTACGGGGGATCTGGGATCCTGGGCGCAGACCACGTCGAGGGTCTGCTTGCGGTTCTCCTTCTGCTTTCCACCGAGGACCGCAGTGATGGCGGGGGTCTTTTTGATCTCGATGGACCTGGTGTCGGTATCCGACGCATCGTCCGAGCTCACTTCGAGGGTCACGTCGTAGGTCCCCGCTGTGTCGTAGACCAGCTTGACCTCGGTGAAGCTCTGGCGCTGGCTCGACGAGGCTCCCGGGGCGGAGATATCGCTTTCCGCAGTCTTTTCCGCGTATGCCCTGACCAGTGGGACCTCGCTTCCGCCCTGAGTGATGACCGAGGCGTCCCGGGCAAAGACCGCATGGCCTTCAAAGCCGGTCTCGGGCAGAATGAGCCTGGCGTCAACGTCCATGGGCCCCTCCGCGGGAGGCTGCTCCGCGTCCTTGTCCTTCCAGACAGCGGTCAGCTCCGCGTCGCTGGGGATGTTCCAGACCTGGCCGGGCTCAAGCCGCAGGGAGCCGTCAAAGGCCAAGAAATAGGCGAATTCCTTGCCCTCCGGCGGGGTGAAACCGTTCTCGAGGACGGTCACCGGATCGCCGGGACGGTATTCGTTGGGATCGATCATGGTCCCGCTGCCGCCGCCGGGAAGGTAGGTGACCCTGAAGGTCCTGGGATCGTCCGGCCTGACCAGGGGGAAGGCCTTGTCAAAGATGTACTCTTCGGGCGGGATCTCCCTGAGCTCGCTGTACTCCCACCTGACGCTGAATATGTATCTGAAGGAATAGCCGACGGCGCCGCCTCTCTGGTAGATGCCCTCGTCCGAGCCGATGCGCAGCCCCGCGGTGTCGTAGGTCCGTGAGACGCCATTTTTGACGCATTTTATGCGGTAGCCGGCCTTGAGCCGGCCCCCTTCGTCGAGGACCTGGGCCAGCTGGACCGCCCCCTCCTCGGAGCTGGTCCCCCCGTCGCCGTAGGAGAAGATCGCCTTGGCCTGTCCCAGGTCGGCCCCGTTCTGATCGTAGACCGCCCAAAGATTGAAGCCGCAGAGGATGTCGATGAGGGAGATGTAGTCGTTTCCTCCGTAGTTTTCGTATGAAGTAAGTGTATTGCCTCCAAATCGCAGGTGAAATTTAGGGACGATCGAAAACGGGAGACTGGCATCGCCTGCCTTGGGTGCCTGATAGTCGATGCTCTCCGCGATCCTGTCCGTCCTTATGCTCTCGCCTGAGGATATGGACAGCCCCTTGAAGCGGCCTTCGCTGATGGCTGCCTGGACATCTTTGGGTATCGGGGCGGCGAAGTTTATGGAATCCACAGTCTGCTCGAGGTAGTTGGTTATACCGCCCTTGGTCTCGACATCCTTGTCCGGGACCTGGTCTCCTGTCTTCCCGATACGCCATAGATCGCTGGATGAATGCCACACGTCATAGTGGTTCTCGCAGGCGGAGGTCTTTACTGCGGGGCTCAGACGGTAGTATTTAGTCTCCCCGCCCTCGGTCTTTTTCAGGTCATGCTCTGGCTCCACCATCAGGGTATAGACCTCAAGGACCGGCGTGCCCTGGGCGTCGTATTCAAGGCTTGGGCCTCCCAGAATCACGGCGTCGTGCTCCGCCGCGTACATCTCGGGGCTTTCCCCTGCATAGGAATATCCTTCAGGGGGAGCCGCGAAGGCTTCGGAGGGGACCGAGGAAAGGAGCATGATGAATATCAGTATGAGAGAAAGGTATCTTTTCATCCGCAGCCTCCTTCCTACCTGTTCCTCCAGGCCCAGAAGCCCGGATGGGTATTCTCGGTCTCCTGCCAGTAGTCCTCAAGCTCGTAGGCTGCCATTATGCGGAAGACGTCCCCGGAACCGTCGTTTTCTTTAACTAGTTGATATGTTATATCCTTGTAATAGGTCTCGCCACTTTTATCAGAGAGGCTTATCTTTACGCTTATCGCCTTATCTTCAAGCGTGTCCCCTACACCAGTAAGTTCTTCTTTAACACTTTTAGCTTTCCGGATATCACTCCATAATTCCGGATGAAGACCTACATTTTTCTGATTGTTGTAATGGCTGATGCCGGCGCCTGCACTGTTATAAATACGGCAACTGATCTGGTTCTCCCACTTCTCCGGTATCTGGGGCTGGGAGTAGCTGAAATAGAACCTGCCGTCCTCTTTGGTGATCTTCACCGAGGCCAGGATCTGGTCCAGCACTGCCTTCCTCTCCGGGTCCAGCAGTCCCTCCACGTTCTTCACCAGGTACTGGCCCGCCGGAGTCTCGCCGACGATCTCCATGTCCGGCGCCAGCTCCGAGACTGTGGGCTTATCCCCTGTCTGCGGCTGTCCCCCCTGGCCGGAGGCCCCCGACGCCTCCTGCTTTAGCTCCATGCAGCAGACCGCCACCTTGACCGCCTCGGACCTTTTCAGGGTCTTCTCCGGCCTGAAGCTGCCGTCGTCGTAGCCCTCAAGCACCCCGAGGGCGGAGCACAGCGAGATGTAATACTCTTCGGCGTCGCTGCTGTCCACGTCGGTGTATTCCCTGTATGGCGCGGAGGCCGGGACGTCCGCGTTCTTCATCAGATACCCCGCCGCGATAAGGGCCATGGCCCTTCTGGGGATCGGATCCCCCAGCTTTGACACCGGGACCTGCCCTTCGGAGTAGTATCCCAGCTTCAGGCCCATGTTGTAATAAGGCATCCCCCAGTGGCCCGTATCGATCTGGGAGACCGCCTCGTCCGTCGTCCGCTGCTCGGTCATCATGGCGATGAACTCGGCGTATTTCAGCAGTTTGTCGGGCTTGAAGGTCCCGTCGGGGTAGCCTTCCACCATGCCGCAGGCAGCGGCGCTGCTCACGTATCCCGCGTACCAGGCGCTGTCCGCCACGTCCGGGAAGACGCCCCCCGCGCTGACCGCTCCGGGACAGGCCAGGAGCAGGGCGAGGGACAGTATGATCGCGCTCAGTCTTTTCATGAATTGATCCTTTCTCTCAAGCTATGTCAGTGCTCTTCCTTGAAAACCAGCTTATGGGCGGGCTTCCATAATAGATTATACAGGCGATCAAACGTTAGCTCAAGATTAACAAAGTTTAGCTGTCAAAATGTTTTCAGGAAATGTCTGTCCGTGGGCTGCGGGACGGGCCCTCCGGGATCCCGGTCTTTCGCCTGAAGGTCCGCCCTCTGCAGAATATGACAGTATTCCGCCAAAACTGTAATGATATGCCAATATAATAGCAATGCTGGCAAAGATTGTCAATAGCAAATTGTAAGCGCAGGGAAATTGTGGTGGTTTTCAGCCCCTCCATCGCCCCCCCAAAAACAAAAAAAGACCCGCCCCTCATCCGGGGACCGGGTCCTTCATATATCATTTTTCCTGCCGCAGCAGGATCCGAAGATCCCCGCGGCATCAAAGCACAGGGCAGAAGCCCTTCGCTCCTTATTTCTTCATCAGTCCTGCGCCGGCATTCCAGGCCATCCCGACCTTCTCGCCGGTCAGGTAGTAACCGTGCTTGAACTGATCGAACATGATCGCTCCGGTCTTCTCGACCTCGACCTTGCCCTTCTCGTCCAGCACAGACTCCTCGGCCTTGACGTTCACGATCTTTCCGACGATGCCGGAGACGTAGTTGGTCTTGAGGAACTCGAGCAGCTCGCACTCCATGACCACGGGGAACTCCTCGATGATGGGAGCGTTGACCTTGTCGCTCTTGACGGCGTGTAGCCCGGTGCGCTCGAACTTGTCATTGATCTTGTTTCCGGATGCGATGCCGAAGAAATCCGCTTCCTTCATATGGGCCTGGTCTGCCAGAGCCACGGTGAAAGCCTTGCTCTCCTGGATGTTGAGCCAGGTCTTCTTGCCTTCTCCGATGAAGAGGATGATCTTGTTGTCGTCGCAGATCTGTCCCCAGGCAACGTTCATGGCGTTGACCTTGCCGTTAGCGTCGTAAGCCGCTACCATGAGCACCGGCATGGGATAAACTGCCTGGACCAGTCCGATATCTTTTTTCATTATAATTACCTGCCTTTCTCTGTGTGCCTCTTGCCTTGATGGCAGGTGCATGATATCATTACGCCATAGTAATATCAAGTACCTACATTTTAGTTATGTACTTACCGAAAGGAAAGCAATGGGCATCAATTCAAATAACATAGAAGACGCCAGGTTCGAGGAGACGGGCTACAGCTACACCCTCTCCCTGATCTCGGGCAAGCACAAGCCGGTGATCCTCTACTGCCTGATGGAATACGAGCCGGTCCGGTTCAACGAGATGCAGCGCTACCTTGGCCGCATCGCCGACAAGACCCTGAGCCAGAACCTCAAGGAGCTGGAGGCCGACGACCTGATCTGCCGCACCGTCTATCCCCAGATCCCGCCCAAGGTGGAATACACCCTGACCGAGCGGGGCCGCTCCCTGATGAAGGTCCTGGACATGCTCTGCGACTGGGGCATGGAGAACCGCCCCAAATAGACGAAGAGACGAAGGGCGCGGGGCCCGGCCTAATTGTGTTTTTTACGATCATATCCCCTAAAACAGTGGCGGAGGGGCCTCTATTTTGATATACTGTAATGTAATTTGGTATATATGTACTTTTTTGAGGAATGGATCATGTCAGGAGGTGTGCGATGAAAACAGGCTTTGATCCCGATCTTTATCTTGAAGAACAATCCAAATACATCATGCAGCGTATCGAGGACCTCAAGTCCGAGAGGCTCTACCTTGAGTTCGGAGGATAGATTGTCCAGGACAAGCACGCCATGAGGGTCCTTCCCGGCTTCGACGAGAACGCCAAGATCAAGCTGCTCACCAAACTGCGGGATCACGCCGAGATCATCATCTGCATCTACGCCGGCGCCATCCTGACCAACAAGACCCGTCAGGATTTCGGCATAACCTACGATCTTGAATGCATGCGCCTGATCGACATGTTCAGGAGTTACGACCTGTCCATCAACAGCGTCGTAATCACCAGATACGAAGACCAGCCGGCGGTCAACACCTTCATCAACAAGCTGGAGCGCCGCGGCATCAAGACATACAAGCACTACTTCACCAAGGGCTATCCCACCGACGTGGACACCATCTGCAGCGAGGAGGGCTACGGCAAGAATCCCTACATCGAGGTCACCAAGCCCCTGGTGGTCGTCAACGGCCCCGGCCCCGGCTCAGGCAAGCTGGCCACCTGCCTCTCCCAGCTCTATCACGAGAACCAGAGGGGAGTCTCCGCCAGCTACGCCAAGTTCGAGACCTTCCCGATCTGGAACCTGCCCCTGAAGCACCCGGTGAACATCGCCTACGAGGCCGCCACCGTGGACCTCAAGGACGTCAACCAGATAGACAACTTCCATCTTGAGAAGTACGGGACCTCCGCGGTCAACTACAACAGAGACCTAGAGATCTTCCCTGTGGTCAAGAGGATCATCGAGAAGATCACCGGCAAGGCCAGCCCCTACAACTCGCCCACCGACATGGGCGTCAACAGGGCCGGATTCTGCATCACCGACGACGAGGTCTGCCGCGAGGCGTCCCGCCAGGAGATCATCCGCCGCTACCTGCTGGCCAGGGTCGATTTCAAGAAGGGCGTACTGGACGAGTCCGCCCTGCAGAGGGCGAAGCTGCTGATGGACGAGGTCGGAGCGACCCCGTCGGACAGACCGGTGGTCCAGAAGGCCATCGACTACGCCGAATACAAGCGCAGCCTGGATCCCAAGTATGAGAACGTCATCGCCATGGCCATGGAGCTTCCCGACGGCACCATCGTCACCGGCCGCAGCTCCCGCCGCATGGTAGCCGGAGCCGCGCTGATCATCAACGCCATCAAGCACCTGAGCAGCTATCCTGACGAGATCCAGCTGATCTCGCCCGACGTGCTCAAGACCATGCAGTACCTCAAGAAACACATACTCCACAGGGAGAAGGCCACCCTCAACATCGAGGAGGTCCTTTCGGCCCTGACCATATCCGCAACGCTGAATCCCATGGCGTCCACCGCCGTGGACAAGCTGCCGCTGCTGGCGGGCTGCAGGGCCCACTGCACGGCTATACTCAGCGACGCCGACGCGCAGGTGTTCCACGATCTGGGGATCGACGCGACCTGCGAGCCGGAGTTCGCATCCAACAGCTTATACGGGGTGTAAGCTGAAGTTACAGGGGGGATTAAGATGAAAAAGATCATTTCGGTCATGCTCATCGCTGTGCTGCTGCTGGGGAGCTTCAGCACATGCTTTGGGGCGGAAGGTCAGATCCGGTACGGTTACCGGACCAAGACCCTGTCCCAGTACGACACGACCAACACGGTCAGCGGCATCAGAGTAAGGCTCTCGGTGCCTAACTACCTGGGGACCATCAACGTAAGGCTGGAGACCACCGAAGGCACCGGGACCACCGACGTGCTGGTAGTTTACCTGCCCGACAGCAAGTGGGACAACGGCAGCTACTACAGCGCCGTCTCGGGGACCGTGAACAGCAGCATGAAGATCTACGACAGCACCGATTCGCTGGTCCTGTGGAACGACCTGTACAGTTACGGCTTCATCCCCATCTCTGGAGGAGTCTACACGTCGGACTACAACAGCCTGCAGATGCATTTCCTCAATGGCCCGGGGCTTTACACCGGTCTCGCGACCATCAACTACACCCAGACCGACCAGGGCTACAAGAGCCTCGAAGAGGTGAAGAGCAAGGCCGCCGGCACCCTCAGGATGACCGCGGCGGGCTTCCCCTTCATCCTTGCGCTGGACGACAGCACCATCGAGTACTTCATGACCAACGGCAGGCTGAACAACCTTTCCAAGTTCGACTGGCCGGGGCTGAAGGACCTGATCGAGAGCTCCCGCTACGAGATGCCGTCCCTTGAGGCCGAGCAGGCTCTGAAGAACTTCACCAAGAAGAACAACTACTTCAAGGGAGTCTTCCTGGACGTGGGAGTCAGCGGCAGCGCCTGGTACGACGAGAACGTCAAGAGCGTCTACCAGCTGGGACTGATGCAGGGGGACGGAGGCTATTTCAGGCCCTCAGACAACATCACCCTGGCTCAGGCCATCGCCATGGCGGCGAGGCTCCACAACATCTACAGCGGCGGCAGCGGCAAGTTCTCCGAGGGACCGGTCTGGTACAGCGTCTACGTCAACTACGCGAAGAAGAACGGTATTATCACCAACACCGATTTCGACGCCAGGGCCAAGGGAGACCAGGTCTACAAGCGCTACGCGACCAGGGGCGAGATGGCATATATCTTCGCCAACGCCATGCCCTCCGACGCTCTGCCCAGGATCAACACCGTAAAGTCGGTCCCGGACGTGTTCGCCAGCACCAAGTACAGGACCCAGATCCTCAGGCTCTATGAGGCTGGCATCGTCGAGGGGAGCAACGGGCACCGGTTCTATCCGTCCAACAACGTGACCAGGGCTGAGGCCGCGGCGATCATCTCAAGGATGGCCATCAAGGACCTGAGGCTGAGCTTCAGGATGTAGGCTCTGCCCTTTCGGAGCTTTCCGGAAGGCGCGGGAAATACTGCGGGCGGCGCTGGAGCTTCAGTGCCCCGTAGGCTTCGAAGCAGAATATGAAATGAAAGACCCGGCTCAGCGGCCGGGTCTTGTTTTACGTGGGATAGGGATAGGTTTGCGGAAACGCCCGGAAATCAAGGCCAGAGCGTTTCGAGTTAATTGTTATATAACAATTGTTTTCGATCAAAAGGGCCTTACTTTCTTTCAGCCGGTCCGGGGCAGGCTCCCCGCCTCTGCCGGCCGGATCATTCAGCCCTATGGCTGCTGGGTCTGCTGAACAGTCCCTTCCGCGGGAGCCGGCTGCTCCGTCTGCGCAGGCGCCGTTCCCTCTGTGTTTACAGCCGCGGGCTCCGGCGCAGCGGGGGAAGCCTCCTCCGCCTTCTCCGGCACCATCATCTCAAGATATCTTGAGAGCAGGTCCATGTACTTTCCGTATTCTATCCAGTTTCCGTCCTGCATGGCGGAGAGGGCCAGCTCGTAGGCCTGCTGGGCGTACTGGGCCAGCTCCTCGATGGTCTCCGCCCTGAGGGGGTTCCCGTCGGGATCGGTGAGCTCGGGCTTTTCCGCGCCCTGCTGTGGAGCGGCAGGCTCTCCGGGTTCGGCCGCCTGAGGCTCTCCGGGCTTTAAGACCCCGTTTCTTATATCCTCCGCCATCTGGTGGCCGGTGACGATGGGATAGGCGGTCTTCAGCGGATCCCCTGCCCCTTTCCCGAAGAGGGAATCCAGACAGTCTGCCAGGGTCGCCTCGTAGGCCACTTTGTCCCCGTAGTAGGCGACGACCCTCTTGACCTCGGGAAGGCTTCCGGTGGACGCCTCAAGGTAGATCGGCTCCACGTAGAGCAGGGTGTCCTCGACCGGGATCACGAACATGTTGCCGCGAAGGTAGGATGAGCCCGAATTGTTCCAGAGGCTGAATTCCTTTGAGATCTCGGCGTCCTGGTTGATCTGGGCCTCGATCTGGGAGGGCCCGTAGACCGTCCTGTCCTTGGGCATCCTGTAGAGGACCAGCTGACCGTAGTTCTCCCCGTCCTGGCGGGCGGTGAGGATGCCGGTCAGGTTGGCCTTGCCGCTGGGCGTATAGGGCAGGGCGCTGACGAATTCGGCCTTGTCCTCGCCGGGCAGCTTCATGATGAAGTAGTTGGGGGCCATCTGCTTGGTGCTCTGGCCGTACTGCTCGTCGGCGATGGACCACAGGTCCTCGCTCTGGTAGAAGACCGCCACGTCGGTCATGTGGTACTTGGTGTAGACGTAGGCCTGCAGGTCGAACAGGGCGTTGGGGTACTGCATGTGGACCCTCAGGCTCTCGGGCATGGCCGAAAGAGGCTTGAACAGTCCAGGATAGATCCCTGCCAGAGTGTTCACCAGAGGATCGGTCTCGTCGCAGATGTAGTAATCGATGGACCCGTCGTAGGCGTTGATGATGACCTTGACGGAGTTCCTGATGTAGTTGACCCGGGTCTCGTTGGAATAGGGCTCCGAGTAGGGGTAGAGCTCGCTGGTGGTGTAGGCGTCCAGGATCCAGTAGAGGCTGCCGTCGGCGCAGACGATGTAGGGATCGTCGTTATAGGTGAGGAACGGCGCGATCTTGCGGGCGCGGGTCATGATGTTCCTGTAGATGTGGATCCGGGAGTCGGAGTTGATATTGGTGGAGATCAGGATCTTGAGGCTCCTCTCCTTCATGGCGAAGAGCAGCCTGTTGAGCGGGGTCAGCCTGATGCCGCCGTTGCCGTCGTAGACGCAGTAGACGTTGGATTCTCCGCTGGGATAGTCAAATTCGGTCTCGCCGGTATTGGTGATCACGTAGCTTCCGGTGGATTCCCCGTAATAGATCTCAGGCCTTTCGACCTCGATCTCCGGGACCTCGGACACCGGCGGGATGCTGTCGATGAGCATGTCCGGCTGGCCGCTGGAGGTCACCTTGTCGACCCTGGAAAGGGTGATGCCGTAGCCGTGGGTGTACTTGAGGTGCCTGATCAGCCAGGAGTCCTCGATGAGGGCCTGGTCGATCTCCCTTGCCGAGAGGAAGCACTGGGTGTACTCGCCGTTGACGTAGTAGCGGTCAACGTCCACGTCGTTGAAATTGTAGTAGGTCCTGATGGACTGGGTCTGGTTGTAGAACTGCTTGGCCGGGTCGAAATCGTTGATGCGGACGTTGGAGAAGGTCTCCATGTTGTCCAGCACGTCGGTCATGCCGATCTCCCCCTTGGCGGCGAAGTCCTTGACCTTTATGTCCTGAAGGTTGTAGGCCAGGCGGGTGTATTTGATGTTGTTCTCAAGGTATCTGCTCTCTTTGGAGAGCTCGTCGGGGGCTACGATCAGGCTCTGGACGCCGGTGGCGGCGAAGCCTCCCAGAAGGGAGACGACCACCATCAGGGCGGGCAGCATCAGGGCGAGCCTTACGCTCCTCTTTTTGATGGCGAAGATGAGCATGACCGCGGAGCCCAGGGCCAGGGCGATCAGAATATAGTAGACGGTGAGGGTGACCTTGATGTCGGTGTAGCCGGCGCCGTAGGCGACTCCTGTGCCGCCGTAGAGCAGGTTGAACCTGAGCAGGTAGAAGCGGACGGCGATGCCCACGAACAGGAGGACTCCCAGGATGGTGACCTCCCCCGAGGCTACGTCCAGCAGGGCCTTGGCCTTGGTCTTGAGCTCGCTCTCTCCACCGCTCTTTTTAACGGAGCTCTGCCCGGTGTAGGAGCCTGAATATGAGCAGGAATTCTCGCTTCCGGTCTGGGAATAGGAGCCCTGGTAGGTCTGTCCGTCCTGGCCGGGGACCCCGAAGATCTGGGCGAGGATGTCCGCGATAGGGCCATTCCCGAAGGGGTTGCTGCTGCCGTGACGCTCCCTGCGGGGCTCCTCATTTGAGGTCTCGCCGGTGAAGCTCTTCGCGCCGTCCTTAGGCTTCTTCACCTGGCTTGCCAGGATCAAGTAGAAGACAGCCAGCATGACGGCCAGGGCGATGACGATGTTTATGGCGCAGGAGGCCAGACCTTTAAGGAAATCCAGCTTAAAGATATAGAAGCTGACGTCCTTTGAGAACAGGGGATCGTCGATGCCAAATGAGGTGGAATTGAAGAACTCCAGGATGTTGAACCACAGGGGGCTCACCACCATCACCGCGATGGCGGCGGCGAAGACGGCGGAGAGCAGCCACGCCGAGCCCGCGACCACCTTCTTTGACTTGTCGTCCTGCAGGGTCAGGCCGCTCTTCTTCACGAAGCTCTGCCTGAGGAAGCCCAGCAGCATCTTGGCCAGGACCGTTATGACGATGAAGGCCGGGACCCCCAGCCTGAGCTTGGTCAGAAGCTCGGTCAGGTAGACCGAGAGATATCCCTGCTGGCGGTACCAGATGATGTCGGTTATGATGTCGTTGAGGGCGAGGACGGCGGCGAGCAATACGATCACCGCCAGAAGGATGAGCCTGAGCTTCATCATACCTGAGCTCTTCTTTTCTTTCATTTCCGCTCCTTTCCCGCCGAAAAGCGGGCCGCTTGATACACTTCGCCCCGCCTTTTGGGGGGCGGGGCAAAGGGATTGTGCTTACTTGTACTCGGAGTAGCTGACGATCTTGTAGCTTCCGCCGATGTTTTCCAGACGGTAGACCATCCGGTCGTCGAAATCGTGCTTCTTGTCTCCGCTGGTGATGGTTATGAACTCCTCGGTGAAGACGTAGACGCCTCCGTCGAAGGTCCTGATCTGTCCCAGGCTCAGCTGGGTGAACTCCTGCTGCTTCTCGGTGCCGGTCTCGTAGGTGACCGCCCTGTTGTAGGCGTCTCCGTCGGCCTTGAGGTACTCGAAGACCTTCTCGTCGCCGTAGTTGACGTAGTCGTTCCAGGCGCAGTTGTAGGCGATCATTGCCGCGTAGATGTTCTCCCGCAGCTCCTGATCGTCGGAGGGCTGGGAGTCAGCCAGATCGGTATAGGTGCTGGTCCTCTCCTCGACGTACTCGAGGCTGGGATCCAGGGCTATCTTTCTTATATTTCCGTTGTTGTTGGCCTCTATCAGGGCCTCCATGTCGATGGTCTCCTCGGGAAGCTGGGCGCCTTCAGAGGCATTGTTCTCTTCTCCCTGCTCCTCGCCTTCGGTGCCCTTGACCTTGTTGATCAGGCCTCCGATACCGTTCTTCACGGCGGAGAAGCCGGACTTGGCGGCGTCGGTGAAGGCCTTGTCCAGCTGGACCGCGATGGTGGCGGCCTGGGACTCGGGCTTGAAGGTCTTGAGTCCGTAGACGGTGCCCTTGGCCAGGGCGAAGATCAGGGCAAGTATCAGCAGGAAGACCAGGAAGGGATGGCCCTTGCCCTCTTCGTCGTCCTCGTCCAGATCATCATCGTCGTCGATGTATTCTTCGTCGTCATCCTCGTCTTCGTCCCTGCCGGTGACCTGCTTTCTCTCCTCTTCGGAGAGGGGACGGGTGCCTTCGGAAGAGGTCTTCCCGTCCTCGGCCTCCAGGGCCTTTTCGAGATCGTCCTCATCTTCGGCGGCTTCCCTGGCCTTTCTTTCGGCCTCTTCCCTCGCCTTTTCCTCGGCGGCCTTCTTGGCGGCCCTTCTGGCCTTGCGGCCCTCGGGAGTGCTGTCCTGCTCGGAGAAGAAGGCTTCCCTTGCCTTGGACATCTCCTCCAGCTTCTTCTTGTATTCGGAGCGGTGCTTGGCCTCGGCCTCTTCGCTGAGCTTCATGGCGGCCATCTTCATCTCGACGGTGTTGCGCCTGAAGGCTTCTTCGCCCAGGGCGGAGGTAACGTCTGTGAACTTCCTGGTTGGAGTCTGGGGAGCTTCCTCGGCCTTGGCCGGAGCTTCGCCAGCGGGACGGTCCTTTTCGAACTTTCCGGTGCGGCGGCTGTCCTGATCCAGCAGGCTCTCGCCCTTGTCGTTCTCGTCTATGTTGTCCAGCAGGCTGCTGACGGTCTCCCTGCCGGCGGCCTGTCTTGCGGCCTTTTCGGCGGCGAGCCTTGCCCTTTCGGCCTCGGCCCTCTCTTCTTCCGCTCTCTGAGCGGCCAGTCTTGCCTCTTCTGCTCTCTTCGCCGCCAGCTCCTCGGCCTTTCTGGCCTCCTCGGCAGCCTTGGCAGCCGCGGCCTCTGCCAGCTTCTTCTTCTCCTCGGCTTCCTCCCTGAGGGCGGTCTCGTCCTCCTTGAGGTCGTCGGCGGTGAGGTCGAAGCGCTGGTAGACGTGGGTCATGCTGTCGACGGTAGGCTTTTCTTCGGGGGCTTCCCCTTCGTCTTCGTCGCCTTTGTTTCTGATCCGGTCGACCTCCTTGTTCAGCAGCTGCTGGAAGAGGGCTGCTCCCGCAAGGCCTGCTTTTGCCTTGCTTTCAGGCTGGCTCTGGGGGGCATGGTCCTCCGCCGGGGCTTCGGGAGCCTTTTCCGGTGCCTTCTGAACGGCCTCTTCAGGCTTTTCGCTCACGGCCTCTCTCAGAACGGGGGCCGCGGGCTCGGCGCTCATGTGGTCTTCTTCGGGAGCGCTTCCGGTGGGCTCGTTGGCCGGGACGTTGTTTATATCGGGTTCGTTGATCAGCTGGTTGAGCCACTCGTCGTCGGCGGGGACGTCGTCGTCCGCGGGCGGGACCGCCTCTCCGGTGACGGCGGCGGGGCCTTCCTCGGGAGCCTGGGCCGGGCGCTCTTCGGTCTGGGCCTTTTCGGCGGGGGCTTCCGCGGCTTCGCCTTCGGTCTCCCTGGGCGCTTCCGCTGCGGGCTCCTGGACCGGCTGGTTCTTTTCAAGGTTCAGGACCGGGGCTTCTTCGCTCTCGGGAAGTCCCCGTCCGGTCTTTTCGGGTTCGGATGCGATGTTCCAGTTGAACTCTGCCGAGGCCCTGTTCTCCAAGGGCTGGACGAAGGGGGTCTCCCTGATGGTCCTGGGCTCGACGCTGGCGGGATCGATGAAGCCGCCTGCGGTGAAGCCTACCGCGGGGCCCTGATGCCTTGCGGGAGCCTCGTACTTGGCGCTGAGCTCCTCGGCAAGATCCATGGGCGCGGCGTCCTGGGCGGGCTCGGAGAGGGCAAAGTCCTCGGGGGCGCCGTCTTCGGTCTTGGGTGCGTTCATCCGTACCTGCTTTACCGCTTCCTCCGCCGCCTTGAGGGCTGCTGCGTCGAGGGCTGCTTTCTTTGCCGCCTCTTCGGCTGCCTTTCTCTCGGCCTCCTCTTTGGCTCTTCTCTCTTCTTCTGCTTTTCTTGCGGCCTCCTGCTCTGCCCTGATGCGGGCTTCCTCCTCGGCCTTCCTTCTGGCTTCTTCCTCAGCCTTTCTGCGGGCCTCTTCCTCGGCCCTTCTGGCCTCCTCTTCGGCCTTTCTCGCCTTTTCTTCGGCGGCTTTTCTGGCGGCAGCCTCTTCGGCCGCTGCCTTCTTTATGGATTCCTCCCAGTCCCTGCGCTCCGCGGCGGGATCGTAGGATGCCGGACCGCCCTCCTGGGCAGCCCTGATCCTGGCCTTCTCCTCTTCAGTGAAGCTGGGCCTGGTGTAGTTGATATCGTTCCAGCTGGGCATGGCGAACACGTCGCCGGGCTCGGGCCTGTTGAGATCCGGAAGCTCAAAGTCTGATCTGGAGGGATCGGGCAGGTCGAAGGGGCCGGGCTCCTGTTTTACGGCGGGGGCGGCGTGGATCGGCGCGAACAGGGTGTCGATCTCCGGGTCGGACACCTTGGCCGGTGTGAAGGCGCTGTCCTCGGGCCATACCGGATCGGGCATGGCGCTGACGTCTCTGGCTTTGCTCTCGGGCCAGACGGGCTCGGGGGCCTTCTCCCTTTCGGTGAAGGGCTTGTCCCAGGCCATGGTGATGTCCCTCACCTCTCTGGGCTTGGGGAAGTCCAGGGACACCCAGCTGATGTCCTCGTCCTTTTCCTTGGGGGCGCTGTCCTCAAGGCTGCTCCAGTCGATGGGAGCCTCCTTCTCGGCCTCTTTGGCCTGAGCGGCAGCGGGCTCTTCGGCCTTCGCTCCGGATGCCCTGGGATCCATGTCCAGGTTCCAGTTTATGGGCTCGTCGTTGATGGGGGGACGGCCTTCGGATCTTCTGGTAGTGCCGGTATCGCCGGTCCTCTCGGACTCCCTCTTGCTGAAGAAATCGTCCACGTCGGAGATCCGGCGGGCGAGCTTCTGCTCTTCGCGGGCCAGGCGCTCCTTTTCCTCGGCCGCCTTCTTCGCCGCTCTTTCGGCCTCCTCTTCGGCCTTCTTCAGGGCCTCCGCGGCTTCTTTTGCGGCCTTCTCGGCCTCATGCTCCAGGTCCTTCTGGGCGTCCCGGGCGGTTACTTCCGCGGCTTTTTCGGCGGCCTCCGCCATCTCGGCAACTTTTTCGACCGCAGCTTCCGTCTCGACCGCCTTTTCAGCCGCCGGGGCGGTGAAGAAGGTCATGGCAGGCACGGGGGCCGGGGCAGCGTATTTAGCCTCGATGCTCTTCAGCAGATCGTCGCTGCCGCTCCTGCCGGAGCCGGAAGCGGTGCCTGCCGAAGCGGTCCCGGCGGTATCCTGAGCCGGGGAGCTCTGTACTTTAGCTCCGCACAGGGGGCAGTATTTTTTTCCTTCGGAAAATTCGTAGCCGCATACTACGCATTTCATAAGCGTCATCCTCCAGATCAATGAAATAATAGTCGATGTATAGGTATAGGCTCCGCGTCTTTGGGATCGTCCGGAAGACGGCCCGGGACCGGGCGGCGGAGCGCCGGGACATATGCATTTTTACATAGATATAGAGATTATATCGTATTTGGAGCCTTCGCACAAGTTTTCATCTCGTAATATAGATAGTTTAAACCTGCGCGTTCTTGACCTCTTTGGGCGCGGTGAGTAAAATATAAAAGAATAATACACCAAAAGCGCATAAAACAGGCTCCCGAAAGCTTCGGAGGCCTGATATCCCAAAGAAAAGGAGAATGAAAATGGAATTCGCGAAACTGCAGAAGGACATGATCGCTGCCCTCAAGGCCGGCGACAAGGATAGAAAAGAGAGCATCTCCCTGCTGGTCGCGGCGGTGAAGAAGGCCGCCATCGACGCCGGTACCCGCGACGACATCAGCGAGCAGCTGGTGGACCAGGTGCTGCTCAAGGAGCTCAAGGCCACCCAGGAGCAGGTGGACACCTGCCCCGCATCCCGTCAGGATCTTCTGGCCCAGTACAAGGCCCATCTTGAGATCGTAAAGGAATACGCTCCCCAGCAGATGGGCGCAGAAGAGATCAAGGCCCTGCTCTCGGAGAAGTTCGCAGATCTCATAGCGACCAAAAACAAGGGCATGATCATGAAGACCGTCATGGCGGAGCTCAAGGGCAAGGCCGACGGCAAGCTGATCAGCCAGATCGTGGCAGAGCTCTGCAAATAGAGGGCCTAGGGCCAGTTCCAGTCGATGAAGCTCTCCATGTCCCGGACCCCGTAGGGGTGGGAGGAGTGGATCTCCACCGGGTAGAAGGTGCCCCTTTCGGCCAGCCACTTTAGCAGGTCCAGACCGGTTCCGCCCAGATGGCTGTTTTCGCCCAGATCGTAGTCCAGATCCAGGACCTCGATCTTCTCGGCCCGCCTTTCGCATTCGATTATCAATAGCTTCGCGTCGTCAACGCTCCCCGCGGCGGTATAGCCAGAGGGAGCGTATCTTATATCATCGAGCCAGAGCTTCATATGTCCTCCTTAGACGTCATCCTGCAAGATCACCCCGTCCGGCGAGACCGAATTCCTTCCGCTCTCCACCGGGGCAATGCTTTTGATATAGTTTTCGGCGCAGCGGGTGCAGAAGCTCCGCACGTGCTTTTCGTACCCTTCGGGATCCGCCAGAAACGACATGCCGTGTCCCGCCCCGGGGACGGTGAACAGGGTCTTTTCAGAGGCGCAGGCCTTATAATTCTCAAGGGTCATTGAGACCGGGACGAAATCGTCGCCCTCCCCGTGGATGAACAGGACGGGAAGCTTCGTGCGGCTCAGGGATGACGGCGCCGAGGCTTCCTTAAGGTCAAAGCCTCCGATGAGCCTTGCCGCCAGCCTTGCGAAGGGCATCAGCAGCTTCACCGGATAGCCCTTTTCCTTCGCGACCTTCATTATGATCTGCTCCGGGGAAGTGTAGCCGCAGTCTGCGATGACTCCGCAGACGCTTTGGGGAAGGTCCAGGTCCGACGCCATGAGGACGGTGGAGGCTCCCATGGAGATCCCGGTGAGGATCAGGGGGACCTCAGGACCGAAGCGCTCACAGGCATACTCCGCCCAGGCCTTGGCGTCCCTGCGCTCGAGGATCCCGAAGGAAAGTCCCCTTCCGCCGCTTTTCCCGTGGGCCCGCTGATCGGCCACGATGGCGTTCATGCCGCTCTTTAAGGCCAGCTGCAGGCCTCCGCAGAAATCGGTGATGGCATTCTCCCTGTAACCGTGCATCATTATCTGCACCGGTGCATTTTCGTTTTTTATATAGAGCCTGCCGTAAAGCTCCGTGCCGTCGAAGCTCCTTATGCGGACCTCCTCAAAGGGGATGGCCAGGGCCAAGTCTATGAGCTCCTTTATCCGGTCGCCGTATTCCAGGAACCGGGGAGTTTTAGGCCATCTGTAGGGGTCAAGGGTCCTCTTTCTGTCGACCCAGAATACCCTGAGCCAGACGCCCCAGGTGACGGCGGCGATAATCAGCAGCGCGGCGGTGATGATCTGAAGCATAGCGTCCTCCTTTTTCTATATTATATCAGTTATGCCGGCAGCAGACCATGAGCGGCAGGGGCAGTTTGTCCTACCCAGGAGCCTGCTCCCAAATTTTCTCACACGCGATATATCGCGAAAAGCCTGTCAGGTTATCAAGCATTCACGTCCTCGCAAAAATTCCTGCGAAGACCAGTGAAACGGTGAAAACAATTCGGACGAAGTGACATTACAGGTAATTTATGGCGCGGCGCGCGTTTCGGGCTGTAATGTTTTTAATTTGACAAAGTCGGCTTTCATATATTACAATTTGATTACGCATTTGCGGTTTTATCAAGAAATTGTTGTCAGGCAATCTTGCCTGCAATGAACGTTAAAACCAAAAAAGGAGAAGAATATGAAGAAATATGTAAGCATCGTTCTTGCTCTTGTCCTCGTCCTGGGAATGCTCGCAGGATGCGGCCAGAAGCAGGAAGAGGCGCCGGCCGCTCCCTCGACTCCGTCGACCCCCGCGACCCCGTCAACTCCGTCCACTCCCTCCGAGCCGGTAAAGCCCGCTGAGCCCGAAGGCATCGTGGTGAACGGCGAGACCATCGACAAAGAGCAGTATCTTAACGTCGTAGGTTCCGATGAGCCGGGCACCCTGGATGAGTTCCACAACTCCGTGGCAGCTACCGGAAACATCCTTTCCAACCTGTTCACCCCGCTGGTCAGAAACATGGACGGCGTTCTGGTGGGCGACGGCTGCGAGAGCTGGGAGACCAGTGAGGACGGTCTGACCTGGACCTTCCACCTGAGAGACAACTACTGGCAGGACGGCACCCCCGTCACCGCTCAGGACTACGTCTACTCCGCGCAGATGAAGCTCAAGCCCGAGACCGCTTTCCCCTATGCAGGAAACTGGTACCTCATCAAGAACGGCCAGGCCATCAATGAAGGCAAGATGGACGCTTCCGAACTGGGCGTCACCGCTCCCGACGACAAGACCGTCGTCATCGAGACCGAGTACGTCGTTCCTTCTCTGCTGAACACCCTGACCTTCTACCCCCAGAAGCAGGATCACTACGAGAAGTACGGCGAGAAGTACGGCACCGAGGCTGACACCATGCTCAGCTGCGGACCCTTCATCATCACCGACTGGACCCACAACTCCTCCATCACCCTGGAGAAGAACGAAAAGTACTGGGATGCCGAGCACGTCTACCTTGAGAAGGTCACCGTCTACAGCATCGCAGAGCCCACCACCTCCTACAACATGCTCGACAACGGTTCCGTCGACTACCTGGCTGTAGCTGACAACGACTACATCGAGAGATTCACCGCCAGAGAAGATCTGGTGAACACCAGAGTCCAGCTGGCACGTACCTTCATGTGGTTCTTCAATATGAAGGATAAGTACTTTGCCAACGAGAAGATCAGGAAGGCCATCACCGTCGCATTCGACAGAGACGCTACCGTCGAAGTCCTGCTGGGCGGCGTTCCCATCAAGGCAAAGGGCCTCTACACCCACGTAATGTATGAAGGCGACTACAACATCCGTGAGTACGACGGAGACCTGATCCAGGCCATGGTCGACAAGTATCCCGATCCCGCAGCTCTGCTCCAGGAAGGCCTCAACGAGGTCGACGGCACCAAGGCCGCTGACTGGACCTTCAAGGCAGGCTTCGGCTCCACCGGTTCCAAGATGAAGGAACAGGCCGAGTACTGGCAGGATACCATGATCAAGAAGCTGGGCATCAAGGGCGTCGAGCTGAGCTTCGACGATTACGCCATCGCCATGGACGGATGGCAGACCGGAAACTTCCAGGTAGCATGCCTGTCCTGGGGCTCCACTGCTGATACCGCCTACATGCTCAACCTCTTCACCACCAAGTCCAACGCCATCCCCGTCCACTTCGACAACCCCGAATTCGACGAGCTGGTAAACACCCTGAACAAGACTGTTGATCCCGCAGAAAGAATGAAGATCGTCCAGAAGGGCGAAGACATCATCATCACCCAGAACTGCCTGGTCTGCCCGATCTCTTACAACTGCAACAACGTGTTTGAATACAAGTATGTACGTGGAGTCGACCGTTCACCGTTCGGCAACAGCAGCTACAAGACTGTATACACCGTTGGAAGACCGTAGAATCTGACCGTCTTAAACATGACCCGGGGGACTCTGGTTCCCCGGGTCTTTTAGAAACGAAAGGAGGTATATATAGTGGCCAAATACATAATCAAACGAATACTATATATGTTCCTGGTATTGTTCATAGTAGTATCGACCACTTTTATAATGATACACTCCATACCGGGAGATCCGCTGACGGCGACGGTCGAGAACCTGCCTGAGGCGACCCGCGCCAATTACTACGCGCGGTACGGCCTCGATCAGCCTTTGATGGTCCAGCTCTTCCGCTTCTGGAAGCTCTTCCTCACCGAAGGGAGCCTGGGAGAATCGCTGAAGTTCCCCGGCAGACTTGCCGAGGAGTTCATCGTGAAATACGCTCCCATCTCCTTCCAGCTGGGCATCTGGGGCCTGGTCATCGGCGTGACTTTGGGCATGCTGCTTGGCATCAACGCTGCCCTTCACAAGAACAAGCTGCCGGACTATTTCGGGACCTTCGTGGCCCTGCTGGGGACCTGCATCCCCGCCTTCGTTCTGGCTGCTCTCGTCCAGTATTTCTTTACAGTAAAGCATAAATGGTTCCCGACGGCGGGCTGGGGCGGCGCTATCTACTATGTGCTTCCCGTCCTGTGCATGACCCTCTCCCCGGTGGCCACCTACTGCAGATATATGAAGTCGTCCGTGCTGGACGTCATAAATCAGGACTATATCCTTACCGCAGAAAGCAAGGGTCTGCCCAGAGGAAAGATCATCTGGCGCCATGTGATGAGGAACACTCTGATGCCCATCGTCACCATGCTGGCGCCCAGCGTGGCAGGCCTTCTCGGAGGTTCATTCATCATAGAGTCCATGTTCGCCATCCCGGGACTGGGCACATATTTCGTAAAAGCAATAAACTCCAGAGACTATACCATGGTCGTTGCCATGAACTTCCTGTTCACCGCGACCTACGTGTTCTCTCTGCTGGTGGTCGACCTGCTCTATCTGGTCATCGATCCCAGAGTGCGTCTTGAGGTCAAACAGAACAGGAGGGCGGTGGCAAGCAATGTCCCAAGTGAAAACTGATTGGATAAACGATACCGAAGGCCTGAGCCCCGAAATGTTCCAGATCGTGGGCGTAGACACCACCAAGGACAGGGTCCTGAGGCCTCACATCTCCTACTGGCAGGACGCCTGGAGGCGCTTTAAGAAGAACAAGCTGGCGGTCTTCGGACTGATCCTGCTGGTCATACTGATCTTCATGGTCATCTTCGGGCCCATCATGGCAAAGCATTCCTTCGAAGAGACCAACATCGCCGAGAGCTACCATCCCATCGACGGCGAGTACTGGTTCGGCGCCGACAAGCTGGGCAGAGACTACTTCGCCAGAGTCTGGCAGGGCGGCCGCGTATCGATCATCATCGGCGTCACCGGCGCTTTCATCTGCGCCTTCGTCGGCTGCATCTACGGCGGCATCGCCTCCTATTTCGGCGGGAAGATCGACTCCTTCATGATGCGTATCGTCGAGATACTCTCCTCGATACCCTATCTGCTGGTGGTCATCCTGCTCTCCCTGTGGCTGGACGCCAAGGGCATAAAGACCCTGCTGATAGCCATGTGTCTCACGGGCTGGACGGGCATCGCAAGGCTGGTCCGCTCCCAGATGATCACCTTAAGGCAGTCGGATTACGTGCTGGCCGCGAAGCTTTTGGGCGTAAGGCCTCTTAAGATCGTCACCAGCCACCTGATCCCCAACACCATCGGCCTGATCATCGTAAACATCACCTTCAGGGTACCGAGCCTGATATTCTCCGAGGCATTCCTGAGCTTCCTGGGACTGGGCATACAATCCCCGGACACCAGCTGGGGCGCCCTGTGCTCCGCGGCTCAGACGGTCTTCACCTTCAAGCCTCACCTGATGTTCTTCCCGGCCCTGTGCATCGCGCTCACCATGCTGGCCTTCACCCTCATGGGCGACGGCCTGAGAGACGCCCTGGATCCGCGTCAGAGAAAGTAAAGGAGGAAGACCATGTCAGAACATTTACTCGAAGTCAAAGACCTGGCCGTTTCCTTCAGCAGCTACGCGGGAAAGATCAGGGCAGTCAGGGGCGTCAGCTTCCATCTGGACGCCGGCGAGACCCTGGCCATAGTAGGAGAGTCGGGTTGCGGCAAGACCGTCACCGTCAAGGCTCTCATGAAGCTCTACGGCAATTCGGCGGCTTTCATCGAAGAGGGATCCTCGATCCTCTTTAAAGGCCAGGAAGTCGTCACCATGAACAACAAGGAGCTGAGCAAGCTGAGGGGCGAGGGCATCGGAATGATCTTCCAGGACCCCATGACCTCCCTCAACCCGACCCTCACCGTCGGTTACCAGATCGCGGAAGGCATACGCTTCCACGACAAGTCCGTGACCAAGGCCGAGGCTGAAAAGAGAGCGGCCGAGCTGCTGGCTCTGGTCGGCATCCCCAGCCCCGAGGAGAGGATCAAGCAGTATCCCCACCAGCTCTCCGGCGGAATGCGCCAGAGGGTCATGATCGCCATCGCCATCGCCTGCAACGCGGACATCATCATCTGCGACGAGCCCACCACCGCTCTGGACGTCACCATCCAGGCTCAGGTGCTGGAACTGCTCAACGAGCTCAAGGAGAAGACCAACAAGGCCTTCATCCTGGTCACCCACGACCTGGGCATCGTCTTCGACTTCGCGGACCGCATCCAGGTCATGTACGCCGGCGTCATCCTCGAGAGAGGCACCAAGTACGAGCTCTTCGACGATCCCCACCATCCCTACACCTGGGCCCTGCTCAACTCGGTGCCCAGCAAGCAGTCCCAGAGAAAAGGCTCCCTCTATTCGATCCAGGGCACCCCGCCCGATCTGATGATGGACATCAAGGGCTGCCCCTTCGCGGACCGCTGCGACTACTGCATGCCCATCTGCAAGGAGAGGATGCCCCAGGAGATCGCCATCACCGAGTCCCACGGAGTCTCCTGCTGGCTCGAGCACAGCATGGCTCCCAAGGTCAAGGCCCCTGCCGCGGGAGGTGAAGAATAATGGAAGATAAGAAAGTCCTCTTTGAGGTAAAAGACCTCAAGATGTATTTCCCCGCCAGAGGCGGCAAGACGGTCAAGGCCGTCGACGGCGTCTCCTTCAACATCTACGAAGGCGAGACCTTCGGCGTTGTCGGAGAGTCCGGATGCGGAAAGACCACCGTCGGAAGGACCCTTCTGGGGGTCTATCAGGCGACTGCCGGCGACATCATCTACAAGGGCAAGAACGTCCGCGACTTCAACGGCGACGACAAGATGTCCTTCTCGAAGAACTGCCAGATGATCTTCCAGGATCCGGCCGCGTGCCTGGACCCCAGGATGTCCATCGGAACCATCGTATCCGAAGGCCTCAACGTCCACTATAAGAGCATGACCAGGGAGCAGAAGGAGGAGAGGGTCAACCAGGTGCTGTCCTACGTCGGACTGACCAGCGACTACGCCTCCCGCTTCGCCCACGAGCTCTCCGGCGGACAGCGCCAGAGGATCGGCATCGCCAGAGCCCTCGCCATCGAGCCCTCCTTCATCGTCTGCGACGAGCCCATCGCGGCTCTGGACGTATCGATCCAGGCTCAGGTGGTCAACCTGCTCACCCGCCTTCAAAAGGAACTGGGTCTGACCTACATGTTCATCAGCCACGACCTCTCCATGGTCAGGCACATCTCGGACAGGATCGCGGTCATGTACCTGGGATCCCTGGTCGAGCTGGGAGACAACAAGAGCATCTACGGCCACCCGGTCCATCCCTACACCCAGGCGCTGTTCTCGGCGATCCCCGAACCGGATCCCTACCACAGCTGGCTGAAGAACAGGGTCCACCTGCAGGGCGAGATCCCCAGCCCCATCAACGCGCCGGCGGGATGCAAATTCTGCACCAGATGCCCCAAGGCCACGGACCGCTGCAAGGTCGAAGCTCCCGCTCTCAGAGAGGTGGAGCCGGGCCACTACGCGGCATGCCACATGCTTGATATCTAAATACAACAGCGATACATCGTGCCCGGCGGGATCTCTGCCGGGCATTGATATTTGAAGATCTTCCGGCTTTTGGGCAGGGCGTGCGCCGGGGCTGGAAAGACCAAAAGAAAGGATGAACATGAAAAAAGACATCGACGCGGCATTCCTCGCCGCCTGCGAAAAGCGCTGGGAAGAGGATACCCTGGGCCATGTGGTCTCCAACGCGGTGATCCAGAACGGCGTCCAGCTGGCCCTGATGAACTTCGAGGCCATCAAGAGGCTCCCCTTCACCTTCTCCGTTGACGTCTGGGACGGAAATGTGACCGACCAGGTGACCAGCCTCCGGTGCTGGGCATTCGCGACCCTGAACAACGTCCGCCAGCACGCCATCGAGAAGCTGCAGATGAAGGACAAGGGCTTCGAGCTTTCCGAGGACTACATCTACTTCTACGACCAGCTGGAAAAGTCCAACAAGTTCCTCAACAGGGCCATGAAGATGATCGACGAGCCTCTGGATTCGCCCAAGGTCATCGGGATGCTGAGAAATCCCATCATGGACAACGGCCAGTGGTTCACCTGCGCCGACGTCCTGGACAAGTACGGCATCGTGCCCAAGGCCTTCATGCCCGACGCCCAGGTCTCCGGGGACACTCGCTACGTCACCAGGCTGCTGGCCGCCAAGCTCAGGCTGGCGGTCCGCAACATGAGGAACGCCAGGGCCGAAGGCGCTGACGAGGACAGGCTCTACGAGATCAAGGAGAAGGAACTGGCAGATATCTACGGGATGCTCTGCAGGCTGGTGGGACAGCCTCCAAAGACCTTCGACTTCGGTTTTGAGAAGGAGGACGGCAGCTGGCAGCTGATGGATGGCATGACTCCCATGTCATTCTGGAAGGCTCTTGGGATCAATAACGACGATTACATGTTCGTGATCAGCCATCCCTCGGACAAGTACGCCTACAACAAGTCCTACGTCACCAGGGACGATCTGACGCCTGGCCACGACGTGCTGCTGAATCTGGACGTTGAGACCATCAAGAAGCTGGTCATCGCCCAACTCAAGGGCGGCGAGCAGGTGGTCATGGGCTGCGACGTTGCCAAGCTATCCAACAAGGCTCAGGGCTTCATGGCCAGGGACCTCTACCTTCTCGACGAGATGATGGGCTGCGACGTTGCCAACATGTCCAAGAAGGAGAACATCGAGTACAAGAACATCAGGGGCACCCACATCATGGCCTTCTGCGGGGTTAATCTGGACGGGTCCGGAAAGCCCGACCGCTGGAAGGTGCAGAACAGTTACGGCAAGGGCATGGGGATCAACGGTTACTATGTGATGGCCGACGACTGGTTCGACGATTTCGTGGTGTCGGTGGTGATCAACAAGAAGTTCGCGCCGAAGGAGATCGTGGACATCTACGAGGGCGCTCCGGAGCGGATGTCCGACATGGCGCTGTACTAGAGAGTAAAGGAGCGGACTGCGGGGCGGCTCATGCCGCCCGCGGTCCTGACGCAGGCGCTGCGGCGGATCCTGCCTCTAAGGCATCCGTCCCATCCGCCTGCGGGCTCTCGGCGGCGGGCCCTGATGCAGGGCAGTCCGAAGTTTCGCACATATGAGGCCATGACCTGGTCAAGACACGCTTCGCTTTTGGCCTTGACCAGGCCATCATTCGGGCTTGAAATCGACCCGGATCCGGCGGCGGGTCCTGCCTCTAAGGCACCCGCCCCATTCGCCTGTGGGCTCTCTGCGGCGGGTCCCACCTTCGGGTAACCCGCCGCGCATTATAATGCGTGCTGTGCTGCGATCGGCCTTTACCCGCTCGGGTCCTGGCGTGAGGCTGCCCGCATCCGCCTGCCTGGCTGCAGTCGGCGCGGTGCCTCCTTGCGCCACCCCTCGCTCCATCAAATTCTAACTATTATTGAATTAAAGGGATCGTAGTCATAACGGATAGCAGTTTTTTGAGATCGTAGTCCGGTGAAAGTATAACTAATAACGCTGATCATCTGAAATGGTAGTAATTGCGGCCTGTTCGAAGCCTTTTCAAACCTTTTCAATGCGGCTGAATCAGTAAAAGACACTATTAGCCCCAGGAATCATTACTGCCATTGAGCCTGATTTCCCAAAATAGTTATACAATCGCTTAAAGGCATCTGGAATAATGGCAATATGATTATTACTAATTCTTCAAATCTGCGGAATAGTAATAATCGTCCACAGTTCATGCTCGCCGATAGCAATAAATCTTTATAGATCCCTCTGCAGGGCGGCTCATGCCGCTCAGGGGCATGGCATGAGGCTGCCCGCATCAATCTGCCTGGAGGCAGTCGGCGCGGTGCGTCCTTGCGCTGCTCCTCACTCCATAACCCAACAGAAACTAATTATAGCATATGTTATATAACATATGCTCAAGTTTGAAAAATGAACAAGATTTTAACTACTATTACCTGTATCCTTTGCATCGCTCTCGCCGCGTTTCTGCTGCCTCCCATGACGGCAAGGAATGCCGCGGCGGAGCAGAGCACCATCAAACCTGGAGCTCCCGCTGCCCAGCAAATGCAGCCTGCCCCGGCAACTCCGGGTACCGAAGCTGCAAAAGCTCCCGATATGTCTGCGGAGTGGGTCCAGAAGTCGCCTTCCGAAGCAAGAATCGACGACCCTAAGAACATGGAGACCTATCAGGCCCATGTGGAGCCGGATCCTGCAGCTCCTACCACACCATCCGCACCGGCGGATACCTATACTCCCGAGCTCCCCAAGCCCGCGGAGGAAAAGAAGGACGAGTCCAAGCCTTCCGAAAAGCAGGAAGCGGCAAAGCCCGCCGAAGAAAAGAAAGACGCCCCCAAGCCTTCCGAAGAAAGAAAAGAAGAGCCAGGGACCGCGTACTTCAACGTGACTGAAGAACTGCGCAAGAGCGGCGCCATGCTCGAGGCCGAGCCCCTCCAGGCCCCCGAACAGTACGTCGGGCGGGTCAAGTTCTGGTCCATCCGCTACCGCTCGGACGACTGCGAGGTGACCGGCTACGTGGCGATCCCGTCGAAGACCGACGGCCTTGATGAGGCCGAATTCCCCGAGGAGGGCATGCCCGCCCTGGTCTACTGCAGAGGCGGGAACCGCGATTTTTCGGCCCTGACTCCCCTTGAGCTCTGCAGACAGGCCCTCAACGGATACGCGGCCTTCGGATCCCAGTACCGCGGCAACATGGGCGGCACCGGCAAGGAGGACTTCGGCGGCGACGACGTCCACGACGTGACAAACCTGATCGACATCGCCCTGGAGATGCCCTTCGTAAAGGGAGAGCAGGTCTACCTGGTCGGCTTCTCCCGCGGGGGCATGATGGCCTACAGGGCCTGCCAGGAGGCCGGAGAGAAGATCCGCGCCTGCTCGATCAATTCCGGGCTGGCCGACTCGTACATCATGTATGACCGGGGCCCCGACATGGCCCGGGTCTATCACGAGCTGGTCGGAGGAGGCCCGGACGAGCTCCCGGAGGAGTTCGACCGCCGCTCTGCGACCAGGTTCGCGGACCAGATAGATGTCCCACTTCTCATCGGACAGGGGACCGCCGACGTCAGGGTCATCCCCAAACAGGCCTACGACATGGCCGACGCCCTCAAGGCTGCCGGCAAGGTCGAGGGCGAGGACTACAAGCTGGTCATCTTCGATGGAGCCCAGCACGGCCTGGCCAACACGACCTTTATGCGCGAGCAGCTCCAGTGGTTCGAGAAATTCCCCCTGGAAAAATGATGATCACGGCAAATAAAAGGCCGCCGGGGACATCACCCGGCGGTCTTGGTCTTTCAGAGAGGCCTTCGGATCTTGATAATTCAACGGTCCTTCCGATCGACAAAAATATTTGAGATTCCGCAAACATTTTTGTTGACAAGCCTTCGCCCCGGTGCTATATTATCAATGTTCGCAAGAACACGCACCATTAGCTCAGTTGGTAGAGCACCTGACTCTTAATCAGGGTGCCCAGGGTTCGAGTCCCTGATGGTGCACCAATATCCACGAAGGAGGACTTACCAGAGGGTAGGCCCTTTTTCGTTTGTATAAATACTTCATCAGGGACTCGAACCCGAAAGGGCGTCAGGGTCCGGTGGACCCTGACGGGTCGAGCACGCCCGCGGCGCGCGCAGACCGCAGGACATGCGAAGCATGGACGTTAAGTCCCTGATGGTGCACCAATATCCACGAAGGAGGACTTGTCAGAGGACAGGCCCTTTTTCGTTTGTATTGATACTTTTCAGGGTGCGGCACCGAAGGAGCGTCCGAGGCCCGAAGCGGCGCCGGTATCCGGCGGCCCTGCTCCTGGCAGGCGCACCTTACACATGCGAAAAGACCGCAGGACATTCGAAAGATGCCTGCGGTCCTTTTAAATTCTCTGCCTTACAGGTACGGGGCGGCCTGTCCATGCTTCCGATGGATCACTTGTGGATATCCTCCGGCGCCACTTTAACGGGGATCACCGCCAGGAGATCGCCGAGAGAATTGGGATCATTCGATACCGTGCGGACGTTGAAGTCGAAGGATATCTGATCGGCCTTCGTTATGTTCTTTTCCTTCGCGGCCCTGACGGTCCCATCGGCATCGAGCATGCCGACGAGGGTCCCTCCGGGCTTGATGTTTCCTCCGACATAGCCGCTGTTGATCCTGAGCTCGTTCTGGACCCCGTTGATCTTGAAATTGTCCGCGGAGAAGTGATATTCCTCGTTGGTCCTGTTTTCTATGATGACGACGGGGCTGTGGAGCCCGCTGCTCTCGTGGGCGCTGATGAAGTCCACGCCCTCCTTCCAGAAGAGGGTCAGTCTGAAGTTCTCGGTCTCTACGGTCTCGTCGCCGACCATGGCCTCCCGCGGCTTCTGGACGTAGGAGCCCTCCAGGCCTGTCGGATAGATCGAGCACTCTCCGTAGTTCTTATAGGCATATTTGCCATCCGGATATTCCCAGCCGGACAGGACCACGTCCACCTTTTCAATTTTGTCGATGGAATCGACGCCGATCGCCTCCAATACGGCATTGTACACGCGGATCCCTAATTTGATGCACCCGTTCTCGGCGGGCTGTTCATCGAACTCATAACTGTTTTCGGTAATACCGTACCCGTTGACCGCCATCCCGAAAAGCTCATAACTGAAAAGAAGTTCATCTTCAGGCTTTTTGCATTCGACGTCGAGGAGGAGCCTGCAGAGGAACGGTTCGTCGTCCTCTTCGACGCCGTTAAAGGTCAGCTTGAAATAGTCGTTGTCCAGGACAACTTCCCCGGACGGCTCTTCGGGAGCGGGAGCCTCCGCGGGGTTTTCCTTGGGCGGCTCGGCGGTCTGCGCGGCTGCTTCCGCGGGCTTCGTATCCGCGCTCGCTTCGGCTGGCTTCTGCTCCGCATTCGCCGCGGCGGGCTCCTGAGCTTCCTTTGCGGTATTTTCCGTCTGTCCGCTCGTTCCTGCTTCCGCGGACGGGCTGCTGCCGCAGGCTGCCAGGGACAGGATCAGCGTCAGCGCCATCAATATCGATATAGTTTTCTTCATTTCAGTCTCCTGTTAGCAATTATATAATTAATGTTAATTGTACATCTGCTCGATATAATGTCAAGTTCCCCGGACGCATCTTTTTGGCAGCCTGAGCCACGGGACTGCCCGCCGGATCATATCGAAGTGTGCCATCCACATAAAATATTTGAAAAACCGTCTATCCTTTTAACTATTGTTGGACATTTGATGGACGAGACCGTATATAATTAAAAATGTAAAACAGCGACACAGGCCTGCCGGGTCATCCGGCCGGGGCCTTTGAAGACCGAGAAAATGGAGGAACAAAATGCCGCGTCCCAATGTGCCAGTAAATAAAGAAGATGCGATCGCACTGATCGAGCAGTATTTCAGGAGCCGCAGAGGCGAGGACGCCCCGGTGGAGGCCGTCAACGACGCGGGTTTCATCCTGAGAGGGGCCGATGAGATCTACGAGGAACTGATCAAGGGCGAAAGGCTGGTCTCTCCCGATCCCGAGGAGGAGGGAGCCTACGACGCTCTGGAATTCAACGAGGACGGCAGCATCCTGACCCAGTGGATCAGTCCGGAAGGCGGCATAAAGGTCAACGAGGAGAACCTCAACATCGCCGCTCCCGACCTTCCCGACTACATGACAGTCCCCGACGAGCCCGAAGAGGAGCTGGTCCAGACTGAGGCCGCCATGATATCCGCCAATGTCTCCGGGCTGGTGGAAAGGCACTTCGCGGGAGTGAGATTCGAGGCACCTCAGGGCGATGATGACGAGCCTGATAAGAGCAGATGCGTCCAGGACGACACCGGAAAGGTGCTCGCCGACCGCGCCGACATAGCCGCCGCTCTTCTGAACGGCGAGCAGGTCTTCATCCCCGGCGAAAAGGAAGGCACCTACGACGTCTATTCCTACGAGAACGGCGCCCTGAAGAAGACTAAGCAGCCCGAGACCAGAGTCGGCTACGTCGCTTCGGCCAATTTTGAGACCATAGATAAGGCCGTAAAGGACCCCCTCGATATCCTGCTGGAGGGCACCCACGTCGTCCTCAACGGCGAGTCCCGATTGATCGGGAGGACAAAGGAAGAGATCGACGAGCAGCTGAAGAGCGGAAACCGGCTCATGTTCTACGACAGGAACTGGAATGTCAGGATCGCGGGCTATAAGGACGGTCGGTACTACGCCACCGATATGATCCCCAGGGAGGATCCCGATCCCGAGAATTACGACATCGATCCCGGCAGGGACCCCCAGAACATCGAGAACAGGAGGATCCTCGGCTGGCGCGAGGATCAGATCGACCGCCTCGAGACCGCGGACGGCAGGACCCTGACCGATCCCGCCCAGATCCGCGAAGCCCTGAAGGATCCGGGCTCAAGGAGCTTCGTCTACATGAAGGACCAGCCCGAGTTCCCCTACGCGGTGGAGAACCGGGACGGCAGTTATTACACCTCCGATCTTCTGACCTCCAAGGCGTCGATGGAGGCCCTTGGTGAGGACAGCTTCAGGCTCGCGGCCGACCAGGACCTGGAGGGCGTGTATCTGCTGAACATCAAGAAGAGCAGCATCGACTACGCTGTCGATGAGAACGGGGTCCGGTTCGAGACTCCCGAGGAGCTGGCAGAGACCCTCAAGGAGAACTACAGGAGGCTCAAGGTCTACACCGACGGCGAAGCGTCCTTCCACGAGGTCATCAGGATAAAAGACCGCTTCTACACATCCAAGGAGAAGCTGCCCCCCATCGATGAGCTGGACGATGAGTTCTTCAGGCCCATCGACGGCGGCGTCGACACCGCGGAGTACCTGAAGGAACGCTGGGATTTCGACCGCAGCGAAGATAAGGAGAAGAGGGCCGCCCTTTTTGAAGGCGCCGGACTGGGGCCCCTCAAGAGCAAGAGGACCTTCGATTTCGCTCTCGACGAGGACGGCAACGAATACAGGGATCTTGAGTCCGTCACCCGATTCCTCGAAAGCAACGACTCCAAGAACATCTTCATCTTCGACAAGGAGACCGGTCTTCCCTACGCGGTCAACAGAAAAGACGAAGACATGTTCATCTCCGACGAGCCCGTGACCCCGGAGCACAGGCTCGTCGGCTCCCACGAGTACACCCCGAAAAAGTCCCTCGATATCGACGATATCATCAAGAGGCCGGACAAGGGCAAGATGATCCAGGCCAAGGACAGGGTCGGAGACTGGAAGAAGCTCAAGAAATTCTTCGAGACCAACATCAAGTCCATCGAGACCGTCAAGAACGCCGGCAAGCCCGATGAGCCCAAGAAGCCGTCCAAGCCGTCCATGGGCTTTTGGAACACCATCGCCTACGGTTTCGTGTTCCTGTTCACCGCCGGAAGGGGCGAGACCGAGGCCCACAAGCAGCGGGAGGAGACCTACAGGCTGAGGGTCAATAATTACAACGAGAGGCTGGAGGAATACCGCAAAAAGAAGGACAAGTGGGACGATTACGAGAAGAACGGCGAGAAGAAGCTGACCGAGTTCCGCGAGGGCCTCGAAAAGGCCAAGGCGAAGATCGATGAGAACACCAAGCTCCTCAATGACGCCTCCATGGAGTACAACAAGGCCGCCCGGGACAACGACAGCACGGCGGTCCGCATCTACAGGAGCAATACGGAGGTGCTGCTCCAGGGCGCTGCCGACCTCAAGAAAGAAGGAAGGATCACCAGGAACAACGTCTTCGCCAACACCTGGCTCAAGCAGGCCCAGTGCAGCGATAAGAAGGCCTCGGATCCTGCCGCGAGAAAGGCCCTTGTGGAATACATCGCCTCCAGGGCCGTCGAGGAGCAGATCGTGAACGACAGGGCTGACGGCGACCTGGTCAACGTCGGCGTCGAGAACAGGCGCATAGAGGAACTCAACAGCGGCAGGGCCTACAGGGCCATCGAAAAGGACGAGGAGTTCCAGAAGCTTCTGGACAGCAAGGGAGACGGAGATATCCAGCCCGGCAAGATCTACAACGAGTATACCCAGGTGCTGGCCAAAAGGTCCTACGAGAGCAAGGGCTACGTGAACCATTACACCGAGATCGCCAAGTCGATGAATTTCACCTTCGGCGAGAAGAAGGTCGACGAGTCCTGCCTGGACGATCTTATCAGGCTGGACAGGCTCCAGAAGCTGCTGGAGAGGGACAAGGGCTTCCAGAAGCCCTACGACGAAAAGTCCGCCAAGGAGATCTACAACAACGCCAGAGACTCGGTCACCGATCTCTACAGAAAGCCCATCACCCAGCAGGAGAGGGACAGGTTCCTGCCGGCAGTCAATGCCCTCAAGGGTGGCGAGCCCATGAAGCTGGACGACATGCTCAAGGCCGTGAAGGACAAGAGCGTGGAGCTTCAGCAGCAGGCTGAGGTCCAGCAGCAGGGTCCCCAGGCCGTGCACTAAGTGATCCGCTGCGGGATCGCGGGCTGAAGTCCCGGTCCCGGCGGCTGCAAAGCGCATTTTAAAAGCTCCTCCGCTTCGGCGAAGGAGCTTTTGAGTTTAAGGTCTAGGCTTTATTGCCGCTGTTGTGGCAGCTACCCGACATGGGGCAGCCGCTGCTACAGGTTCTTCACCATTCTGACCGCGATGGCGAGGGCCTGTTCGCGGGTGGCCTGGGCGTAGCCGACGGCCTTTTCCGCGTCGGTCACCGCCTTGGGGCTGAAGGCGCCGTTGCTGCCTTCGACGATGTGGTTGGCGGCCATGAAGTATACGCTGTCATAGGCCAAGGACGAGATCTTCTCATCGTCGCTGAACCTGGCGGGCATGGTATACGCCTCCTTGAACTGAGCGTCGAAGTCGCCGTCGGTCTTGAGGGTCCAGCCGCTGAAGTTCACCTTTTTCCATACTCTCGTGAGCATGGTCGCGGCCTGCTCGCGGGTGAGCAGGTCGTCGGGCCCGAAGAGATCGCCCGCGCTGTTCTTTCCGTCGGTGATGCCGACGTTGAACGCCTTCAGGACCTCGGGATCGTCGGTGTCCTTGAAGGGATCCTCAGCGGCCTCAGTCTCGGTATTCGTGAGCGCCTCGAAGACCTTTACGCTCACCGCGGCGAACTCCGCTCTCGTGATCTTTTTGGTCAGGTCCTGGCCCTTCAGGCAGTCGGGGATGAGGCCCAGCCTGTCAGCTTCCGCCAGCTCGGGAAGGGCCCACTGGGAAGCGGTGAAATCCACTTTCTCGTTGAGGACCAGCATGTCGGACCAGTCGCTGTATCTGGAATTGCCGTCGGCGTCGGCCCCGCTGTACCTGGCGCGGGCCCTGACCTCGGAATCGACGCGGAGCTCGTCCAGATACTGGGTCTCGAAGACACCGTTCCACGAGTCTTCGTGGTCGTGATTGGGCGAGGGCGTGATGGCGGTCTCCTGCCATTCGCCGCCGTCGACGGAATACTGAAGATCGATCTGGCCGATGTAGCCTGCCTGGTTGAAGCCGAGCTCGTGGTTCTCGAAGTGATCTATGGCGCTCAGCACATTGGCGGGCGTCTGTACCGTGACCTCCAGCCAGACGAAGCCCTCTCCGTCATCGTGGATCTCCAGATTTGATATGATGGGCGCGGTCTTTAGGTCTGCCTCCGTCGGCTCCGCCGCCCACGCGGCAGCGGGGAAGAGGGACAGCGCCATCAAAAGCGTGAGTATTGCTGCGATGATCCTGCGTTTCATGATATCGTCCTCCGATCGTTTAGTGACAAGATGATTGAGATAACTACACATCCATTTTAATAGACCGCCGCTCCGCGCGCAAGGCGCAGGGCGTATTTTCGGCGTAAACCCAAAGGGATCCGAAGAGAAAAGGGCATTTTCCGGCAGGCCGCGCGGTTTTCCGGCCGCGGGGAATAAAAAGAGCCCCTGAGGGCTCTTAAGGAGGTCGACCATGGTGACCATGGGTCTTTGGCGGCAGGCGCCTTCGTCAGGCTTTTTTGCCCTGCTTATGGCAGCTTCCCGACATGGGACAGCCGCTGCAGCCGGCTCCGCAGCTGTGCTTTCCGGCTTTCCTGTCTCTGATCATTCTCCTTGCGATGAAGAAGACGATGACTGCGAGGACAGCCGCGACGATCAGTGTCGATACGATATTGGTCTCACCATTCATTTTATCTATCCTTTCGGGCTGAAGGGCCCTGCCCCTGCGCATATGCAGGCGGTTTTCATTTATCTCGATGGTTAGCTATAACTAACTTCATGGTCATTATATCCGCCCGCAGGATGATTGTCAATAGCGGCGGGGCGTTTATCTCAATCAAATACCGCGGCGTTGCGGCGCCGCGGTGAGTTTTCCAGGCCCTTATGGCCTATTTTTTCGGGGTCAGCAGCTCCTTGCCGCCCATGTAGGGCTGCAGGGGCTTGGGGATCCTGACGGTGCCGTCCTCCTGCAGGTTGTTCTCCAGGAAGGCGATGAGCATCCTGGGGGGAGCGACGACGGTGTTGTTGAGGGTGTGGGGGAAGTAGTTGCCCTTTTCCTTGTCCCTGACCCTGATGCCCAGGCGCCTTGCCTGAGCGTCGCCCAGGTTGGAGCAGCTCCCGACCTCGAAGTACTTCTTCTGTCTGGGGGACCATGCCTCAACATCCAGGGACCTGACCTTCAGATCGGCCAGATCGCCGCTGCAGCATTCGAGGGTCCTGACGGGGATGTCCAGGCTCCTGAAGAAGTCGACGCTGTTCTGCCAGAGCCTGTCGAACCACATGGGGGAATCCTCGGGCTCGCAGATGACGACCATCTCCTGCTTCTCGAACTGGTGGATGCGGTAGACGCCCCTCTCTTCGATGCCGTGAGCGCCGACCTCCTTCCTGAAGCAGGGGGAGTAGCTGGTCAGGGTCTGGGGCAGCTGGTCCTTGTCCAGGATCTGGTCGATGAATTTGCCGATCATGGAGTGCTCGGAGGTGCCGATCAGGTACAGGTCCTCGCCCTCGATCTTGTACATCATGTTCTCCATCTCGGAGAAGCTCATGACGCCCTTGACCACGTCGCCGTGGATCATGAAGGGCGGGATGTAATAGGTGAAGCCTCTGTCGATCATGAAGTCGCGGGCGTAGCTGAGGATGGAGCTGTGGAGCCTTGCGATATCTCCCTTAAGATAATAGAAGCCGTTGCCGCTGGTGCGCCTTGCGGAGTCCAGATCGATGCCGTCGAAGGTCTCCATGATGTCGACGTGGTAGGGGATCTCCCAAGAGGGCACTGTGGGTTCGCCGAAGCGCTCGATCTCGACGTTCTCGGAGTCGTCCTTTCCGATGGGGACCTCGGGACCGATGATGTTGGGGATGACCATCATGCGGCTTTTGATCTCTTCGGCCAGCTTTTCTTCCTGAGCCTCCAGGGACGCCAGCTCGTCGGCCATGTCGGTGACCAGCTTCTTGGTCTTCTCCGCCTCTTCCTTGAGGCCCTGCTTCATCAGTGCGCCGATCTGGCGGCTGACCGCGTTGCGCTGGGAGCGGAGCTCGTCGCCTCTGGCCTTGGCCTGACGGACCTTTTCGTCCATTTCAATGATCTCGTCGACAAGGACGAGCTTCTGATCCTGGAATTTCTTGCGGATGTTCTCTTTAACCGCTTCCGGATTCGCTCTTAAAAACTTGATATCGATCATATAGTCCTCCTGTTTATGCATCAGGCGCGAGGGCGCCGGTGATATCCGCAAATTCCTTAAGGCTCAGGGTCTCTGCCCTGCGCTGTCCGTCGATCCCGGCCTTTTCCAGGGCCCGGGCGGTCTCTTCCTTTCCGAAGCCTCCCAGAGCGAGGGCGTTGGAGAGGGTCTTTCTTCTCTGGCCGAAGCCCGCCTTGATGACCTTAAAGAGCAGGTCCCTGTCCTTTACCGGGACGGTGCCTCCTTTGACCAGCGACAGCTTCACCACTGCCGAGTCCACCTTGGGACGGGGCACGAAGAGCTCGGCGGGAACGTCCCTTACGACCTCGGGGGTCCCGTAATACGCGAGCTCCAGGGTCAGGACGCAGTAGGGCCTGGTGGCAGGCCTTGCCATGATCCTGTCGGCGACCTCCCTTTGGACCATCACGGTGATGCTCTCCGCGTCCAGGCCGGCCTCCAGGAGCCCGGTCAGGATTGGAGTCGTGATGTAATATGGGAGATTGCCCACGATCCTTATATTTTCAGGCCTTGAGCCGTCTTTGAGCCTCCCCTTTTCTTCGATGAGGGCGGGGATGTTGGTCTTAAGGATATCCTGATTTATTATCTCAACATTGTTATATAACGCCAGGTTTCTATCGAGGATGGGGATCAGCCTCTCGTCGATCTCCACGGCCAGGACCTTTCCTGCCCGGTCGGCCAGGGCCATGGTGAGAAAACCCATGCCGGGACCGATCTCAAGGACCAGGTCTTTGGGACCCGCCCCGCAGGCGTCCGCGATGTCGTCCAGCACCGACTGATCGTTTATGAAGTTCTGTCCCAGGGACTTGTCGAATTTGAAGTGATAGCGCCTTTCGAGGGCTCTTATCTCTTCGGATCCCGAGATCTGAGGCATGCTTCCTCCAGTTCCTTTCTGCCGATACCAAAGTGCTTGAGTTTTTTCAGGAAGCTGCCGGTGTTGCCGCCTCCTATGCCGAGGAGCCTTCCGGCCTCCTCTCTTCTGCGCATCGAATCCTCGCCGCCCGAAAGGCCCAGATCGTAAAGATCTTGGCCGGTGACGGGCTCGGTGAGATCTTCGGCGGCCTTCTCCGTCCCTTCGAGGGCCTTGAAAAGGGCTGCCCTGATGTCCTCGGGTGAGGCGTTCTCGATGCCTATGTCTCCGTCCTTTTCAGCCTCGCTCCTGGTGAGCCAGGCCTGAAGAGCGCCGGGAAAGAGGCCTGTCAGCCTCTCCCTGATCTTTTCTCCCGAAAAGTCCGGATCGGTGAATATGATGATCCCCCGCTCGTCAAAGGCTTTTCTGATGAGCTCGAGGGTCTCCTTTCTTTTGCCGAAGCCGTGGGTCGCTATGCTGTAGCAGTCCACCGCCCTGGAAAGAGCGGCCTGATCGTCTCTTCCTTCCACGACCACCGCCTGCCGGATGACGGGCCTTTCCTCCGCCCCGGCTGCCTGGCCTCCGGATCCGGTCACGGCTTGACCTGCTCGGGCATCTCGCCCTGGTTTTCCTGGGTCTCCTGGTCCTTTACCACGTAGAGGACCTCGCCGTCGTATATCATCCGCAGCTCGGAACGGGCCTGCTGCTCCACGTATTCGTCGCTCTCGACGATCTCAAGCTCCTGCTCAAGGCCCAGCTTTCTGTGCTCCAGGCCCTGGAGCTCCTCGTCCGCCTGCCTCTTCTGCTCCTGCAGCTGGAAGATGTCCATGGTGCTGAAGGCGGCGAAAAGGACCGCGACCATGACCGCGGCGACGCACATGGCCTTGATCAGAAAGCCTCTGCGGCGCCTTCTGGTCTTCTTCTGCCGGCGCAGCAGCTCCTCCTGTTCCTCGCGAAGCTTTGCCCTCTGGGCCTGGCGCTCCTTCTGCGCCTCGCTGGTCCAGTCCCTGAGCATATCGTCGTCTGTGTATCTACTCAATGTCCCTGACCCCCCTTCTGATGATGACGGGGAGCACGATGGTGATCTTCGTGCCCTCGCCCGGCTTGCTCTCGGCCTCCAGGCTCCCCCCGTGGCTGTCAACGATCTCTTTCGTGATGGCAAGACCCAGTCCGGTCCCGCCCATGGCCCTGGAACGGGCCTTGTCTACCCTGTAGAAGCGCTCGAATATCCTGGGCAGGGACTCCGGCGGGATGCCGATGCCGTCGTCCTGGACGCTGACGCGCACCTGGTCCTTGTCCTGCCTGATATCCACGTCGATGTGGCCGCCCTCGTTGGTGTACTTGATGGCGTTGGTGATTATGTTCATGACCACCTGCTCCATCCTGTCCTTGTCCAGATTGACCCGGATGTCGCCCTCCTCGTCGTAGAGAGGCCTGATGGTCAGGCCCTTCTGCTTTGCGGTCATCTCGACCTTCATCAGGACCATGTTGACCAGCAGCACGATGTTGCCTTCCCTAAGGAATATGGGCTCCTGCTGGTGGTCGAGCCTTGAGAGCTGCAGAAGATCCTTGACCAGACGGTTCATCCGGTCGGCCTCCTTGTCCACGATCTGCAGGAAGCTCATGGCGGTGTCCCTGTCGTCCATGGCGCCGTCCAGCAGGGTCTCGGTGTAGCTCTTGATGTTGGTGAGGGGCGTCTTAAGCTCGTGGGACACGTTGGCGACGAAGTCGGTCTGCATGTCTTCGAGCTTCTGGCGCTCGGTGATGTCCTGGATGACCAGGATTATGCCCACGTCCTTTCCGTTCTCGTCCTTGAAGCGGTCGAAGCGGATCACGTAGGTCTCGCTGCCCTTGCGGTAGACAGTCTGGCCGCCGCCGCTGTCGCAGCCCTCTTTTATGCGGTCAAGGGACAGCTTTTCGTCAAGATGTCCCATGATGTCTTCGTAGTCGGCCCCCTCCAGGTCAGCTTCCTGGTCCAGGCCCAGGATGGTCCTGGCGGCGGGGTTGGCGTGGAGCAGGCTCCCCGACAGGTCGATGGCCACCAGTCCGTCGGCCATGTACCGCAGGATGGTGCCCAGCTTGTTCTTTTCGTTGTTTATCTCGCTGATGGTGGCGCCCAGCCTACCCGCCAGCATGTTGAACATCTCGGCCAGCTGGCCGATCTCGTCGTCGCTCTTCACCGGGACCCTGATGTCGAAGTCCCCCTGGGACATGATCTGGACCTTGTCGGTGACGTCGTTGATGGGGACGGTGATGCTCCTCGCCAGGGTGAAGCCCAGCAGGACGGTAACCGCCAGTGCCAGGGCCGTGGCTTCAACGAAGATCAGCCTGGCCTGGCTCAGGAAGGTGTTGATGGACGAAAGGTCCGCCCTTACGTAGACGACTCCCTTGACCCCTTCGGCCCCTTCCACCGCGTAGCACAGGTTCTTCACCGGTATGCCCTGGGCGCTGCCGTCGGACTCGCCGTTCTCCCCAGTCATGAGGCAGCTGACGATGATGTCCGGATCGAAGAGCTCGGCCGCGCTCTTTCCCAGAAGGCTGGTGTTGGTGGAGGCGATGATGTCCAGCCTCTGGTCCACCACCGAAAGCTCCTGGGTGAAGCCGCTGGTCCAGCTGTCGTCCAGAGCCTGCTGGATCTCCCCGGAGTGGTCCTTCAAGGGATCGAAGCTCTCAAGGAAGCTGAGCAGGTTGCTGCCCCGGACGGTATTTGTGATGTTGTCCCGCAGGGAGCTCATCTGGTAGCTCTCGATGCGGTCTATCAGGAACACGGAAACGATGGTCATCGCGATGAAGACCAGCATGAAGTATATGAGGACTATACGCCAGCGTACGCTGCTGTGCACCTGCCTCTTCACCTATTGGGGCCTCCTGAAGTAGTAACCGATGCCTCTTCTGGTCATGATGTACTGGGGATCGCCGGGGTCGTCCTCCAGCTTTTCCCTGAGACGCCTTACGGTGACGTCCACGGTCCTGATATCTCCGTAGTATTCGTAGCCCCAGACCTCTTCAAGGAGCTGTTCTCTGGAAAAGACCCTCTCCTCCCTTTCGGCCAGGTAGCGCAAAAGCTCGAATTCCCTTAAGGTCAGCTCCAGTCTTTCGCCGTTCTTTCTCACCTCGAAGCGGTTCATGTCGATCTCCAGGTTGCCGAAGACCTTGACGTCGGGCTGGGCCTCGCTCTTTTCGGTGAGGCTGTCGGCCCTTCTGATGTTGGCCTTGATGCGGGCGATAAGCTCGCGCATGCCGAAGGGCTTGGTGATGTAGTCGTCGGCCCCCAGCTCAAGGCCCAGGACCTTGTCGACCTCTTCTTCTTTCGCGGTGAGCATAAGGATGGGCACGCTGCTCTTCTCCCTCACCTTCTTGCAGACCTCAAAGCCGTCCATCAGGGGCAGCATGATGTCCAGAAGAATCAGGTCGCAGCCGCAGGAAAGGGCCTTGTCCAGGCCTTCGATCCCGTCGTAGGCGGTCTCCACCGCGTAGCCTTCCTTGACCAGGTTGAATTTTATGATATCGGAGATGGATCTCTCGTCTTCTATTATCAGTACTTTTTTGGGGGTGTTGCTCTCTGCCATGTGTTAGCGCCTCCTTTGACATTTCAGTATAGCACACGATATTATGCAAGTCAAAAAGGCAAAATATGTGGACGGCCCATAGTCTTCGGGCCCGTTCCTTTTACTGCTTGAAAAAGCCTGCGACCGCTTCGGCCATGGAGCGGCAGCGCATCCTGGTGAAGAGGATGTTGTTGCCCTGGCCCCTGCCGTCGTAGATGTCGACGCCCTGTTCTCTGGCCCTGAAGAGCTGGCCGCCGTCGTAGAACTGGTTGTGAAGGTAGACCAGGCAGCGGACCTTCGCCTCCTTCCCGCCGGCCGCGGCCTCGGAAACGAGCCTCTTCTTGTAGACATCCCTGACCTTGACCGCGGGATGCTCGGAGTCCTTGTCGTAGGGGGTGACCCTGACGAAGCAGCGCTTTTCGCCGTCCTCTTCGCCGGTCACGACCTCCATGGAGTCCTCGGTCCACTGCTTGAGCTCGATTATGGCGTAGAGGCCTCTTGCTTCGTCCTTGAGGAGCACGTCCATCCTGGGAGGCTGGCCTGCTGCTTTGGCGGGCCTTTCCCCGGCGCCGTCTTCGGAAAGGGCGGGGAGCCTGCGCTCCAGGTCCACGGAGACTCCGGGAAGGGGGATCCTTTCGGCGGGGGCGAGGAGCTTCTGCCGGTTCTTTTCAAGGGCGTCCTTTTGGGTCTTGAGGCTCTCAAGGGCCTTGTCCAGGCTCTCCTTTTTGAGAGCGCTGAAGCATTCCTCCACGGAGCGGAGGGACGACGAGAGTTCAAAGTCCAGGGCCTTCTTCACCGCGGCCCTTCCGGGAGCCTTCTCGAATTCGGCAAGGTCCGCGGAGCCGGTAAAGGCGGCAAGAGCCGGGGAGCGCCTCAGGGCGTCCACGGCCAGGATCTCCTTTTCCAGGTCGTCTTCCAGGGCCCAGCTCTCCTCCGCGGTCCTCTTCAGGTATGCGGGAAGGTCGTAGAGCAGCTCGGCAAGATCCGGCAGGGACCTGCGCCAGGAATCGCTTTCCGGGCCTTCGGCCTTTTCCGGCCTTTGGGAGCGGGGATGGACGACGCAGTAGAGGTCGCGGCAGAGCTCTTCGATGTTGTCCGGGCGGGTCGCCAGATAAAATTCTTCTATAGTATCAAAATGCTTGTGATCTGACATTTGCTTCATATGCGGCGGAAGACCGCGTCGGTGAGGGCGTCGTGGAGGTAGCGGAGCTCCTCTTCGGAGGGCTCTCTGTCGTATGCCATGTAGGCATCGCTGTAGTAGTTGAGCACGTAATCGGGGTCGGTGGGGAGCTGGCGCCAGTGGGCGTATCCTCCTCCGATCTGGTCGGTGTAGTGCTCGACGGCCAGGGTGGCCAGGTAGACGTTCCTTACGGCGAAGGCTTCGCTCTGGCTGATGTACTGCTCGAGGGTCTTATCCCCGTAAGAGCGGTGCATCATCCGGCCCTGGGCCTCGGCTGCCCTGCAGAGGGCTTCGGTCATTCCGCTCAGGCCGGGCCAGCGGTCGTCGTATTCGCCTGAGATGAAGGCTTCCTTCACCATGCGCATGTCCACGCCGAAGACGGCGAAGTATTCCACGTCCTCGGCCAGGAGCTCGTAGAGGAAGAGCTGGTCCTCGGGGATCATGGAGGCCCTTTTGATCCGGGGCAGGGGAGCATTGCCGCCGGCGTTCAGGTAGGCGTCCCATTCGGGCTTGTACACGGCCATGACGTCGGCGGGGTCGATGTCGGCGAAGAGCAGCTGCTCGGGGCAAACGGGGACGCTGAGAAGGCTGTTGATCCAGAATTCCTTCTCGTTGCCGGCGTAAAAGCACCACGAGGGCTCGCCGTGGACCCAGGAGCCCAGCCTTTCGTAGAGGGCCTTTCTTATGCCGGGATCGTTTCTTTCCAGTTTGTTCTCGGGGGCGGGGCGGTAGGTCGCGATGAGCATCGGTTCTCCTTTCTATTTTATATGACGGATATATTTTTTCTTATATATATTCCGGGTATGTGCCGGGCCCGGGCCGGGAGGGGCCTGCCGCGTCAGGCGGCGGGCTCCTCACCGCAGAACTCGATGAAGTAGTTCTCGGCGTCGGGATCTTCGAATATCATGTTGTCCAAGGCGTTTCGCAGGGCCGATCTCATGGACCTGGCGCCGAGGGCGGAGCCTGCGGCCTGCTTTACCAGGACGGCGGCGCTGTCCTCGTCGATGAAGACGGTCTTGCCGGTCTCTTTGGCGATGTCGGGAAGGACGCAGGCGTAGAGGATGCCGGTGAGCTGCTCTTCGCCCAGGGGATCCAGGGCGGCGATGCGGCTGAGGCGGCCGGCGATCTCGCGGCGCATGCCGGCTTCGATCAGGTCTTCGATGCCGATGTCTGCGTGCTCGAAGTTCTTTTCGGTTTTGCTTTCGGCGTTGAAGCCCATGACGGCGGGGCGGTCCGTGCGGCGCTTCATCAGGTCTTCGAAGGCTCCGAGCATGACCACGGAGACCCTGGAGCAGTCCACGGTGAAGGCCTTTTTGCCGGGTCCTTCGTCGCCGAACTCGATGACGTCGCCGTCCATCATCTTGAGCAGATCGTTCTGGACGATGGCGGAGTAGTCCATGCCGGTGGACGAGATCCGGTTCTCGCACATCATCTTGTCGGCTTCGTCGAAGACGACGATGAGGCCCTTTTTCAGAAGGCCGACGGAGGGCTGCCCTTCGAAGATGTCCCGAAGGTGGATGCTGCCCTTCCAGCCGTCGGCGGCGAGCCTGGTGGAATCGACGATCTTGATGCGCTTTGGGAAGGCTTCGGCGAGCCTGCGCCAGATCTCGGTCTTTCCGCAGCCGGTGGGGCCGCAGAAGAGGGCGGTGGACCTGCGGCCCTGCAGGTGGTTGTACATCACCATGGCCGCGGCCTTCTTGGCGCTTTCCTGGCCGATGATCCGGCGGTCCAGGAAGTCATATATGTCTTTGGGGGCCCGTTTCGACCGGCGGACTGCCCGGACGTCCGGGGGGACGGAGGCTGCTGAAGCCGCGGACTGGGGCTGCACGGGCACCTTCTCGAAGAAGTCCGACAAATCTTCGGGATCGCCTGAAGCATCGTCCGGCTTATCGCCTTCGGAAGGTCCGGCGGCCGCGGGCTCTTCGGTCAGCAGACCGTAGGCGGAATTCTCCGAGCATTCGGAGAGGATGTCGGCCAGGGCTTCCAGGTGGGCCTTGTCCACGGAGGTCATGGCCAGGGCCCTGATGATCAGGGCTCCCGCTTCGTCTTTGGCCTCGCGGTCCCAGATGGAGGCCAGCTCTTCGGTCTCGGTCCTGGCGTCGAAGTATTCTTCATCGCTGAAGCCGTCGAAAAAGCCGGCTTTGGCTTCTCTTGCGAAGACCGCGGAGGGGTTCTCGATGAGGGCGTCCGCTCTGCCGCTGACGGCTGCCAGCAGCTGCTTATGCCAGAAATCTTTTGCGGTATCTTTCTTCAATAGTATCAGCTCCTTTCTTTCGGCGGGGAAGGGCACGGAAAAGGCCGCGCCCGGGATGGACACGGCCTTAAAAAGCATACAAAAAGGCCATGCCATTCCTCCTGTCGAAATAAATGATCTGACCTAAAACAAAAAATACGCCGCCGGGGGCCTTTTGTCAAGGGCGCTGCCCGGATTTTTTTGCGGGAAACGTCCCGAAGGGCGAAAAAATGGACCGCGTCCCCCGGATCCCGAAAAAATCAAAGCTCCGGCATTCTCAGCCGGAGCCCTTCGTTGGCACCCCCACGCGGAATCGAACCACGAACAAAGGTTTAGGAAACCTCCGTTATATCCGTTTAACTATGAGGGCATATCTCTTAAGCGCAAACATTATAGCGCACAAATCTTATAATTGCAAGAGTGTAATTTTTGTGTTAATATGAGCATTGCTATTTTTATGCGTATTTGCCGCGAGTGCTGAGGAACCCCATGACAGGCTGTGAAGAATACATGAGAATGGCCCTTGAAGAGGCGTCCCTCGCCGCCGAGGCCGGGGACATCCCCGTAGGCGCCGTCATCGTGAAGGACGGCCGGGTCATCGCCAGAGGGCGCAATACCACCGAGTCGGCCAAGGATCCCACCTGCCACGCCGAGATCAACGCGATCCGGGCGGCGGCCGCGGAACTGGGCGGCTGGAGGCTCTTCGGCTGCGATATGTACGTGACCCTTGAGCCCTGCGCCATGTGCGCCGGGGCCATCGTCCTCTCCAGGATCGACCGGCTCTTCATCGGGACCATGGATCCCAAGGCCGGAGCCTGCGGTTCCCTGAGGGACCTGACGTCCGACGAGAGGCTCAACCACCGGGTCGAGGTACACACCGGCATCCTGCAGCCCCAGTGCGAGCTGCTCCTTAAGGAATTCTTCCGCGCCTTGCGCGGTAAAAAAAAGGATATGCATCGGAGGAATGCACAAAATGAAGAAAACCCCTAAGCTGATCTGCATGATAATGCTCCTTGTACTGCTGGCGACAGGCGTCTGCTCCGCCGCGGGGCTTCAGGTCGTCGAGGTCTCTCCCAAGGACGGGAAGACCGGGATGCAGATCTCTAATATGGCGATCAAATTCACCTTCAGCGAAGACATGGTAGGCAGTTCCGTCGACCAGAACGCTTCGAAGTTCAGGATCACCGACCCGGAGGGAAACGAGCTGCCCTTCCAGATGGTCTATTCCGAAGAGAAATATCCCGACCAGCTGTGGCTGATCCTTCAGGGCGAGCTGGTCCCCAACACCGAATACACCTGCCAGGTCTCTTCCGGCGTCGTCTCAAAGTCCGGCAACGTCCTTGAGAACGGATTCAACACCACCTTCAAGACCAGGAACACCAAGATAGACAACTGGATCAGCATGGCCATGATGATGGGCATGATGGGCGTCATGTTCTTTGCCACCAGCAAGGCCACGAAGAAGGCTCAGGAGCAGCAGTCCGGAGCTCCCGTGGAGACCGCCAAGCAGTACAATCCCTACAAGATGGCCAAGGAGAAGGGCATCAGCGTAGAGGAGGCAAGGCAGATCATCGCCAAGGAAAAGGAGAAGGACGCCAGGAAGGCGGCCAAGCTCGCCGAGTCCAAGAAGGCCAAGGACGAGGCCATGGCGGCTGAGGTCGAAGAGGCCAGAAAGAGGCTGGAAGAGGAATACGAGGCCGCAAGGCGGGCGAACAACTACCAGGTCAAGGGCCCCAGATCCATCAAGGACGCCGGCGTCGCTGTCCCCAGGGTCGTGGTGAGAAAGAACAGGGCCAAGAGAGAGGCGGCCAAGGCTGCTGAGAAGGCCAGGGCGAAGAAGAAGTAGCGTCTTAAGGCAGGGGTCATAAGGACCGGTGCTTTAGAGCTTGGCTGGGTGCTGGGCGAGCTTTCGCATAGCAAGCCAGATTCTCCAAAACCCCTGGAATTACTGACGATAACAATTGTTATACAACAAGCGTTTTAAAAGCTCCTCTAAGAATAGGGGAGCTTTTTTAGGACTATATTTGAAGGGAGCATGTTGTCAGCCGTGGTCAAGCCCGATGGGCGAACGCAAAGTACACTGCCAGAGGCAAAGATTCCCCGTCGTGAGGCTGGATCTGAAAAAAGTAGTATTTCGGGGAAGATTCCAACCTAGTGGGCGAATCTCATACCTGCCAAAGAGTAACCATATATGAGGCCATGCTTGTAGATAATTAACGTGATGACGTGGTGTTGATCCCTCCACCAAGCTATTGCATATAGTACTTCAGTGCGTTAAAATATAATAAAAGTTAGTAGGAGAAATGTCAGAGCAATTTGTTTGTTTTATGTTGTGAAAGCCTGCTAATAATAAGTCAAGCGGAAAATGAATATTTTCAAAAGTACGATTCGAGGCACGAAAAAAAAACCGCCATAAAGCCGGCTTGAGTTGGGGATTTGAACCAGACAGGCTAATCGGCCTTTTGCTGATCAGCCATACACTCCTTGACCTTGTCATAATAGATGCGCAGGAACTTGTTGGCTCCAGCTGTCATGTAGCCTTTGTCTTTAGGAAATGCGGCTACGAGGTCTTTTGCGGCGTTGAAAAGCTCTTCAGGCTTGCCAGGCTGAAAGTTGTAGCCATGTCTCATGCAGAAGGCCTTGTAACGCTCTGTAAAGGCTTTGGGGCCGATCTTGCGGTCGCAATCGACTGCCAGAAAGAAGCTGCGTAATCGACCCATTTTTCTGTCCCGTCATCGCGCACAGGACTGTCAAAGAGCTTGTTTACTCCGGGATAGGTCATATCCAGGAGCGAGATGAGGTTCGTCCTCGCAGAGATCTTCTGTCTGGTGAAGAAGTCCATCTGCGCATTGAGGGTCTTGAGTTGTGTACGTGCTGCATCCATACCTGAATATTGGCGCAGCTTAGACCAACTGTCAAGAGTATAACTGGCGATCTTCTTTGCGTCCGCAGGGTCTGACTTGACCTTGCGGAGAGAGTTGTTGCCATAGTTCTTGATCAGATGAGGATTGACGGCGCTGACGAATACACCGGCATCGTGAAGCGCCCTAAGAACTGGCTCATGATACCGGCCGGTACATTCCATCACAGCTTTGGTCTCCCCGTCCAGTGACAGAATGTAGTCAGCAAGGCTTTAAGCTCACAGGAAGAGTGTTTAACAACGAAGGGTTTCCTGACAACAGTACCTCCCGGCTGCAGGACCGCCACGGTGCTCCTACCCTTTGAAACATCAATACCGACTGCTTTTAACATACACGTACCTCCATAAAGACTGATCTGCATGGCACCAGCGGCTTCCATTGCTTATTCAATCTCCTGGGCATCACACGGAACGTGCACAAGGGCAGTCCAACCTGCATAAACCGAACGGCTGCGAATAGATGGCTGGCTGACGGGCTTTATCACGGACGCCAATGGGTCCAAGGAGGCATACGTCACACCATACCACACCATTCTAACAGCTTAAGCAACGGACGGTTAGGCTCAATTGGATATTGGGCTTCTAACCACCACAAATATATTGTAGGAGGAGGCGTAAGGGAGTCAACAAGAAGATATTGTTTTTTAGTTGGATGGAGGGAACTATGATAAAATGTATAAGACGGGTTGTTTTAATCCTTTTGCTAGTTTTCTTTTGTTCTTTTAGCGTAGTTAAAGCAGCAAGTTATACAACAAACTATATTCTTTTTTCAAATATTGCCTCAGGAAATCCAAGTGGTCTTGAAAAACCTAATTATCGCACGCCAATTCCAATCAGTGGAAAGCGTGTAAATGGTAGTACGTTTATATCACTTCAGGAGTTGACTTTGCTGGGAGCTATCGTCAGCATTGATTCTACTGATTCTGATATATGGTATGTTAATATTAACGGGCAACTAATAACTTTTTGTAATGGAAGTACGAACTATACCGTAGACTATAACTATACAGTTATTGATCGTCAAAATGATACAATTCAGTCGTATCCTCTGCATTATACGGGAGTTTCCGATTTGCCAGCTCAGATAATTGATGGCGTTAGATATGTCCGATTTACTGATGCGGCAAAACAATGTGGCTCATTATTGGTCACGTATAATTCCACAACAAATCAGGCGGAGGCCTTTCATTTCAGGGTGAGCGGTAGTATTTCTGCTCATACAGATAACAACACATATATAGTAGGTGGACCATGGTTGGTGAATTGGGCAGCAAAATCCACCTGGAGTATTGCCCCTCATTTTAAAATGAGCGAAATGTGGAGCAGATTAAGTCAGTCAAGTGATCCCGATTATTATAATCAAATAAAGATTTCTGTAAAACAATTGCAAGTCGCCGAAAACGTAAGACATTATTATAATCACGATTCACCAATGACAATTAATTGCGCCTTTAGATCATGGGCTTATAACAGAAGTATCAGCAACGTCGCAAGAAGTTTTCACTCAAGAGGACGAGCTTGGGATGCATCAAATGGAGCTTATGGTCTTTATTCTCAAGTATATAATGAATTTAAGGGATCGTACAGCGCACCAACTGTTCCGGTTACTAACATATATAGATCGCGTGTTTCTGGGACATCTGCGGATCTATCTCAAGGATATGAGATAGAAAAAATGCCGCAAAATTCAAGTACATGGCTTCATATGCAAACTCCGCCACAAGAAGGGAGTGATATGTAATGCTTAAAAAGAGGGGCAAAATAATCGCTTTTGTAACAATTATCGCATTGGTTATTGGCTATTATACTTTGACCGACCTTTCCGAAGATCAGACAGTCTCCGCGGTAGAGCCTCGCAAGTATACCATTGATGAGTTGGTAAAAGACTATATGAGGGCGATTTATAACGAAGATGCGGAGCTGGTATACTCGCTGGTCTCAACCGATCTTTATGGGCGAGGTATGGATACGGCATCGGGATATATGTCTTTGGAAATCGCGGAAAAAGAAGGTCTGCCGTTTGCGGATCCAACAGTGAAAGCCATAAAAGAAGAAGAAATTAAGAAATATCTTGAGTATCAGCACTCTGAGATAGAACGTATATGGGGCACAGGGGCTTTTGACAACTATTCATACACTAAGGAAGAAATGCTTCCGCTTGCAGATGGTTCTATTGAAATATATGTTGTTAAAGACAGCGGAATTGAGATCAGTTATGAAGAGTATTCAAGGCTCAATCAGGCTTACTGGGAACGCATCGCAAAAGAAAACGGCCTTACGGTCGACCAGCTAAAAACAAAGGAGCATTTGGATGTTTTTATTGACAATCTTGCAAATGAACCCGCCGGTATAGCCTTGAAGAATGACCTTAAAAGATATTTGATCAGGTTATCATTCTTTGGGAGTGATATTGCTGAAGATGGTTCGGAATTTTTCACATTTCATGTTGTGGGAAATGAGGACAGTTGGTATATCTTCTCCGGGCTTTACTGGGACGATCCTCTTGTCGATGAAGGTCCGGATGTTTAAAAAGGATCTTAGTAGATTTCCGCTTTGACAAGTTATTGCAAAATAAAATGTAACAACAGAGCCATCGGAAAATTCGATGGCTCTGTTGCTTATTTGATATATTTAATATCTGCTCAACAACGGACGCATAATCCGTTTTGAATAAAACATGCAGCACTGTGGTGCTGTGTGTACCTTGAAAAGATAATCATCAGAATACGGCGTAAAAAAGCAGCCTGCTTGTCCACATTCATGGCAATGATCGAAAGCATGATCGAGCTGAAGCTTGTATCTTCTCTCTTTGTCCATATCCTGCCCAGTCCGTAGCATCTTTTGGCCAGACTGAAGCCTCTTTCGACTTCGATCCGATCTACGTTATCCTGGTACTCGCTGCGCTTTTCCTCGGGCTTGACCCGCTTTGGCTTCCTTCCAAGAGACGGACCGAGGATCCTGATGCCATGCGCCTTGTAGTAGCTGATGTTGGCGCGGTTGCGGTAGATCTTGTCTGCCAGGATCCTTTGAGGATTGTGGCCGGTGCTCCGCGGACTTAAGGCCTGCAGCGGACCGGGCAGATGCTGAAGCTATTGTTATGTAACGTCTGGTGTAAATATAAAACGTTGAAATTTAAAGGCTCCCGCCGTTTGACGGGAGCCTTTTGCATGGCGCCGATGGATCCGGCGTTTAGATATCGATCGCTTCCTCCAGGGCCTTCGCGAAGGCTTCAAGGCCTGTCCTGTCCTCTTCGGTAAAGCGGCTGAACACGGGGCTGTCTATGTCCAGGACACCGCATACCTTTCCGCCTTTGTGCAGGGGCACGACGATCTCCGAGTTGGAGGCTCCGTCGCAGGCTATGTGGCCGGGGAACTCGTGGACGTTGGGCACCACCAGGGTCTCGTCACTGGCGGCGGCGGTGCCGCAGACTCCGCTACCCATCTCGATGACGGTGCAGGCGGGCTTTCCGGCGAAGGGCCCCAGTCTGAGGCAGCCGTCCTTCAGGATGTAGAAGCCGCTCCAGTTGATGTCGGGCAGGGCCATCCAAAGAAGGGCGGCGGCGTTGGCCATGTTGCTGATGTCGTATTCGACGCCTTTGGTCAGGCGGCCGAGCTGGCGGACGAGGGCTTCATAGTTGGTCATATGTTTCCTCCTTTCGGATCCTGCGATGGGTCAACGCAGACGGATACATGCCCCCCCCCCCCCGGGGCGTATGCCTGCCTGCTATTTTCTGCAGAGTCCGATGAAATATTCGAACAGCGGGGTCATGTCCGGGCCCAGGGCGGGATTTTTATCGTCGCCCCTCATCCTCTCCGGATGGAACTGGGTGCCGAAGACCGGCAGGCTCTCGTGCTCCACCGCTTCGGGGATCCCGTCGTCG
>JAFRQL010000148.1 GCA_017428655.1 Bacillota bacterium | reverse complement strand
ATCCCGATTACCCCACCATGGGCTCCGAGGACTTCGGATTCTTCGTCCAAAGGTATCCGGGGATGCAGATCCAGGTGGGCACGGCCTCAGACGATCCCCGTTCACAGGGACCCTTCCACGATCCCGCTATCACCTTTAATGAGGATTCGATCTACTGGGGCGTTGCGGCAGGGTGCTCCCTCGCTCTTGGTATCTGCTGATCCGGGCCGGCGCTGCACAGACTATTTTTCAAATACGACTTTACCGAGGACCTCTCCGATGGGCGCTCTTACTACGACGTCCGCGGCATCATCGATGCCGGTATCGGAGAGGTTTATCACTACCAGCTTTGAACCCTTGAAATAATGGACGAAGCCGGCAGCGGGGTAGACCACCAGGGAGGTCCCGCCGATGATGAGAACGTCGGCGCTCTGGATGGCCGCGATGGAATCCCTGATGCACCGGTCGTCCAGGTTCTCTCCGTAAAGGACCACGTCGGGCTTTATCATCCCGCCGCAGGGGCAGAAGGGAACGCCGTCCCTGCAGTTCTTTTCGTCCATGATATAATCAAGATCGAACTTTCTGCCGCATTTGATGCAGCGGTTCCTCAAGACCGATCCGTGGAGCTCGTAGACTTTTTTGCTTCCCGCCATCTGGTGAAGGCCGTCGATGTTCTGGGTGACCACGGCCTTGAGCTTTCCCTGTCTTTCCAGCTCGGCAAGGGCCTTGTGGGCGTCGTTGGGCTTTGCCCACTGGGCGACCAGGTTCTTTTTGTAGTAATCGTAAAAGGTCTTCGGATCCTTATAAAAGAAATCCACGTCGATGATCTCTTCCGGGCTCAGGCCGTATTCGGTCCTGGCCTTGTAGAGGCCCTTTTCGGAGCGGAAATCGGGGATGCCGCTTTCGGTGGAGACTCCGGCTCCTCCGAAGAAGACTATATTGTCGCTGTTTTTTATGATCTCTCTTAATTCGTCGTACATCTCGGTCCTCCTTTTTTCATGATTATATCACATATATAACACCAAGGGGTGAAAGGGCAGGTCCTGGAAAGGACGCCGGCTCCCTTGCCGGGCATGCCGGTTTATATGCCAGGCACGAAGCTTTACATAAATGTAATCAAATAATGCCCCACCTATCGCTTTACTATGTTAAAGGTTTGTGATATATTCCCCCTGTATAGAGCCTTTCAAAAGGGTTCATTTTAATGTAAAGGGGTTAGAAATCATGTCTGAAGAAATCAAAGAAAAGGTCGAATCGTCCGAACCTCAGGCTGCTCCGAAGGCGGAGGCCGTCATCCCGGAGTCGTCTGTCAAAAAGGCGCGTTCGACCGCGAGAAAAAAGAAGATCAGAAGGCTCATCGTCTGGCTGGTCGTGCTGGCGCTTCTTGGAGGCGGCGGCTGGTTCGGATACCAGCACTTCAAGCCTAAGGAAGCGGAGAAGGAGGCCCTGACCGATTTTGCCACCGTGGGTTCCATCACATCCAAGGTCGAGGGGAGCGGCCTTACCAAGGCAAAGGACAGCAGGACCATCAGCATCACCACAGCGGGCACTCTCATCGAGCTTCTGGTGGAGGAGGGCCAGCAGGTAATGGCCGGTGATCCTCTCTTTACCATCGATTCTCCCGCGGCGGAGACCGCGGTCCAGAGCGCCAAGAACAGGGTCGAAAGGATCAACAAGCAGATCGGCGACATCAGGAAGGATCAGGCGGGCCTCAATCTGGCTCCCACCTTCGGCGGCAAACTGGTTGAGACCATAAAGCTCAACCCGGGCGACAAGGTCGGGTCCGGCACCAAGATCGCCACCATCATCGACGACTCCGTCATGCGCCTCACCCAGTATTATTCCTACGCCTACGAGGGCATGATCACCAAGGGCATGGCGGTGGACGTATCCATCTCCGCCCTGATGACCTCCGTCCCCGGCACCGTCAGCGACGTCCGCTACGTGGACAGGATCACTCCGGAAGGCTCCAAGCTCTTCGCGGTGGAGATCTCCGTCCCCAACAAGGGCATCCTGACCAAGGGCATGAAGGCCATGGCCAGCGCCATCGTAAACGGCGAGAGCATCTACCCCTATGAAGAAGGGGAATTCGATTACAACAGGACCGGCGACCTGACCACCACCGTGGGCGGCACCGTCATCTCCTGCAACATCTACGACTACCTTCAGGTCAGCAAGGGCCAGGTCCTTCTCAGGATCAGCGGCGAAGACAGCAACGATCAGATCTTCGATCTGGAAGGTCAGCTTGAAGACGCCCAGAAGGAACTGGACAAGGCCCAGGAGAACCTGGACAACTGCCGCTGCACCGCTCCCATCGACGGGATGATCATCGGACTTTCCAAGAGAGAAGGCGATGAGATCAACGCCAACGAGCAGCTCTTCACCATCTCCGACACCAACACAGTGGTCATAACCGCCAACATCGACGAAAGGAACATCAGCTTCATCAAGCCCGGAATGCCCGTGAACCTGGATCAGTGGGGCAAGCAGGCCGTCGGATACGTGGACAGCGTCAGCCTCCAGAGCAACGTCAGCAGCGGAGTCGCCACCTATCCCATCACCATCGCGGCGGACAACTTCGATGGCACTTTGCAGCTCAACAGCTACATCAACTACACCATCGAAGCCAGCCGCTCCGACAACTGCCTGATCGTGCCTGTCCAGTGCGTCTACAACGTGATGCTGGCAGACGAGAGCGAGGCCAGCATAGTCTATGTCAGAGGCGAGGAGCATGCCGACAGCGCCGTCGAGATCATGGAAGGCAACGGCACCGAGGTCCCGTCCGACTTCTATCCTGTCCAGGTAGAGCTGGGCATCTCCGACACATACAACGTAGAGATCAAGTCGGGCCTTGAGGAGGGGACCGAGGTATTCACCCAGATGGTGACCACCGAGGTCTGGAACTGATATGGCAAGGCTTGTAGAACTGAGGGATATATACAAGATATATTCCGAAGGTCTTGAGAGCGAAGTAAGGGCGCTGAACGGGGTGAGCCTCGACATCGACAGAGGAGAATTCGTGGCAGTCGTAGGCCAGTCGGGCTCCGGCAAGTCCACGCTGATGAACGTCCTGGGCTGCCTGGACATACCCACCTACGGCACCTACCTTCTGGACGGCGTCGACGTAGGAACTCTTTCCGACAACCAGCTCTCAAAGATCAGGAACCGCGAGATCGGTTTCATATTCCAGCAGTACAATCTGATACCGGGGCTGACCCTCGTCGAGAACGTGGAGCTCCCCCTGGTATATACCGGCATGGACCCCATCGACCGCAGGGAAAGGGCGCTGGCAGCCCTTGAGAAGGTCGGTCTCGCCGTCCGCTACAAGAGCTTTCCCAAGCAGCTGTCAGGCGGCCAGCAGCAGAGGGT
>JAFRQL010000147.1 GCA_017428655.1 Bacillota bacterium | reverse complement strand
GCACCCAGGGCGCGGTCTCGTCGATGTACTTGTTGGTGCGCCTTACCAGGGTCCAGATGTCGTCCAGAGCCAGGTTGAACTCGAACTTGTCCATCCGGGCGGAGGCCTTGTCGCGGACGGAGACCGCCAGCTCCTTGAGCTCGGCGTCGGGGCCCTCCTCAGGGCCTGCCGCGGGGATCACGCCGCCGCAGTACTTTTCGATCATGGTGACGGTCCTGGAGACCAGGTTGCCCAGATCGTTGGCGAGGTCGTAGTTCATGCGGTTGAGCATGACCTCGTTGGTGAAGTTGCCGTCCTGGCCGAAGGTATATTCGCGCAGGAGGAAGTATTTGAGGGCATCGATGCCGTAGCGGTCGATGAGGACCACGGGGTCCACCACGTTGCCCTTGGATTTGCTCATCTTGTCCCCGTCAAAGAGCAGCCAGCCGTGGCCGAGGACGTGCTTGGGCAGAGGTTCGTCCATGCTCATGAGCATGGCGGGCCAGATCAGCGAGTGGAAGCGGACGATCTCCTTTCCGACCAGGTGATAGTCGGCGGGCCAGTATTTGGCGTACTTGCTGCTGTCCTCGCCGTCCACCTCGGGATAGCCCAGGGCGGTGATGTAGTTGGAGAGGGCGTCCAGCCAGACGTAGATGACGTGCTTCTCGTCGATGGGCACGGGGATGCCCCAGTCGAAGCTGGTCCTGGAGATGCACAGATCCTCGAGGCCCTGATCGATGAAGGAGAGCATCTCGTTGACCCTGCTCTGGGGACGCAGGAAATCGGTGGTGGTCAGCATCTCCCTGAGCCTGTCGGAATACTTGGAGAGCCTGAAGAAATATGCCTCTTCCTTGGCCTTCTCCACGGGACGTCCGCAGTCGGGGCACTTGCCGTCGACCAGCTGGCTCTCGGTCCAGAAGGACTCGCAGGGGGTGCAGTACCAGCCCTCGTATTCGGATTTGTATATATCGCCTTTTTTGTACATCCTCATGAAGATGTCCTGGACCCTTTTGACGTGTCTGGGCTGGGTGGTCCTGATGAAATCGTCGTAGGAGATCTCCATGGTGTCCCAGAGCTTGAGGATGCCGTCGACCACTCCGTCGACGTACTGCTGGGGAGTCACGCCCTTGGCCTCGGCCTTCTTCTGGATCTTCTGGCCGTGCTCGTCGGTGCCGGTGAGGAACATGACGTCGTATCCCTCCAGCCTCTTGAACCTGGCCATGGCGTCGGCCATGACGGTGCAGTAGGTATGGCCTATGTGAAGGTTGTCGCTGGGGTAATAGATGGGTGTGGTGATGTAGTAGGTCTTCTTTTCGTTCATTTGATCTATTCTCCTTTCGCCCGGCCGAATGAGGACGGGTCAAAACCATTGATTATATCGGTTATATCGGTTCGGCGGCGTCTTCTATTCTTCAGCGCGGCGCATTCGCCTGCCCGGCTGTCCTACCGGGATCTGGACCGCGACGATGGCGGCGAACATGATGACGCAGCCCAGGAGCTCCCTGGCCGAGAGGGCTTCGTTTAGGAGCATCCAGCCGAAGAGCACCGAGAATACCGATTCAAGGCACATGATCAGGGACGCTTCGGTGGGCTCCGCGTACTTCTGGCCGATGATCTGGCAGGTATATCCCACTCCGCCGGAAAAGACGCCGCAGTAGACGATGCCGACGGCTGCCGGCCTGATCTGCTCCCAGGTCGGATGCTCGAGGATCACCGCGATGACCGTGAGCACCGCAGCCGACACGGCGAACTGGATGAAGGATATCCTGATGACGTCGGCCTTGTTGGCGTAGTAGTCGCAGCACAGTATATACAGCGCGAAGACGAAGGCGCAGAACAGCAGGTATATATCGCCGGTCTCGAGCCTGAATCCGCCGCTCATGCACAGAAGGTACAGGCCGAAGGTGCCGACGCAGACCGCCGCGATCTCGATGAGGCGGGGCTTCTTCCTGAAGATCAGGTACCCCAGGAAGGGCACCAGCAGCACGTAAAGGGCGGTTATGAAGCCGGCCTTGCCCGCGGAGGTGGAGATCAGCCCGATCTGCTGGGCGGTGTTGGCGAACACGATGAGGAGCCCGCAGATGACTCCCCCGGTCAGGGTGTCCTTCTTGTATCTTGCGAAGGCCTGAGGCTCCATGGTCCTGGAGGCCAGCCTACCCTGCTTCTTCGCGATGGCGTCCGCTCCCATGACCGTGGGAAGGAGCACCAGGGAGGAGAGGATCATCCTGCCCGCCGTGAAGGTGAAGGGGCCGATATGGTCCATACCTTCTCTTTGGAAAACGAAGGCGAGGCCCCAGATCATGGCGGTCACGAAGAGTATGAGGTTTCCGAATAGTCTTTTTTTATCCATAAACTGCGGCCCACGGGGGGCCGGGCTCCCTGTCGTTGATCTCTGCATCAATTATATGCGGAGTACGGCCGGACGGCGGGCTCATGCTCCGTCCGAGGACGCCTGCCCGCCTGCGCCGGATGCGCTTTGGTGGCAGCCCACATAAATAGACATTATATTATACACTAAAAAACGAAAAAAGCCCGCTTTTATTTAAAAAACAGGCATTTGTCGGAAATATGTTCTTTTGTTCGGGCTCTTTTTGCTCCTGCCGGCCGGACAGGCGCAGGGATCGGGGCCCAAGACCCTCTGTCCCGGGTCTAAGCCGCGCCGAAGACCGTCAGCACCGCTTGCCAGACGATGGGGACGAACATTGCCGGAAGGAAGTTGGCGACTTTGATCTTGGTGATCCCCAGCATGTTGAAGGCGATGGCGATCAGCGAGAGGCTTCCGATCTGGGTGGAGAGAGAGACGATCTCGTCGGTGAGGATCCCGGACAGCAGGCTGGCTCCCGCCGTGAGGAGCCCCTGATAGACCAGGACCGAAAGGGCGGCGAAGGCGACTCCGACGCCGGATCCCATGGCAAAGCCCGCCGCGGATACCGCGTCGATGAGGCCCTTGGTGTAATAGATGCTGTGCTGATCCTCAAGTCCCCCCTGGAGCGCGCCCATTATGGTCATGGAACCGATGCAGAACAGCAGGGACGCCGAGACGAAGGCTTCGGCAAAGCTCCCCCCTTCAGCGCCCTTGGCAAACCTCCTCTGAAGGGAATTGCCCAGCCTGTTGAACTTATCGTCGATGTCGCAGAGCTCGCCTATGGATATGCCGATGACCAGCGAGATCAGTGTGAAGACCGGGCGGAGCAGCTGGGAGGCTCCCGAGACCCCGAGCACCAGAACGAAGCAGGCGAAGGCCTGGAACACCCTGTCCCCTATCCTTTTGAGCTTCTCGGTCTTGAAGATGCAGCCGATGAGCGTTCCCGCTATGACCAGCGCCGCGTTCACGACGGTGCCTGTGAATATCCCGAACATATATCCTCCTGGCCCCCTTCGGGGCCGCGTCCTGCGAAACTGCCGCATATTATATCATTGTTTCTCGCTGTATAGACAGGATTTTTCAGTAAATATCCGCCTAAAAAGTATTTTGTGTTTTCAAAACCGCCGATTTGCGGTATGATAATTTATCAGACTATGCATAATATGGACGCAGAAAGGATACGCCATGTTTTTCAATAAGAAAAAGACCGAAGAACCAGTCCAGCCCCAGGCGCCGGTCGTCAAGGCCGAGGAGCCGGTAAAGGAAGAAGAGAAAAAGCCCGAACCCAAGAAGCTCACCCCCGCCGATACCACCATCATCGGCAAGGGCATCGTTTTTTACGGCGATTTCACCGGAGACGATCCCATAGTGATCAACGGGTCCATCAAGGGAGATATCGCCACCACCAGCAGCCTTACCATCAGCGAGGACGGCACCTACACCGGCAACGCCCAGGTCGCCGATCTTGAGAGCAACGGCCGGATCAAGGGCAACATCAACTGCGAGAACCTGTCGGTCCTCGGCGAGAAGTCCGCGATGAAGGGCCATCTGGTGACCAGCTACCTGACCTCCAAGACCGGGAGCACCTTCATCGGCCAGCTGGACATGACCAATCCCCAGACCCCCGAGGACAGCGAAGAAGAGGACGCCGAGCCCGCTCCGGTGTTCGCATCCGCTCCCACAGCCTCGAAAAAGTACGAGCCTGTGGAATTTGACTGGAATCCGGAAGCGACCGCAAGAAAGAACGCCCAGAAGGCCGAGGAAGAGGCCAGGGAAGCCGCAAGAAAGGCAGCCGAAGAGGCTGAGAACGCCGCAAAGGAAGCTGCCGAAGACCTCGAAGAGGACCTGATCACCGTAGACGGTCTGCTGAACGAGAAGGCCGAAAGCGCCGAAGAGCTGGCCGAGGGCGTGAAGGAAAACGCCGACGACGCCGCGGAAGACCTCGAAGGCGCGGTCAAAGAAGCTGCCGAAGGCCTCGAAGAAGACGCCGAAGGCTCCTACAAGGCCATGAAGGCCGAGTTTGACGCCGCCGTCAAAAAGCACGGCGCCAGGAACGCCGCTCCCTCCGGTCCCAACCCGTTCGCGGATCTCGACAAGAACCTGACCGGCGACATCAAGATCCCCGACATCTTCGCGATGCCCGAGGACCACAAGGAGTAGCATCCCTAAGGAACTGCATCCCGCCCGGGACCGCTCCTTCCGGCATGCCCCGCATACCGGAATCCCTGCATCCTGCCGCGGATCCGAAGACCGATCAAGACATCAAAACATCCTGCCCCATACGGAGCAGGATGTTTTTTCTGATATCAGAGCGCCGTCCGGACATGTGCCGGAACAGACGCCTTCCCTCTCCTATGCCACCAGGAAGAACTTGATGACGAAGATCAGGGAGATGATGTAGGTCAGGGTGGAGACTTCCTTTGCCTTGCCGGTGAAGACCTTGATCACGGTGTAGGCGATGAGGCCGAGGCCGATGCCGTGGCCGATGGAGCCGGAGATGGGCATCGCGATGAGCATCAGGAAGACGGGGACGATCTCTTCAATCTTGTCCCAGCTGGTGTTGCGCAGACCGATCAGCATCAGGACTCCGACGTAGATCAGAGCGGAGGAGGTCGCTGCTGCGGGGATGATCGCGGCGATGGGTGCGATGAACATGCAGGCGAGGAAGATGATGCCTGTGGTCAGCGCGGTGAGGCCGGTGCGGCCGCCTTCTTCGACGCCGGATGCGGACTCGATGAAGGTGGTGACGGTGGAGGTTCCGGTGCAGGCGCCCGCTACGGTGCCAATAGCGTCGGAGAGCAGAGCTTCCTTCATCTGGGGCATCTCGCCGTTCTCGTCGAGCATATTCGCGCGGGAGGCGGTGCCTACCAGGGTCCCGATGGTGTCGAACATGTCGATGATGCAGAAGGTGATGACCAGGATCACGATGGTGAACCAGCCGATCTCCATAAAGCCTGCGAAGTTGAACTTGAACAGAGTGGTATCGACCATGTCAGCGAAGGGAGGAACGAAGCTCGCCCCGGAGAGGCTGGCGAAGGGGTTGGTCCCAAGGAAGGCGGACTGGCCGATCCAGTTGACGACAGAGGCGATCAGCATCCCGAGAAGGACGGATCCCTTGACGTTGTAGTGTGCCAGGATGATGATGGCAAAGAAGCCGATGAACATGGTGATGACCGAAAGGACCATGGTGCTGTAGCCGCTGCCCATTGCGTCCTTGGCGCTGCCCGCGGTGAGTGCTCCGAAGAAGTCCCTCATGGCATAGAACGGACCGCCGGTCTCGGAATAGACGCCTGCGTTGGAGCCCAGTCCGATGTTCATGAGCATGAGTCCGATGGCCGGGGAGATCCCGTGACGGACGCCCAGGGGGATGGCTTCGACGATCTTCTCTCTGATGTTGAAGATGGAGAGAAGGACGAAGATGATGCCTTCGATCAGGATGATGATCAGGCAGGCCTGGTAGGCGGAAAGATAGGGATCAGCCGCTGCGGCAAAGGCGGGAAGAGCCGCCACATTGCCTACGACCACAGCGAAGAAGCTGTTGAGACCCATTCCGGGAGCCAGGGCGAAGGGCTTGTTGGCCAGGAATGCCATGCAGAACATTCCGATGGCGGAGGCGATGCATGTTGCCATGAACACGCCGTTCCAAAGAGGTGTGCCGACGGCAAAGCCGGTCAGCAGGTTCGGGTTCAGAGCGATGATGTAGGCCATCGTCATGAACGTGGTGAGTCCGGCGACGATCTCGGTACGGACCGTGGTGCCGTTCTCTTTCAGCTTAAAACGTTTTTCCATAATGATTCCTTTTCTGTTTTTATAATTAACGCTTGAGCTATAAAAACCTGAAGCGGGTCCGGCTGCGGCGCCTTGCGGGGCCGGCCGGAGGCTCTGCCGTTAGAGCAGCGCGAGGAGCTGATCGACCTGTTCCTTCGTGGTCGCCCAGCTGGTCGCGAAACGAACTGCGGTGTGGGTCTCGTCCACCGGTTCCCAGGTGCTGTAGAGGACCTTCCCCTCCAGCTCCTTGAGCTTTTCGTTGGTCATGACCGGGAACTGCTGGTTGGTCGGGGAGTCGAGGAGGAAAGGATATCCCTTGGCCGCGATGCCTTCCTTCATATATTCCGCCATGTCGATGGCGTTCTTTCCCAGGCGCAGGTAGAGGCCGTCGGTAAAGAGCTCGTCGAACTGGATGCCCAGGAGCCATCCCTTGGCGAGGAGACCGCCGTGCTGCTTTCTTCTGGTGAAGAAGCGGGACGGGGTGTTGTTCTTGGTGAATACGATGGCTTCTCCGAAGAGGGATCCGCACTTGGTGCCGCCGATGTAGAAGACGTCGACGATGCGGGCAAGCTCCTCGAGGGTCACGTCGGTATGCCTGCTGGCAAGTCCGTAGGCGAGCCTTGCGCCGTCCACGTAAAGGGGCAGGCTGTACTCGTGACAGACCGCTGCGAGAGCCTCAAGCTCCGCCTTGGAGTAGAGGGTGCCGTATTCGGTGGGATGGGAGATATATACCATGCCGGGGAAGACCTGATGTTCAAAGGTCTCGTCGGCGTAGAACCTCTTCATGAGCTCCCTGAGCTCGTCCGCGCACATCTTGCCGTCGTGGGCGGGAAGAGTAATGACCTTGTGTCCGGTGGACTCGATGGCGCCCGACTCATGGACGTTGACATGTCCGGTGGTGACCGAGACCACGCCTTCGTAGGGCTGGAGCATCGAATCGATGACCAGCTGGTTGGTCGGAGTTCCTCCGATCATGAACCAGACGTCGGCGTCGGGGATCCCGACAGCTTTCTGGATCTTCTTGACCGCAGAAGCGCAGATATCGTCCGCCAGATAACCGGGGAACTGATCGTTGTTGGTATCGCTGAGCCTTTTGAGGATCTCGGGCGTGCAGCCCTGGATATAATCGCACTGGAACTGAAGCATCATTACCTCCGGATGACGTCTGCATGAGCCGCAGACCTGCTCTGAAAATGTATGTTTCGATCAAGGGAAATACATAGACAGAATAACACAAAAGCGCTCCGAATTACATCCCGAAAGACAAAATCACAGCAAAAATGAGCAGTAAATAGATCCCAGCCCTCAAAAGTGAAACTATGAGGATCGTTCCACAGGCTTGCTAAGGTTCGCAGCTGGGAGACATTCTTTATCAGAGCGTGCTAATAGTTTAATTAAGAGTTGTTTGGTACCGGGTACTGTCTTGGCTAAAACAATGCTCAAAAAAAGCCCTGCAAACGCAAGGCTAAACTTCTTCTCGTTGAGCATTGAGAATAAAAGGGAGAAGTTCTCAGATCCTCAGTTTAGTTCACGTGATGGAGTTCCAGAAGAACCTGTGGCACACCCACTGATGGGCTAGTACGCACTACAGTGATCATGCCGTCGATAGGAGAAGTAATATCCTTGATCTTATTGCCGAAGTAATCTCTGATCTCTCCGACGATCTCGTCTTTCTTTACCATCTGGCGAAGTTTTACGAAAGGATACCACATGCCCTGAGTCTCGTTTCTGATCGCGCCATGATAGGTCATGTCGAGCCTTTCTACGGTGTCGACGAGTTCTCCGTCTATCATGCCCATCTTCTTCATAACGTTCGTGATGCCATCATAGTGGATCTTTGCGAAGTCCATATCCAGGATCCCTTCGCCGCCAGCCTCAGTGAGCATAGCCGGGATACCGCGGGCAATGAGTTTTCCAAACATTGAACCCAAAGGCGCCGCATTCCTAGTGGCGATCGGAGTATGTACAAGGCATGAAATGTTGTATGCCTGAGCCATCTCTTCGATCTTATCATCCATCGCCTTATCTCCGGTGACCGTTACAGAGATAAAAGGTTCAAGCCTTTCGGGAATATCTCCTCCGTGAAGCTCGATCACAAAATCCGGATCATCTTTAAGCACACTGTTCCAGAAGTAATAGGCCATGACTTCACCGTACGTCCCTTCAAGGAAACCGGGGAAGGTCCTCATCGGGTTCTTGCCGTCCTGTGGGACAAGAAAACCAAGATGATTCTGGAATGCGGGCATATTATAGATGGTCGTAACGACCAGCTTGCCCCTGAGCTTAGCCGGATCAGTCTTTTGGAAAACATCAATGGCTGCCTGGATCCCGCAGAATTCACTGCCATGCATACCTCCGACGACCACTAGGGTAGGACCGTCCTGGGCTCCATATACCGTACCGACAGGGAAACGGATCGGATCTCCGGAATTCTTATATGTGAATTCCAGCATCTGCTGCTCTTTGCAATTATACTTTTCCATAAGCACCTCCGAAACAAAATGAAACGTTTCATTTTTATAATACATCAGTATAGGGCTTATTGAAAGACCTGAACAGTATTTTTTAAATCATCATTATTTAGACAAAATATCGATACATAAATCGATCCCCCCAGGCTTGCCCCGGGGGATCGTTCATTTTGTGTTTAGTTCGCTTACCTGTCGGTCTTAGTCGGCCAGCTGCCTGTAGAGCATGGTCACGACTTCGGCTCTGAAGGAGTCTCTGTCGGGACTGAAGCTGGTCTTGCTGGTGCCTTCGGTGATGCCCTTCTTTACGGCCCACAGGATGGCGTTGTAAACTAAACCTTTATTAATACTTCGCGATCTTCGTCATGACGGTCCTTCCCGCCTTATACAGCGGCCCCTCGAACTGCTTCACGACCTTTGCCAGCTCGTCCCTCACCTTGATCCCCTGAGGGCAGTGGCTCTCGCACTTGCCGCACTTTATACACAGCGAGGCGGCCGAAGTGTTCTTCCTCAGTCCGGTGCACATGAAATAGTCCTTGAAGGCCCAGAACTTCCCCTCCACCGGGACCATGTTGAAGGCCGCGAAGGACCCGGGGATGTCCACCCCTGCGGGACAGGGCATGCAGTACCGGCAGCCGGTGCAGGGCACCATCATGTTCCTGTTGATCTCGGCAGCGATCGCCCTGGACAGCGCGTGCTCCCCGTCGCTGACCGTCCCGGCGCCGGCGGCGCAGGCGGTCTTTACGTTCTCCTCGAGCATCTCAAGGGAATTCATCCCCGAAAGGACGCAGGTCACCGCGGGCTGGTCCCACAGCCACCTGAAGCTGAGGGCCGCGGGAGTGAGGTCCGGATCGAACTTCTTCAGCATCTCCGACGCCTTCGGCGGAAGGGCCACCAGCTTGCCTCCCCTGAGAGGCTCCATGATGACCACCGGGATCCCCTTGGAAGCCGCGTATTCCAGGCCGGTCCTGCCCGCCTGGGAGTTCTCGTCGTAATAATTGTACTGGATCTGGCAGAAATCCCAGTCGCGGGCGTCGATGAGCTTCATGAACATATCCGAATTGCCGTGATAGGAGAATCCGACCTGCCCTATAGCGCCGGAGGCCTTCTTCTTTTCGATCCACTCCTCTATGCCCAGGCCCTTGAGCCTTTCCCACGTGGCGGTATCGGTCAGCATATGCATCAGATAAAAATCAACATGGTCGGTGCGCAGCCTGGCCAGCTCATCGTCAAAATACCGGTCCATGTCAGCCGGCTTCTTCAGAAGATAATGGGGGAGCTTGGTCGCGATCCGGACCCTGTCCCTCGCCCCGTTCCTTTCGAGGATCCTCCCCAGCGCGTCCTCGCTGCCGGGATAGATGTAGGCGGTGTCGAAATAGTTGACGCCCAGTTCTATCGCCCGCATGATCTCCTTTTCGGTCTTTTCCAGATCCACCGAAGCGAGCTTTCTTGAGAACCTCATGCATCCGTAGCCCAGGATCGAGATGTCCTTTCCGTATTTATCTTTGCGGTAGTTCATACGCTCCTCCTTTTTCACAGTGCGCGGACGGGTCTTTTTATCCTTTTCTTAGCCTTGCTGTAGAACGTGCTCTTTTTCATGCTGCACATGCGGGCAGCCTCGGAGAGGGAGACCTCCCTGCACAGCCAGCTCCGGCATGCGTCCTCGAAGCCGTCGGTCACCGGAAGAGGAGGCCTGCCGAAGACCACTCCCCTAGCCTTTGCCGCGGCGATCCCCTCAGCCTGCCGCTTCCTTATGCTGGACCTTTCGTTCTCCGCCACGAAGGACAGTATCTGCAGAACCAGATCGCTGACAAAGGTCCCCATCAGGTCCTTTCCGCTGCGGGTGTCCAGAAGAGGCATGTCGATGACGAAGATATCCGCCCTCTTCTCCTTGGTGATCAGCCTCCACTGCTCCTGGATCTCTTCGTAATCCCTGCCCAGCCGGTCGATGCTCTTGACCACCATAAGATCGCCGGGCTTCAGGAGCCTGACCAGCTTCTTGTAGCTTGGCCGCTCGAAATCCTTTCCGCTCAGTTTGTCCATGAAGATCCGCTCCTTCGGGACGCCCCACTGCTCAAGGGCTATCATCTGCCGGTCTTCGTTCTGTTCCCGGGTGCTGACCCTTACATAACCGTAAGTGTTCATCGTCTTTCTCCTTTTTCCTTGGAGGAACGGCGGCGCTGACGGAGACGTCAGAGACCGCTGCGTCCTATGCCGATGACGTGGACGATGATCCTGCTCCCGGTTATCTCCGCGATGATGCGAAAGCCTCCGCACCTGAACCTGCGCAGCTCCTTTTCAGGGTCCGGGATAAGTCTGCCGTATATCCCCGGCTCCCTGCAGTCCTCCAGATTTCTGCTGATCCAGCCCAGCACCAGCAGGGCCGCTCCTTTGTCGGCCGCTTTCAGCTGCTCTATGGCGTTTTTCGTGAATTCGACCTTGAACATCAGCGGCTGAGGATCTCCTTCTCAACGTCGTCGAGAGGCTTCGCGGCGGGGTCTGCCTTATACCCTTCCGCGGCCATCTGATATACCTTGAGATCGTACTCGTCCTCGATCTTCTCGAGCACGGCCTGCCGGACCAGCTCGGAGACCGAGATGTTATGGAGCTCGGAATATCTTTTTATGAGATCGGCGTCTTCGTCGCTTAGGCGCAGCGATATAGTCATGCTGTCGTCCTCTCTTTCTGTAATACATTGTATTATCCGTTCCGCGCCTTGTCAACAAAAAGCGCAGCCGTCGGGCTGCGCACAGGTATCGAAAATCGCGGGATCAGGCTTTTTTCTGCTCCGCGATGGTCTTAAGACCGCTGCGTATCATATACAGGGAGACCAGAAGAGATCCGATGACGTCGAACCAGTGGGAAAAGCCGGTCCCGGGGAAGAGCAGCACCGACGCCAGGGCCGAGGTGACGCACAGGTCCACCACCGATTTCGCGCCGTAGAGCCTGGCCTGCACTCCGATGATGGCGTTGCCCTGCTTTTTGAACAGGCCGGTGTACCTGCGCCAGAAGAAGATGTTCGCGGCGGCTCCCAGAAGAGCCAGGGCGAAGGCGGGGATCACGTTTCCCTTGTCGCCGCCCCCCGCAAGGAAGGTGACCAGGATCATGCTGACGCCGCTCACGCACATGATGACGCCGGTGAAGATGTTGCCCCGGCGCTCCAGCTGCCTCTTCCTTTCGCCGTCCATGTCCTGCCTTCTGTTGGTATAGACGTACAGGATGAAGGCGACTATGATCGCGGTGAGTTCCGAGGTCCTTCTCACGAAATCCGAGATCTGGGTGGAGCTGTGGCCGAACCTCAGTCCGAAGCCCAGAAGAAGAGGCGCGGGAAGGCTCACCAGCATGGACATCAGCAGGGTCCTGAGACCGCTTTTATTATCATTATTCATTAAAAATCTCCGTATCTTAAGTATAACTTTCCCAACCAGTAAGACTATATAAAAGCCTATAGTTTTCACTGGAATGATTCTTTTAGGGCTTCGATCTGAAGGATCACCCTTCAAAAAGCTCATGATTCTGCGGTTTCGGCCCGTTTGCACTTTGAAAAATGT
>JAFRQL010000146.1 GCA_017428655.1 Bacillota bacterium | reverse complement strand
GAGCCTTCCCGCCTGTGCAGCCACCTTCTGGACTATGGAGTCCACGATGGCGAAGGCGATGTTCTCCCTGGATTCGCCCTTGCCGATGAGGCTTATGACCTCGGACTCGGCGAACACGGTGCACATCGAACTGATCGAGGTGTCCGAGCCTCTGGAGGCCATGTCGCAGAGTTGGTCGATGGAGAGCCCCAGAGCGGTGGCCATGACCTCGAGGAACCTTCCGGTCCCGGCGGAGCACTTGTCGTTCATGAGGAAGTCTTTGACGTTCCCGTCTTCAACGTCCATGATCTTGGTGTCCTGGCCGCCGATGTCGATGACGGTCATGGAGGGCTGCTCAAAGAGCCTGTATGCGCCCCTGCCGTGGCAGGTGATCTCCGTTATGGTCTTGTCCGCGTAGGGGACCGAGATGCGGCCGTAACCGGTGGCGACGATCCTGCAGTCCGCGGTATAGCCCTTGCTCTCGAGAAGGGTCCTTATGCCCTCGGCGGTGTCTTTTCCGGACCAGCCGGTGGGACGGACCTCGGTGAAGACCAGCTTGCCGCTGCCGTCCAGCACCGCGACCTTGGCGCTGGTCGATCCTATGTCAATTCCTATGCTGTACATCTATTCGAGGGTCTCAATGAAGGCGGAGATCCTGGTGCTGATCTGGCCCGCGTCTGACTGGGAATAATCGGTCTCAAGCTGCATGTAGGGGACTCCGTGCTCCTTGCAGACTTCCTTTACCTTGTGGCCTTCGATGATGTAGGTCAGGCAGGCCTGAAGGTCGGTGTCGATGACGCCGTCGATGTGGAACTGCTCGAAGAGGGGAGGCAGGGTCTCCATGCGCCTCTTGTTGGGGGTCATGACGGAGCATCCTATGTCCAGATAGTATTCGGCCATGGCCTGATAGATGTCCTCGGCCTTGGTGTCGATGACCTTCATGACGGGCTTGATGCCGCCGCAGTTCTCAAAGCAGACCACGTTGGCTCCAGCGGCCTCGACAGCTCCGACGACCTTCTTGAAGACTCCTCCGATGGGGCAGCCGGTGACCATGATGCGCTTGCCCTTGGGGTTGACCTTGTCGCTCTTCATGGCGGAGATGCCTTCCTTGAGCTCGTTGACCCTGTTGATGGCGTCTTCGATGTCGAATTTGAACCCGAGACCGTCCAGGAAGGTGTAGAGCTCGGTGCCGGAGATGGGGGGAACTTCCTCGGTGAGGAGCTCCATCAGTTCTCTCTTGGCGATCCTGAGCCTGTTTCTGGTCTCGCAGGCCTTTCTCAGATCGTCGTCGGTGATGGTCACGTTGAAGGTCTTTTCAAGGTAATCCTTGAAGCGCTTCAGTTCGGTGACCCACATCTCCTTTGCCTGGGGGATCGCGACGCCCTGGGGAAGGTGAAGGGTATAGACGTTCTTGTCCTCGCCGAGCATCTCGTACATCTTCTTCTTTCCGTCGCAGGTGGTCTCGCCTACGATCAGGTCAGCGAAGTAGGTGTAGGGGCACTTGTCGGTGAGGTAGAATCCGTAGCTGGATTTGATGAGGGGGCAGAGGTTCTTGGGGAGCTGGGTCTCCGCCGCGGGAATAGTCTCGGGGCTCATACCGCAGAGGCTCACGGAATAGAAGCCTGCAGCGTCCAGCAGTTCATGAGGGGTGAAGGCGCAGAAGGTACCTGCGACCAGCTTTCCGCCCTCCTTGGCGTTCTTCATGGTGATGAAGCCGGCTTTTCTCGCATCAGCGAATTCTTCAAAGGCGGCAGGGAAATCAAGCTGAGCCATATACATACATCCTTTCAGCAATTCAAAAAAATCAGCGCAAAAATTATATCACGGGGCATGGGCTCCCGCATATGATAGTTATTGATAATTTGGCGGTTATTATAGGATTATTTGTGTCAAGAGAGGCTGCGGACAGTTTTTGTCCCGCTCTTTTCATGAGCCTGCGTATGTGATATCATCGATGCGGCAGGCCGGATACGGATGGCCAAACTTTTTCGTGCTGTATGAGAGCACCACCCACATCCTATCCCCTGCCTTTTTTTACGCAAAAAGACCTGCCCGGGAAGGCAGGTCCTGTTTATGATCCGGAGCGTATGAGGTCATTCCGCCCCGTTCCTGTCCTTTGAGGAGCCTTTTCCGTGCTTTCTGAAATAGAGGTACGAGTAGACCATGGTGACGGCAGAGGAGATCAGGGCCGCTGCCATTATGACTATGAAGCAGGCCGTTCCCGCCCCGGTCTTTTTCAGGGTAAGAAGGCCGGTAAGAAGGGTGACCGCGCCGCTGACCATGAAGCAGATGCTCCCGACCCTGTTGGTATGGGTCCAGTTCTCGTCGTCGTCCAGGGCCCAGGGTGTGCGGACCCCGAAACTGTAGTTCCTGGCGTTCTTGGGCATGTAGTTACCCAGGGCGATGAAGAGGGCGCCGATAAGGATGCAGCAAAGGGATCCGACGTTCAGTCTATGTCCCAGGGCGTAGCCGTAGATGGTGAATGCCATGAACCAGGATACGACGGGCATCGTTATGAACACGACCAGCAGAGGCTTTGCCGCGATGTTCCTGGACTTGGGATCCAGGGACATGGCTGCTGCGCAGACCAGTTCCATCACGGCCAGGAAAAGGGGCATCCCGAAGACGGTGAAGGCCTTAGAGGACCAGCCGTTGGGCTCTCCGTCGATACCGAAATGGGTAGCCATGGGGTCGGGGAGCCTGTCCCAGAGGATCAGTCCCGCCGCCATGGGGATGAGGCAGAGGAGGATCGTTATGATCATGACCGCTTTATATCTTTTGAGCATCTATTTTCCCTCCTTGAGACCGCTCAGCCAGACCATGACTTCTTCGATCACGCTGGTGTTGAGCTCGTAGTAGATGAATTTGCCTTTTCTCGTGTCGCGGATCAGGTCAGCTTCCTTCAGCACCGAAAGATGCCTTGAGACCGCGGGGAGGCTCATGTCGAAGTGCTCTCCGATCTCTCCGGCGCTAAGGCTGCCTATTTTCAGCAGGCTCAGTATCTCGCGCCGGGTCGGATCCGACAGGGCCTTCATTGTGTTCTGTATGCCCAAGGCCGATCACTCTCCTTTGTTATTTAACATTTAAGTTAATTGTTAAACGTATGATAGCACGCAATGTCCTCGTTGTCAACAGGTCCGCGGTGTATTTTATGAGCAGCGGGAGCGTCCTTCCGCAGCCCTTGGACAAACACAGCTTTTCGTATATAATGTATTCAGTAAAAGTTGGCCGAAAAGGAGGTCTGTCATGAATATACTTGTTTTGTGGTCAAGTCCCAACGTCGACGGTCTTACCGCCTCAGCCGCGGAGAGCCTCGCCGAAGGCGTCAGAAAGGCTGGAGGCACCGCCGATATGGTCCAGCTCAACAAATGCCGGATCGAGCACTGCATGGCCTGCGGCAACGGTTTCGGCACCTGCAGGAGCGACGGATACTGCGTCATAGACGACGATCTTCAGGACATCTACGACAGGATGCTCAAGGCAGACGGAGTCGCCTTTGTCACCGCGGTGTACTGGCACGACCTGACCGAGGTCATGAAGGCCTTTATGGACAGGCTCCGCCGCTGCGAAGCCAACCACAACCATTCCCTCGCGGACAAGAAGGCCCTGATCGTAGCCTGCGCCGGCGGGACCGGCAACGGAGCCACCGAGTGCCTGGTAAGATTCGAGGATATCTTAAGGCACATGCAGATGAAGGCCTGGGACCGCATGCCGGTGACCCGCTTCAACAAGGATTACAATCTGCCGTCCCTTAAGGTCATGGGCGAGCTTTTCGTAAAAAGGCTCGAAGAGGGTTTCAAATAGCAAATGAAATATGAGGACATGGTCAGGGCAAGATTCCTTTCAAGGCCAAACCGTTTCATTGCCCTTGCGCAGCTTGACGGGGATGAGGGCGGAGAGCCTGTGAGATGCCACGTCAAGAACACCGGACGATGCCGGGAGCTTCTGGTCCCCGGAGTTGAGATCTGGCTCCGGGACCACGCCGGTTCGATGGGGAGCCGCAGGCTGAGATATTCCCTGATCGCGGTAAAAAAGAAGACCGATCAGGGTGACCTGATGGTCAACATCGACTCCCAGGCGCCCAACGCTCTGGTAAGAGAAGCCCTCGAAGCCGGTATCATCAGGATAAAAGGCATGGGCAGGCTCTCCCTGATAAAGCCCGAGACCGTCCACGGCGACTCCCGCTTTGACTTTTACGTCATGGATGAGGAGGGCAGGGAGGGCTTCATCGAGGTCAAGGGCGTGACCCTCGAAAGGGACGGTATCGCCGCCTTCCCCGATGCTCCCACCGAAAGAGGAGTCAGGCACATCGAAGGCCTGATCCGGGCTAAAAGCGAAGGATATGCCGCCGCTGCGGTCTTCGTCATCCAGATGGAGGGGATGACCGCGCTGGTCCCCAACTACGGCACCCATCCGGCCTTCGGAGAGGCGCTGAAGAGAGCCCGGGATGCGGGCGTTCAGATCTCGGCCTTCGAATGCGCGGTGGATCCGGCGGAGCTTCACATCACGAAAGAGGTCCCTGTCATTTTGGACAGCGGAGACGACATGAAACTTTGGAAAAAGATCAAAAAAGTATTTGGTTTTGAGAAAGAAGATAAAGGCGCGTCCGGCGCAAAGGATCCCTCGGGATATCAGGTCCGATACGCCTGTCCGGTCTGCGGAGCCGCCTGCTTTGATGAAAAGGGAGGCTACGAGATCTGCCCGGTATGCGGCTGGGAGGACGATCCACTTCAGCGAAGGGAGCCCGACTTTAAGGGCGGAGCCAACGAGATGAGCCTCAACGAAGCAAAGGAAGCGTGGAAAAAGAAAGGAACGGCCAGGTGATGGACCGCAGAAAGCTAAAGAACATACTGATCATCGCAGCGATAATAATCCTGGGGATCGCATATCTTTCGGCCCTGAGCCAGCAGAATAAGGAGCTCGCCCAGCAGGCCGACGTCCCGCAGAGCGGCCAGACCCAGGTCCCTGAGCCCGGCACCCATGTGGGCCAGGTCCCCGAGGACCAGTCCCAGGCCGCTGTCCAGCAGCCGGCAGAGACCAACCAGCCCCAGGCGCCTCCCGAAGCCTCGCAGACGCCCTCTGAGGCCGATAAGACCAAGGAACAGGAAAACGCTCAAAAGCCTGAAGAAAAGCCTTCAGAGCCCGCTCAGGAGCCTCAGAAGGAGTCTGAGGTGGAGTACCGCGAGTTATACTTCCGGTCACAGAAGCTCCTGGATCAGCACTACGAAAAGCACGGCATCGAGATGGGCTTTGACAGCGCCGAGGAATACGAGGCGGCGGCCTGCGACGTGGTCAACGATCCCGAAGCCCTCCACAAGACCGAAAAGGAGGACGGCGACGACATCTACTACATCGAAGCCACCAACGAGTTCGTCGTAGTCTCAAAGGACGGATACATCAGGACCTATTTCCTGCCCAGCTCCGGAAAGAAGTATTACGATAAACAGTAGGACCGTCCGAAACTGCCAATAAAGGACACAAAAATCCCCTGAAGACCGGTCTTCAGGGGATCTTCATTTATTCAGGAACGGGCTCTTTTCTTCGACGTCATCTTGTAGAGCTCTTCGGCGGCAAGCCTGGTCTTCGCCACCACGTCGCCCCCTTCCTTCGGGAAGCAGTAATACAGGGCGTTCTCATCGCCTATGCATATCATGTCCCCCAGCTCGTACCAGAAGTAGTCCGAATAAAGGCTGTAGGACGCGGACGGAGGAAGTGAAAAATCCAGCATCCCGCCGCATCCGGTGAGATGAAAGCCCTCAGGGCCGTGGGTGAGCCTTCCTTCTCCCACCGTATAAATGCACCTGGTATCCACGAGCATGCGTATCAGCACCGGCACGTCCAGCTTGTACGTGTCCTCTTCGAGCTCCTTTCTTACGCACTGCCTTTCCCAGGAATACCATTCTGGAACGTGGTCGAAGACTCCCTTACCGCTCTCCGCTTCGAGATATCCGGTCTCGGTCAGCGTCCACCTGCTGCCGCAGCTTTTGCAGGTCAGGACGGCGCCTTTGCCCTCCATGGTCCCCTCGCTGCCGCAGACCGGGCATTTGTAGAGGACCCGGTTGAGACCGTCCGCCCTGAAGGGCTCGTCTATGACCGTGCCGCTCTGCTGCTGGTCCCTGAAGTTGTCGAAGCTGAACAGGTCTCTCAGGATCCGGTTGATCTCTTCAGGAGACTTGGACGCGGCTTCCTCTCCGGACATCACGTAGGTCATCTTCGCGCTGACCTTCACGTCTCTGATCTGCAGCATGTTGTAGAGGGGGTCCCTGGCAAAGGCGCCTTCGGTCTTTATCATGACGACCGGCGCTTTGAGCATGCGGACGAATCTTCCCAGCTGATCGGGCAGGGGAGTGGCGGTGCCGTCGAAGGTGTAGCTGGCCTCGGGGTACATGAGTATCGACGAACGGAGCTTTTTCACCGCGTAGTTCATGTCCCTGACCAGGGTCACGTCGGTGAGGAATTTTCTCGTTGGGATGCAGCCGACCTCCCTCTTGAGCTCCTCAGCGCCTCGCTGGCGGTCACGTCGGTGAGGAATTTTCTCGTTGGGATGCAGCCTATTGCCCGCATGAGGGGCGCTTTTCCGACGAATCCGTCGGAGGTGCAGATGATGTTGAAGGGGCGGGGCCAGAGGATGACCGAAGCGATCTTAAGGTCGATGAAGCTGGAGTGGTTCATGAGAAAAAGGGCGGGCTCGTCCTTACCCAGCTTTTCCATGCCTTCCTCAGTGAGGGTGAATCCGACCTTCCTGAGCTCCGGGGCGCTGACCGTCTTGAGGAAGGTCCTGAAGAACATGGAAGGTCTTTTGGGAGGATGGTGCTTTTCCCTTGGCAGTGCGATGACCTGTTGATAGTCCATCTGACGTTCTTTGATCTTCATCCCGGATCCTTTCCCGCTTTCTGCGACGGTTATCGAGCGTCTGCTGTCATTTCAATATTATACCATGGACGGTGATATGGTACAAATATCTGATGATGCACAAATATACTCCTGGTTCTCATCCGTTCGCGTCCCCCCGGGCCTCAAAAAGCGGCAGTTTTGGTCATTTTCAGATTGATTAATCCCCTATAAATGGGTAAAATCTTAAAGTAAACAAAACTAAGAAAGGTTCACCGCGATGTTTGGAAAAAGGCCTGACGGCGTAAGGGTCAAAGGCATAGACCCGGTAATAAAGATCACATCATACGTAATGCCTATGCGCTGCGACGCTCAGGTATTTTTGAAGCACAGGGCAAATCTTGAAAGGCTCAACGCCTATGTAAAAAGACAGAAGGCCGAGAAGAACGAGACCCTGTCGTACATGCAGATCATAGTGGCGGCTTACGTAAGAGCGATCTCCGCCAATCCCGAAGTCAACCGCTTCATAATGAACAAGCAGCTCTTCGCAAGAAACAACTGCTCCGCGGCCTTCACCATCCTCAAGGATCCGGAGGATATCGACAAGGGCGAGGCGGTGGTCAAGATCAAGTTCGATCTGACCGACACGGTTTACGACGTGCGCGACAGGATGGTCGCCGCCATCGAGGCGAACAGGGACGAGCAGGCCCCCGGCTTCGTGGACAAGCTCCTCAGGACCCTTTTCGCGGTGCCCGGCCTTGCCACGGTCGTCGTCGGCCTCGTGAAGATCTTGGATAAATACGGGATCGCCCCCTCCATACTCATGGAGGAACTGCCCTTCTACGTCGGTATGTACATAACCAATACCGCGTCCATCGGCCTTCACGACGTGAACCATCACCTGTACAACTGGGGCAACGTGGGGCTCTTCCTTGGGATGGGCGTCCCCGAGAGGATCGCCGTCGTCGAGGGCGGAAACATGAGGATGAGGCGGTATCTTCCCATCGGCATCACCGCCGACGAGAGGGTCTGCTCCGGCGCTCACTACGCCAGGCTCTTCGCCGACGTCAAGAAGTACCTGGACCACCCCGAGCTGCTCGAGGTCCCGCCCGAAAAGGTGGTCTTCGATCAGGGAGTAGAGTATCACGAGCCTAAGGTGAAGAAGACTGAAGGATAATAAAGGGTCGGTCGAAGTCAAAGATCATAATGCGGGCATTTTCCGGATATCTGGCCGGGATGCCCGTTTTTATGTGCATTGATGGCTTGCGTCGGCGTCGGGACGGGATCGGGGATAGTTATCGCGATATGACGCTTGAGGGTCCTTCGGGATCTTTGACTATTTTGATGTTTTTAAAGGCTTTTTCAAGTTTTCATTTGGGGATCCGGGCGATGATTGACTAATTTGACCTTTTTAAAGGTTTTCGCAAGCTTTCATTTAAGGGGATCAGGCCATTATTGACAATTTCGCCGTTTTTAAGGCTTTTGACAATAATGATCGGGGGATGATATTCCTCTTTGTTCGGGAAGAACGGTCTTTAGCTGAACAGATACATGCTTTTTAGCGCTGATACTTCTATAATATTTCATTTCCTGTCTGTCCGCGATGCAGACCGCTGGTCTAGAGTAGATCAGGTGTCAGATCGCCGCCAGGAAGCTCCCAAAACATTGACTTTCTTTTAGAAATTGCCTGAAAAAGACAAGGAACAGTTGATCTGCTCCTGATCTATACTGAAGGATCATAGTTTGTTTATCTATCTTCTGCGTGAAAGAAAGTCTGCATTCTTTGCAATACCATCGCTGAGAGCCGGCATGATCTTTTCCATATCTGATGCTTTTCTTTTTACAGACAGGGCAATTTGCCTGATACATACTATCTTCCTCCATCTAAATGATTTAAGGAAGATTAACCCGAACAAGGCCGGTATTTTCAACGCTTTACGGACTTTTTACCAACACTTTTGTCCACCCTCAAAGTGCCTGCAAAAATCTTTGAACCGTTGTAACCATTGATTTTTCAATGATCACAGCGGTTTTTACCAACACTTTTTGTCCTATATCTCTTGTCTACGATAGGGAAGGATAGGTATCCTTCCCTTGTTATAGTAGGCATTTTTGAGATTCGGTAGACATCCGGTAGACAAAGACCACTATTCAAGCAGGTTGGATAAAAATAAAAATCCCTGAAACCGTTGAGATTTCAAGGATTTTGTTGGTGGAGCATAGGGGGATCGAACCCCTGGCCTCCAGATTGCGAACCTGGCGCTCTCCCAGCTGAGCTAATGCCCCGTGTTAAACACCGGGTGACATCGCTGTCACCCGATGATGATACAACAACTTTTGTCCGGTTGCAAGCGGTTTTGTTATTTATAATTCTCCAAAGCGGTGATTATGACCTTGGCAGCGCCCTCGACGTCGATGTGGTCGGTGTTGATGCAAAGATCGTAGTTGCTCACATCGCCCCATTTGCGGCAGGTGTAGTGCTCGTAGTACTTGCGCCTCTGCTTTTCGATGGACTTGATGTACTTTTCCATCTGGGCGTCGGTGTAGTCGGCCTTTTCGGGAGCGACGGCATACTTTCTTGAGATCTTGTGCTCCATGCTGGCGCAGACGAAGACGGTGAAGACATTGCTGTCGCGCAGGACGTAGTCAGAGCAGCGTCCGACGATGACGCAGGGGCCTTCGGAGGCGATCTGCTTGATCACCTTGGACTGCTCGAGGAAGATGGTGTCCGAGAGGGTCGGCTGATAATAGGTGTCGATGAGGCTGCGCTCAAAGGACGCGCTGAGCAGCTGGGGAGCCTTTTCCTCGTGGGTCTCCAGAAAGCTCTCGTGGAGCCCGCCCATGTCCGAGACCTTTTTGAGAAGCTCTTTGTCGTAGAAGGGGATGTTCAGCATTTCGGCCAGCTTCATTCCGATCTCGTGGCCGCCGCTTCCGAACTCTCTTCCGATGGTTATTATCTTATCCATGATGACCTCCGTTTGGAACGTGTCGAAATCACAAATTTGATATTATTATATCACCTTTCGGCGCGCAAGTCTATAAAAATGAGTCCAAAGGAAGACCTGCGAGGGTGCGGGACGGCGGACGAGGGAAAGGCAGACGCGGCCGGATCTTCAGTTGGTCTTCCACTTAATACCAGGGTGTGATATCATCTTGTTCAAAGAGATCACTGTCAAGGAGGTCAGAATGCCGAAACTGAAGAAAAGCCAGCTGGCCGGTGTGAACATCCACTGGCGGCTCTATCCTTTTGAAGATTTTCTCGATGGCCAGGCGGCGCTTGGACTTAAGAACATCGAGCTGTGGGCGGGATCGCCTCACTTCCTGCTTGGCCGGGAGGGCTTTCAGGACTGCGCTCCGGTAAAAGAGGCGGCGTCCCGAAGGGGCCTGGATATCCCGGTGCTGCTGTGCGAGAGCGTGACCTATCCCTTCACCCTCTGCTGCAGCGTCCCGGAGGTCTGGGAGAAGGGCCTGTCGTACTTTAAGAACGCGGTGCTCGCGGCAAAGGCCCTGGGCGCCGGCATCGTCGTCGTGAGCTGCGCCGGAGGCCTTTATGACAAGGGAAAGGAACTGGCCGTCAGCAGGGCGGTGGAGGCCCTTAAGATCATCTGCAAGGCCGCGGAAGAACAGGGCGTCGTCATCGCCGTCGAGACCCTGACTCCCGATCAGTCCTTCGTGATCAACACTCTGCCCGAGCTCAGGCAGCTGCTGGCGGAAGTGAACAGTCCGGCTGTCAAAGCCTGCCTCGACATCTGCGCCATGAGGACCGCCGGAGAGACCATCGACCAGTGGTTCGAGGCTCTGGGAAGCGACATCGTCCACATCCACTTTACCGACGGACGTCCTGCGGGAAGGCTGGTCTGGGGCGAGGGTCTTCATCCTCTGGATGAGTATCTGGAAAAGCTCTCCAAATGGGGCTATGAAGGCTGCCTCGGCCTTGATATCAACGTCAGGGGCAACTGGTTCGATCCCGCTCTCGTCGACGAGAAGAAGGGTTTTACCGGCGCCTCCCACGTGCCCCAGAATTACTGGTTCTGCCCGAAGGCCGCGGACGAAGCCAACGTCAATGCCCTGTCGGCATATCTTGAAGGGTAGAGGAGGCGTCATGAGATATTTCAGCAAGGACGAAAGCTATTGCATTTTCAACCTTCATTACGATCAGAACTACTCCTTCGAGTATTTCTGCAGAAAGCAGCGGGAGCTGGGGGTCAGGAACGTGGAGCTGCTGGCAGGGAGCCAGAACCTCTTCATCGACCACCTTGGCATCGGCGATATCAGCAGTCAGAAGAAGGCCCTTAAGGACAACAGACTTACCGTCAGGGTCATCTCCGCCCAGAACTGCCGCTACCGCTACCAGTTCGCCGTCAGCGAGAAGGAGCTCATCGAGCAGACCTACGAGTATTTCGCCAACGCCATGAGGCTCGCCGCCGAGCTGGACTGCCATATCATGCAGGCCAACACCGGCTGGGGATACTGGAACGAGGACCTGGAGACGGGAAGAAAACGCTGCGCCGAGATGTTCTCAAGGCTCTGTGAGCTGGGAGATCAGCTGGACGTCACCATGGCCTGTGAGTCCCTCAGGCCCCAGGAATCCCTGATGGGGTACCGGGCGCAGGATATAAAGCACATCTTCGACATGGTGGATCATCCCCGGTTCAAGGTCATGATCGACCTCACCGCCATGGGCGTCGCCGGCGAGACCATACGCCAATGGTTCGACATCTTCGGTGCGGAGAACATCATCCACACCCACATGATCGACGGAGACCCGTATTTCCACTTCCTGTGGGGAGAGGGAAAGCGTAATCTTGGCGAGGATCTCAAGGCGCTTTACGAATGCGGGTACAAGGGCATGCTGAGCCAGGAGCTGACCTACGGTCCGTATTATCTCGATCCCTTTGCCGCCGACGTGAAGAACCTGGCGGTCTGGAGCGAGTACCTGAGGCCGTAAAGTGTAAGGGCTCCGCGCATCGGGCGAAGGCTTCCAGCCGGGGCATATCGGGACGATCCCGGTCCCAAACTGACTCAAACGATACTGAAACAATGAAAAACGCTCCGGAAAGCCCGGAGCGTTTTTGTGATCTCTTTGTTTCTGGGATCAGTAGTTCTTCATGATCTCCTCGAACTCTTCGTCGGTGCAGAGGACCGTGTGGCCTTCCGCGACGGTGTGGTAGGAGAGCAGGCTCTCGTCCCTGTTCTTGGGGGGCTCGTAGCTGAGCCTGACCCTGGTCTTTTCCGATACCGGATCGGGGAGGGGGATGGCCGAGAGCAGAGCTCTGGTGTAGGGATGGCAGGGATGAGCGAAGAGCTCGTCCGATGTCGCCAGCTCTACCAGCTTTCCGAAGTACATGACCGCGATCCTGTCGCAGAAGTACTTTACGACGGAGAGGTTGTGGGCTATGAACATGATGGTCAGGCCGAACTCCTCCTTAAGGTCGTTGAGCAGGTTTATTACCTGGGCCTGGACCGATACGTCCAGAGCGGAGACCGGTTCGTCCGCGATGATCATAGAGGGCTTTACCACGAGGGCCCTCGCGATGCCTATCCTCTGGCGCTGTCCGCCGGAGAACTCGTGGGGATAGCGGGTCGCGTGCTCCTTCTGGAGACCGACCCTTTCAAGCATGTCCACGACCACCTTCTCGCGCTCCGCGGGATCCTCCATGCCCCTGATCTTGAGGCCTTCTCCTATGATCTCCTGTACGGTCATACGGGGGTTCAGAGAGGCGATGGGGTCCTGGAAGACCATGGCGATGTTCTCGGTGATGAATTTGCGCTTTTCTCTGGTCATCTTTCCGGAGATCTCGACGCCCTTGTAGAAGATCTGGCCTCCGGTCGGATCGTAGAGCCTTATGATGGTGCGTCCGCATGTGGTCTTGCCGCAGCCCGATTCTCCGACCATTCCGAAGGTCTCTCCGGGATAGATGTCGAAGGATACGTGGTCGACGGCCTTGACGATGCTCTGCTTCCGGCGCTTTCCGTTGACAAAATGCATGCTCAGGTCTTTTACCTCAAGCAAAGGCTGAAGGTTATTGTCTGCCATTGCGTTCTGCCTCCTTTTCTTTCATGCGCTGGATGCGG